>CAYUEE010000104.1:0-15803 GCA_964443615.1 uncultured bacterium | reverse complement strand
CCGAATGACTTTTGCGAGGTCCGAATGACTTTTGCGGGGATCTGAATGACTTCTGAGTCAGACTGAATGACTTTGGATCCTGTCTTACCGTAGGAACGCTGTCACCAGCCAGACGATAGAGAACGCAATCACCAGTAAGATGGCTCCTCCTACATCCGGCACAGGTAGCACTGAGACAATCCCTTGTGCAACAACTAAACCGATGGTCATCGATCCAAGAGCGAGAAGGCAGGCTCTAAAAAAGCGTCTTTCTTTACGATACAGAAAGTAAACACTGACAAATAATCCCAGCGCAATTGGAGCAGAAGGTACATCTTCACCAGCCGGGAAAAAGTAAGCCCACGCGCACAAGACTCCCAGCAATCCAGCCGGCCAGACAATATCTTGGGTATCGGGATTGTCCACCCAGCGTTGCATCCAACTCGGTAACGTGAACGCCGGCCCTGTCGCTCGCCCTGCCTCTTTCGCCTCCTGATCAACCGTCCGCTCCGCATATCGGATCCGGTCAGGCACAGCAATTTTGCCCTCTTTGCGCAACCGCAGTCGTTGCATCAGGATCATGTCATAGGCTTGTTCAATCTGCTCCAGTTCCTCTTCGGTGACTGACGCTGAATTGACGAGCGCCTGCCTAGCCAATTGGATCTCCTCAAACGAGGCATCCTCACTGACTCCTAACAACTGGTACGGACTGGTTTCCGACATACTGGCTTCCTTGGGTCTTCCCAATACTCTAACCCTAACCCTCAGATTTCGACACGGATTCAATGTTTCTCTACTAAGTCCATTTCATCTTTATAGTCAATCTAATCCAGGCTTTTCTAGCTGGATAAAAACTGAATGATTCTGATGGCTCTTGCTCCTGTTCCACTCTAAATAACCTCCAGATCACGATCCCTAGATTCGATCTGGCCCGACTCGCCCCCAGATGAAAAAAAGTGACCTTCATTACATCATCGTGGCACCGGATCCTTTAAGTCTGTCCAGTATAAGTCTCTAAAGATGATTCCGGATCCTATTTTTTCGGCCTCTGGCAAGGTCTACCCTCATGACAGTGACAAGTTCCCCCATAACCCCTCAATCTACTCCTCAGTCCACCTCTCAGGTGACGGGGCCTCCGGAGTTAGAGGTGGTGAACTTGACAAAGCGGTTCGGATCCTTGGTGGCCTTGGATCATGTATCCATGACGGTAAAACCGGGGACTTTTCACGCCCTGCTTGGAGAAAATGGAGCGGGCAAAAGTACTCTAGTGAAATGTGTCATGGGGTTTTATCAGCCCACCTCAGGGGATGTCGTAATTGGCAAACAGGCCCGAGCCATTGCCAACCCTCGTAACGCTCACCACTACGGCATTGGGATGGTCTACCAACATTTCACCTCAGTCCCGGCTATGACGGTAGCGGAAAATTTAGTCCTCTCACGGTTCGACCAGCCCAAGCTGATCAACTGGTCCCAGCAACTGGCCTCACTCCGCCAATTTATGGCAACCTCCCCTTTTCAAGTGCCTCTAGAGTTGCCTGTGGCTGAGCTAGCAGCGGGACAGAAGCAAAAATTAGAAATTTTGAAACAGTTGTATCTGCAAAGTCGCGTCTTGATCTTAGATGAGCCGACCTCTGTGCTGACGCCAGGGGAAGCGGATGAAGTGTTAGGGCTCCTACGTCAGGAAGTCACAGCCGGTCGATTAAGTGTGCTCCTGATTACTCACAAGTTTCGCGAAGTGCAGGCGTTTGTCGATGAAGTCACGATCCTCCGCAAAGGGATCCTGGCCGGTCATGGGTTTGTGACGGATCTGACGATTACGGATATGGCTCAGATGATGCTGGGAGAAGCCAAGGATCCAAAGCCTGTCTCGAAAGTGGATAGACCAACTCCCCAACCGGTGTTGGATGTCAAAGGTCTCTGTGCCCACAAGGATAACGGGTTACCGGCGATCTCCGATATCAACCTGACCGTTCATCAAGGTGAGATTGTGGGGATTGCTGGGGTCTCTGGAAATGGGCAGCGGGAGTTAGTAGAGGCGTTGGCGGGGCAGCGACCGATTGAGGCGGGGGATGTCTGGGTGAATCAGGATCCTTATCGTGCTACACGGGCAGACATGTTCAAGCACGGTGTCTTTTCACTGCCCGAAGAACCCCTGCGCAACGCCTGTGTTCCCCACATGAGTGTGGCTGAAAATATGGCTCTACGGACATTTGACCGACCCCCTCAAGCGCAGTGGGGCTGGTGGCTGGTGTGGCGTGCGATTCGATCGATGGCGACGGGACTGATTCAGACATTTTCCGTCAAGACACCGTCAGCAGATACTCCGATTCACCACCTTTCGGGAGGGAACGTGCAGCGAGCGATTTTGGCCCGTGAGCTGTCCTCGGAGCAGATCAAGCTGTTAATTGCCGCGAACCCGTGTTTTGGATTGGATTTCAATGCAGTGGAGTACATTCATCAACAAATTGTGGAGGCCCGCAATCGAGGGGTGGCAGTGTTGTTGGTGAGTGAAGATCTTGATGAACTCCTGACGTTAACGGATCGCATTATTGTTATTAGTGAAGGTACATTTGTTTACGAAAGCGCGACGGCCCAGGCTGACTTTGCCACGATTGGTCAACGGATGGCCGGTCACTAGTCCTAGAGCCAGCCCCAATCTGAATTTTGGCTCAGCCGGAGCGGACTCATCTTCCACAAGGATCCATCATGGTTGCGATTGCGGCAAAACCCTATGATTACGAGCTCCCAGAATCAGGTGGTCTAGCCCTGCTGATTATTGATATGCAGCGGGACTTTCTCGAGAGTCATGGATATGGGGCCGCGTTGGGGAATGATGTGACTCGGTTGCAGAAAATTGTCCCAACGGTGCGGATCCTATTGAACACGTTCCGGGCTTGTCAGCTGCCAGTGTTGCAAACGATGGAGTGTCATGAACCGGATCTATCCGATTGTCCACCCTCGAAATTGAAGCGAGGCCAAGGATCCTTACGGATTGGGGATGAAACCTCAATGGGACGACTGCTGATCAAGGGGGAGCCGGGGAATGCCATCATTTCAGACTTACAACCGCTACCGGGTGAACCAATCATCACTAAGCCCGGGTAAGGAGCATTCTACCAAACTCATTTAGATAAGCTATTGCAGGAGAGAGGGATCACTCATCTGATCATGGCTGGTGTGACGACTGAAGTATGTGTGCAATCCACCATGCGAGAGGCAAATGACCGTGGGTATGAGTGTCTGTTAGTAGAAGATGCTACTGATAGCTATTTCCCTGAATTCAAAGAGGCCACCCTCAAGATGATTCAATCTCAAGGAGCCATTGTGGGATGGACCGCAGACTCGCAAAGTGTGATCAAAGCCCTGTCTCAGTAGGCTCCATGTCTTTAAATCACTCTGCTACAGCCCAAATTTGTAGCGTTGCCTTGATGCTGCCGCTGGCCAGCAGTCGACCATCTGGACTAAAAGCTAGTGACGTTACTCTACCCTCCTGCCGGACAAGCCTCAGCCGAACCTGTCGTTCAATTAACCAAAGTTGGATCTCGCCAGACTCTGTGCCAACGACAACAGTAGTTCCATCCGGACTGAAAGTGATAGCGGACACAGTAGAGCCTCGCATCGGTAGACGCATGATGAGCTGAGGCTGATCTGAGGTGAACTGTTCCCAGATATCAACCTGTTCCGGATCCGCGATGGCTAAGCGGGATCCATCAGCGGTGAGAGCCACCAACGTCCGACTGGTGTACATGGGATGAGGGAGTCGACCGACTTTCTGTTTCGTTTGCCAATTCCAGAGGTCGGTATGGCCCACACCACTGCTGATCAGATAGGGATCCGTGGGGCTAAATACGATGCCCTGCACCGGGTGGATACAGCGGAATACTTGCTCTCGCGGGCCCTCCAAACTGTGCTCTCGCGGGCTAGTCAAAGTCCAGAGCCGAATTGTACAATCCTCGCTACAACTAGCTAACACGGATCCATCTGGGCTCAGAGCAACTTGATTAATCCAGTCAATGTGACCAAGCAACACCTGACGTTCCTGTTCTGAGGTGAACGACCATAGCCGGATTGTTTCATCCCTGCCGGCACTAATTAGCGTGTCACCATCCGGATGAAACACCAGGGACAGGACGTGATTCTCATGACCATCAAGGATCCCTTTTTCTTGATTGACACTGAGATCCCATATCCGAATAGCATTGTCACGAATGGGGAAAGCGAAACGGGTCCCCACGCTGTAGGCTAACCAGCGATTATCTGGGCTGAAGGCAACGGACCAAACGGATCCTCGGGTGCGGGTATCGAGGAAAAGCATGAGCTTGCGGTAGTCGAGCCGACCGTCTGACTGGAGAGAGGGGGCGGGACTGGGAGGCGGTGGGAGAGTCCAGAGGACTGGAGGTAACGGTGCCGACGGTTGAACAAGTGGTGGAGTAGAGGCAAGGAGGCTGTTCAACTCTTGAAGGACTTCTGTGGCGGTGGCATAACGGCGATTAAGGGCACGTTGCAGGAGTTTATCAAGGATGGCCTGTAATTTAGGGGAAATCGGATCCTGCAGATAGTCTGTCCATACCCAACAGTCTTCACCAACATCAAACAAATCAAAGGGACGCATCTGAGTCATCAAGTGAATACAGGTGACGCCTAGGCTGTAGAGATCGCTGGCAAAGACGGCTCGGCCTCGGACTTGTTCAGGGGCGGTGAATTCAGCACTCCCGATCATGGTTCCGGTTCGATCTAGGGTAGTGCCGGTGGCATGACGGGCAGCGCCAAAGTCGACAAGGACTAGATGTTGATCCTGACGGCGGCGAATGATATTAGCTGGTTTTATATCGCGGTGGATCACGTGATGCTGATGTACAAATTCCAGGATCGGTAACACCTGTTGCAAGACATCTTGAATCGCAGCGGCAGCAAAGGATCCTTCACTCTGCAACACATCTGCCAGGGTAGGACCATCAATGAAACTTTGAACAACGTAGGCATGTTGATCCTGTTCAATATAGGCGAGGAGGTCAGGGATATTGGGATGTTGACCTAATTCATCTAACCGGACAGCCTCTTGTTGAAAGAGTTGAGAGGCTTTAGCACGGGTATCAGGGAGTTGATCTCGCGGATAAAACTGTTTGATCACACAGCGGGGGTTGGAGGGCTTATCTTCATCAACGGCCAGAAAGGTGCGTCCGAATCCACCGGATCCTAGGAGTCTGAGGGGACGATAGCGATCCTTGAGCCGGATCCGAGTGCCACAGGCCTGACAACTCTCGGCCTTCGCCTCATTTTCAGGATGCTGACATAGTGGATTCAAACAGTAACTCATAGCGCCCAGACTGCACAATCACAGTCAGCATTCTACGACCTCACCATTCTTAACAGGCTAAGCTCCCCGTCTTTGCAGACTCCGGATCCTGCGACAAGCGCTCAAGGATAGAGCTGCTCCAGCTTAAACAATGTTGAAACCAGGATCCGAGGCGGCAGTGCTACTATCAGGTTTGTTAACTTGTATGGAGGAATTGATATCCTCTGTTACCTATGACTGCAGCTGTCTCCATCCACCATCTCCAGAAGCGATACGGATCCGTTCTGGCCGTAGAAGACGTGTCCTTCCAGGTCGAGTCCGGTCAAATCTTTGGACTTTTAGGTCCGAATGGCGCCGGAAAAACGACGACGTTGCAATGTTTATGCACACTCCAACGTCCTGATGCCGGAGAACTAGCCGTCTGTGGCGTTTCTGTGACGGAGTATCCTCGCGTGGTGCGGCAGAAAATCGGTTACGTTACCCAAGAGGTTGCCCAGGATAAAGTTTTAACAGGCCAGGAATTGCTCCAGTTGCAGGCCGATATCTATCACATGCCTCGTCCTCTGGCTCAGGATCGAATTGAAACGGTTCTCAATCTCCTGGGCTTGACTGATCGAGCGCATGACCGCATTGGCACACTATCTGGTGGTCTTCGCAAACGATTGGATCTCGCGGCTGGCCTTCTCCATCAACCACAAGTGCTGATTTTAGATGAACCCACAGTCGGTCTGGATATCCAAAGCCGGGTGGCCATGTGGGAGGTGTTGCGCCGCCTCAAGGACATGGGAATCACGGTCCTCCTAACTAGCCACTACCTTGAAGAAATTGACATGCTTGCAGACCGAGTTGCCATCATTGACAAAGGGAAAGTCATCGCCGAAGGCACTTCGAACGAACTTAAGGATCAAGTCGGTGGCGAACGCTTGACTCTCCGCATCGATGAATTCACCTCTCGTGACCGGGCTGAACAAGGATCCTCTCTCCTTACCCCTCTACCCTTCGTTAAATCTGTCGTCATTAATAGCGCTCAAGGTAATGCTTTGAACCTTGTCGTCAACGGCGAAGAAACCGAGACAATCCCTCAGGTCCGTCAAACACTCAAAACAGCAGGTCTGCCTGTCTTCAGCATGGCCCAATCCCGCCCCAGCCTTGATGATGTCTATCTGGCAGCTACCGGCCAAACCCTGATGGATGCTGAGCTAGCTGCTGCTGAAGCCACATCTAAAAAGAAATAACCCTACGTTGAAGGAGACACTCATGAGTAACGCAACCCCCTCCATCGATCCTGCCAATTTGCAAACGCCTGGGATCCTGTCCTCTGAATTTTGGCAGGAGACCCTAGCCCTCACTCGGCGGTGGTTCATTCAATTGCAACGCCGCCCCAGTACTCTTTTGGTGGGCATCATTCAACCTCTACTCTGGCTGTTATTGTTCGGGGCTTTATTTCAAAATGCACCGGCGGGCATCTTTGGAGAAGACCGCAACTACACTCAATTTTTAGGGGCTGGCATCATTGTCTTCACTGCTTTTGGCGGCGCTCTCAACTCAGGTCTGCCAGTCATGTTTGATCGCGAGTTCGGATTTCTGAATCGTTTGCTTGTCGCTCCCCTTACGTCGCGGTTCTCGATTGTTCTAGCCTCAACCATCTACATTGTGACATTGGCTTTAGTTCAAACTGTGGCCATCATTGCTGCTGCCTATGCCTTGGGCGCAGGGATACCCACCCTTTCAGGTTTAGGCATTGTCGTGCTCATTATTGGCCTGCTTGTTCTCGCGTTTACAGCACTCTCTCTGGGTCTAGCCTTTGCGTTGCCAGGTCACCAACAGCTATTAGCGTTTGTATTCCTGGTCAACTTGCCTCTAATCTTCTCCAGCACCGCTCTAGCACCGCTCTCCTTCATGCCCAACTGGCTCCAGTGGGTAGCGAGCCTAAACCCTTTGACACACGCCATCGAACCCATTCGCCACGTCTATAGTCATATGGATTGGCAGTGGTCTGATATTGTGCTGCAGGCCCCCTGGGGTGAATTGAGCTTGATGGGATCCTTGGGGCTACTAACTGGATTTATGGCTGTTTCTGTAACTTTGGTACAAGGCCTACTTCGCAAGGGATTAGCTTAGCTCACTGTGACCGCTCCGCTCTGTCTTATTGCTCGCTTGGATCCTGTCAGGACTTTACGCTGACACTTGACAAGGTGGTTGAACATGAGTCAGTTATGGTACCCCGAACAACCTCCCATCCCAAGTCATACGGACCAACTTAGCCATGAGATGGCACCTTATCTAATCACAGGACAAGTGACTACTGATCGAACGGTTAGCCGCATCGGTCTTGAGCCTAATTGCAACCGCAGTCTAAGGTAGAGACACTATTGCTCCTAACAGATTCGCTATGCGCCGCTTTCTTGCTCTGATTCTGATCACTATCCTAACCCTAACCGGACTCGCCCCCTCCGCCCTAGCTCAATCGGATCCCACGGCATCTGGATCCGCTGCCCCCCAAGACACACCCGAATTCCGTCAAACATTTGAGGATCTCCTCTCCCGTGCCTTTGCCGCTACCAATGACGGATCCTTTCTGGAAGCGGAAGACTATTGGACGGCTCTCCTCGAACTGGATCCCATCAACGCCGCTCTGTGGAGTAATCGAGGCAATGCCCGTGTCAGTCAGAACAAACTAGAAGATGCCCTCACCGACTATGCTCACGCCATCGAAATTGCTCCTGATGCTCCGGATCCCTATCTCAACCGAGGGGCCGCCTTAGAAGGCTTAGGTCAATGGCAAGCGGCTATCGATGATTACAACCGTGTGCTGGACCTGGATCCTGAGGATCCAGCAGCATACAACAATCGGGGAAATGCTAAAGCCGGATTAGGGGACTGGGAGGGTGCTCTCGCCGACTATCAGCAGGCCACTAACCTTTCTCGTAGCTACGCCTTTGCTCAAATGAATTATGCCCTGGCTCTGTATCAACTGGAGCGCACGCCTGAAGCGATCAGAACGTTTCAAGGATTAGCGCGTAAGTATCCGAAATTTCCAGATGCCCGAGCCGCTTTGGCCGCAAGTTTGTGGCAGCAAGGCCGCCGTGGAGAAGCAGAAAGTTATTGGGTGGGTGTAGTAGGACTGGACCCCCGTTACCAGAATCTGGAGTGGGTGACCCAGGTCCGGCGGTGGCCTCCCAGGATGGTGATAGCTCTGGAGAGCTTTCTCAGCCTGAGTTGAATCGATGCTTACCTCATCGTATCCCTCGCGCTGAATAAGTGAATGATGCGCTTGAATGATGGACTGGGTCTACGGTCTGGCGTACACACCCTTCTATATTCCCGCAGACAGACCCTCAGCTTTCAGCCTGTCATCCCCCCGATAGATTCCTTAGAGTGTAGTCAGGCAAACCAAATCGTCGCCTCTCTTAGCTTGTTTGGATCCCAGCTGCAGTGGCCCTCTCATTGATGACAGGATCCTGAGGCTCAAGGACTTCACATCGGGATCAGGCTAAGTGATCGAGTTGAGGCACCACTGGATCCAGCTACAGCCATCTGAGTTAACCTAATCCTGGGTTTAGATTGTTTAGGCTAGTTAATGGCGGCATCCACTCAGTAGGGTTGTGGGTTTAATAACTCTGAGGCTTGGCCTGTGACCACGTATCGTTGTTCCAACACTGTGATGAAACGGCTTACGCATCGACGCATCTCCTTGGCAGACTCTGCTTTGCCATCCTCAACGCCCCGCAGCGTCACTCACCTAGGTGTCCTTCCGTTAGGGCTGTCCCGATGGGTTGGCCCCGCTATGCTTCATCGTAGAGAACGGCATTGTGAAGAACGGCATTCTGGAGAACGGCATCATGAAGAGCAGCACTGCAGAGAACGGCATTGTCTGGGTCTACATTGTGGAGGATCCGATGGTTTTTGTGCTCGATTCCGACGATTATGTCGGCTGTCGTTGAGCAGCTTTTTGGGGATCCTGACGGTGTTGATTGGCTTGTCTACTGAAGTTAGTTGGGCTCAGTCACGCCCGCAGATCTGGAGTGGTACAGGCCAAATCATCAGTGGTCAGGGCCAAGGAGCAACAGTACAACTCACTCTGGAAGTCGGTAATGGCTATATCCGGACTCGGTCGGGTCCTCCCCTGGATACTCGCTACAACCGAGGTTCCCAACCCATCAAAACCGATGACGGCATGTGGCAAATTGAGCACCAAGGGGACCAACTCTCCGTCATCCTGCATCGTAGTGATCAAGTGATCCGCTATCAACTGACACCCTCCCCGATTCCCACAGCCTCTTCCCGTCCCAACAACGATGTGGCACCGAGTAGTGTGTCACCTCAACAGCTTGTGCCTCAATCGCACGGCCCGGCCCGGCTTCCCTTGGTCCCTGTGGTGCGTGATGTTATTGTGGTGCCCCGCCTAGAGCCAGCTTCGAACAACGAATGAGTAGTGACTGCCTGGTTCGAGAGTATAGTCTGATTTTTCCAGGAAACGACTCAATGGCTCGCGGATCAAAGCTCGACCAACGGACGGTTCCAGTTCTAGGATCCCTTTGCGAAAACACCAATTAAACTGCCATACCCAGCTGTTGGCCTTGGCTTCGCCACTGATCACCCCATCCTGGAGGGAATAACGAGTGATGGAGACGTGGACAGTCGTCTGAGGCAACCGTGGCATGAAGAGGACCTTGATATCACATAATTAAATGAATGATAAAGCAGAGTTCACGAGGAGCTTCGACCATGGCATCATCAACTCCCCTTCAGTCCCCCATTCTGCCAGGTATGCCGGTGCGCGTGATCAACCCCAACGACACCTACTACCAGTTTGAGGGGCAGGTCCAACGGGTTTCCGACACATATGTGGGGGTGCTGTTTGAAGGGGGCAATTGGGACAAACTGGTCACCTTCCGTCTTGAGGAGCTAGAGGTCATCGATAAGTCGAAGAGTAAGAAGTAACGTTAAGCCATCTGATCACAGTCGCTGAATTCGATCAACAATTAGCCACAGACTAGAATCAGCCACAGACTAGGTTGCCAGGGGTCCTGGATTGTCAACGGTCTTGGATTGTCAACGGTCTTGGATTGTCACCCATTAATTGTCTGCCTCAGTAGCTCTGTGACTCATTTAAGCGACTAGTGTGTTGTCTAGTTGAGCTGTCTAGTTCTGTTATCCATCAGTTCCATCTGTTGTCGGGAGGGATCCTTACCGTGCGTAAACTCTGGTCTGAGCCCTATTTATGGATCCATGCGGCGGGCATTGTGGTGTTACCCGTGTGGCTGTGGATCACGGTGATGGGGTTGGCTTCGGGGGATCCTTGGTTGCCGGTGAGGCTAGAGCGACTCTTTATTGAAGCGGTGGGGATCCTACCGGTGGTGTGGATGCAGGCGACACGTCCGTTTTATATCTTTAGCATTCTGGCCGTGGCCCTCCCTCCAGATCAGTTGACGCCTGAGCGCCGCCAAGTGTTGAGCGGATTCCGGTGGCCCCAGTACCGTTGGATCGTGATCCTAACCGTTGCCGTGATTATGGCAGGGCAGATGGCCTGGTTGTATGATGCGGCACCGCTCTTTGCGCCGATTGCCCTGTTCCCAGGGATCCGTTGGTTGGGTGTATTAGCGGCGATGGTGGGCTTTTTAGGGGCAAACCTCTTCATCCAAATTCCAGCAGCGGCAGGCATGATGCTGGTGATGGACGATCAGCGGGTGGAATCGTTCACACCGGTTGAGGTGGAATTGATTGAACAAGAGTTTACGGTCTTTGGCAAACGGATCCCAAACTTACTCGATCGCTTCATTTATCACCCCCCTACAGAGGCTACGGATGAAGCTGCTTCAGAAGACACGACAGCTGATGAGAACCAAGTCGAAGCCAGCGTGGACACCCAGAGTGCCACAGAATCCCCGGAATCTTCAGACTCCACCGATGAGGGGATGGTAGCAGAGCCCGAAGCATCAATTGAAGTTCCCACAGAGGATCAAGCGTCCAGTGCCGGTAGCAGCTTAGAGAACTCTCCAATAATCCAGACTCAGGATCCTGAAATCGAAGAGGCTTCAGACACCCCTCCAGATGCCGATTCCTCTGAATTAGAGGCTAAGGATCCATCGGGAACTGTCCCTGAAACGACCGAAGAGAATGAGGATCCGTCAGGGCCGTCCGTGAGTTAGTCCAGTTGTAGTGATGTCGGGGATGATGGATGCGCTGAGATCTGAAGCTGATATTGATTCACAGGATCGATCAGAAAGCCAGATGTTACAGTGTATCAGAGCTAGCTGCTGCTGTCTGAGCTCTAACCCTAACCGTTCATTCGTCCTCCGTTACTAGTCAGGGATCCTGTAGTCGTCTATGTCTAATAACAACAGTCTGTCAGCCCGCCTACGGCAATTCACCCAGAATTTGCGCGACACGACCCAGATTCAGCAAATTTTTACAGAGCAGCCAGGTAGTGAAGCTCAACCACTAGCCAAAGTCTTAGCCGAAGCGGGTGAGTGTGTCTCGCAGTTGAGTCAGGTGGTGATGGAGGTTGAAATCCTGGGTCAACTGCACAACCGTCTGATGTATGAACGGGAAGCACTCCAACAGGAAAAGACAGAACTTGAGGAAGTAGTATTTGAACTGCAGCAGGAGCGCAATGACATTGAACCAGAGGTGATGTACTTTCGGGACCAACTCAATCAGGTGGGCTACCAGCTTGAACAAGTTCAGAATCGAGAGCGGAACCTGAGTGATCGAGAGCGGCAATTAAGTGATGTGGTGGCCCAGTTAGAACGTCGTCGCGCAGTTTTGAATCAGGCGATTGAGAATTTAACCAACCAGGAAGCGGACTACATTGTCAGAACTCAAGAGTTAGAGCAGGTTGTTGATACTAAGGAGAAGAAGGCGGCTCAGTACATTGAAGCTGTGGCCTCATACAAAGCCTACCTTGATGAATTGAAGGCGCAAATTGAAGAACGGGAAGCAGAACTCAAGGCTCTTGGTGTTGAACCTAAGCCGGTAGAGCTGCCTGAGGTGCCTGTAGAGGAAGAGGAAAAGGATCCGCCCTATTACCCGCCCTACAACGAGTCAGATCAGCGTTACGACCAAGACACTTACTACGACGACCCGGATCAACCCTACAGTCAAGAGCCACACTACGATCAGGATCGCTATTGGGATAATGGTTCAAATGCACCCTATCCAGACGATCCGTATCGAGAGGATGATCGCTACCGAGAGGATCCGTATCGAGAAGGTGACCGTTACCGAGAGGATCCGTACCGGGGAGCTGACCCGTATCGAGACCCAGATCCCTATCGCAGTTCCGAGCCTTATCGAGAACAGGATCCCTATCGCAGTTCCGAGCCCTATCGGGAACAGGATCCCTATCGCAGTTCCGAGCCCTATCGGGAACAGGATCCATACCGGGAGCCACAGGATCCATCGCGTTACTGGGATTCTGAGCGGCGAGAGGACTCCGACTCATCCACGTATTGGGATACTCCACCCCGGCGATCATCAACTGACTCTCCCTTTAGTGATAACCCGTGGAACTAAGAGAGGGGTCTGTGCAGCCCACGCCGCCAATTGAGTCAACGATTGCCATTTATCCAGCGACCCTGCACCAGTCTGATGATTTAGCAGAAGTCCTCACCCAAGCCTTTCATCCGCCGGAGGGGGTCCAGCGATTCTTTTTTCCATTACTCAAGCTCAGTATTGCGAAAGATATCGAGCAGCGTTTGAAGTCTCCTGCACCTCAGTACTGCTGTCTGGCGGCTTGGGCTCGTGAGGGCATTGTAGGAACAGTTGAAGTTTCGGTGCGACGAGTGGGGCGGCACCAGCAACCTTACCTCTCCAACCTGGCTGTGCTACCCCGTTGGCGACGACAAGGGATTGCTCGACAGTTGCTTTTGGGTGCTGAAGGTGTGGTGCAGGTGTGGGGCTATGCCAAGTTGCATCTGCATGTTGTGGAAGAAAATCATCCTGCCCGACGTCTTTACGAGGGGATAGGCTATCGAGTGCTCCAAACCGCTCCGGATCCGTTGACCTGGTTTGGTTTCCCACAGCAGTTATTGTTGTGCAAAACCTTGCGAAGAGCCTGACGATCCTTGACGATTAGGACTCTGTAACGTAGGACAGTGTTGCGTAGAACTGTGCCGCCGTAAGGGCATCTGCAATGTCAATGTTCACTTCACCTCTCTTCTCGATTGTCCCGTTCAGCCTCCTGTGGGTGCTGTTACTCCCTGTCCCAGCCTTAGCCCAGGATCCGTGCGGGTCTGGCGGCGACTTTGTTCACATTCCAGCGGGATCCTTTATTCAAGGGAGTGATGACGCCGAACGGGATTATGGCTACCAAATTTCAGCAGTAGCGGCGGCTCCGGATCCGAGTCAGGTGGCGGCGTTTGAAGAGCAGCTGCGACAACGGCAGTGGTTTGAGGGAGAGATGAGTCGCCAGGACGGATCCGTGTCGGACTTTTGTATTAGTCGTTTTTTAGTTACCAATATTGAATATCAACTATTTGTTCGGAGTACAGGCTGTTCATCACCCGGCATCTCAGCCAGCGAGTATCAAGCGCAAGGATTTCTCGTCCATCCCTATTCAAGGGTAGAACCTTATTTATGGACAGGATCCCAATTTCCATTGGGGGAAGGATCCCACCCGGTGGTGCTGGTGTCGTACGAGGATGCGGTGGCGTATGCGGCTTGGTTGGGGGCACGAGATGGGTACAGCTATCGATTGCCGACAGCGGCAGAATGGGAGAAGGCAGCTCGCGGGACAGATGGTCGCTATTTCCCCTGGGGCGATGAGTGGCGCGACGATGGGACCAATTGGCAAGGATCCGATGATTTTCGCACGAGTGTGGTGGGCTCGTTTCCTTTAAGTCAAAGTGTCTATGGCGTTGAAGATATGGCGGGCAATGTGTTCGAATTCACGTCAACCCTGCGAGGGTCAGGGGAGCAAGCCCGGGCGGTGATGAAGGGATGTTCATGGGATGATTTACCGGGGTTCTGTCGGGCTGCCTACCAACATACCCGTCCAGTAGGATCCCGTCATATTCTGTTTGGCTTTCGGTTGGTGAGAGAGATTGAATCCGGGCTCGGTGAGTAGAGCTTGATCGTTTGATAGCGTGATAGCTCGATGACATGATAAGTCAAATTCAGATCTTCTGAAATTCAGATCTTTCGGTATTGAGGGGTTTCTTCCATACTGAAATGTGAGAGCGGCTGAACCGGGTGAAAGGATCCTGCCGCCAACTTCCCCAGCGAGCTGTGAATTGTAACTGAGCAATACGAGCCATGAGATCCAACTCTGACGGCCAGACGTAGCGGAATGGAATTGAGGATAGCTCTACGGTCTGATTACGCATTCTCATATGATGAGAGTCTAGCGATTGCGAGACAACATCATAGGTGTCAATGCCCCAGTGCTCCTTACTCAGTGTAAAGGCATGATTGGTTTCACCGTAGGGCAGAAATTGCAAGGCGGGGACCATTACTTCAATAACAAAACAGCCTCCAGGGTCGAGATGGGCGGCTGCATTTTGAAAACATCTCACTTGGGCCTCTTGAGAGGTGAGGTTCATGATGGTATTGAAAATGAGGTAGACAAGGGAAAAGGATCCTGGGTAAGTCAGGGTTGAGAAATCACCTTGCAGAGCAGGGATCCGCTCACCACCTCTTTTCTGGGTTAGCTGAGCCAACATTGCAGCAGAGAGGTCAATGCCATGCACTTCAATCCCTTGCATCGCTAGCGGGATGGCAATTCGACCCGTACCAAGGCCAAATTCAAGGGCTCGTCCACCGTCGGCCAACTCTGCTAGACAGGTAATGATCGACTCAAGGGTCTCAGGACTGCTGGTAGTCTTCACATCCTCGTCATACGTCGCAGCCACCGTCTCGTTGAAATAGTCATTGTGGAGCATTACCTAGAACCTCCTACCGTTAATGTCATCGTGGGACTCAAGCCGGAACTGGGATCCGAGCCACCGTGCGGGCCGATCCGACCTGAGGCGTTTGGGATCCGTGGGCAACAACGATACACCGGTCTTGGGGGTTCAATTTGAACTGTGGTGGAGCCAGCTCAGGGTCTGGTTGCTCTGGATCACCATGAAAGACCACGCGAGCTAGAGCAGTTAGGATGAGATCGTAATGCTGAGTAGTGGCTCCGAAGGTGGTGCGGCGATCAAGGGTGACGAGGGCAATTGGGTGACCCCGTTGCAGCAGATATTGAACTAATCCAGCACAGACTTCGACACTCCGTTCTAAGTGTTGGCGATGGGTATCAGGATCCTGGGGTTGAAACGGTTCAGCAGCTCCAGACGGTCTCCAGTGGTTATAGAAGCAGATGGTGAGGGCATCAGCATCCTGACGTTCCAGCTCACGGACAAGGAGTTGATCTCGTTTAGCAGAACTTTTCCAATGGATCCGTCGCAGACTTTCAAACGGTTGATGATCCCTGAGACCGAAGAAGTCCCCATCTTGTCCCGCCACAGGACGCGGTTGTGTACCAGATGGAATGGCGCCGATGAACGAGAGGGTTTGGGGAGGGATGGGGTTGGGGTAGCCG
>CAYUEE010000103.1:0-15930 GCA_964443615.1 uncultured bacterium | reverse complement strand
CCATACTGAGTCACTAGCTTGTGGAGGTCACCACCCGGCTAGATCCGCGTATTCGAAATCTTTTCATCGCCCCCAGGAACTGTAAGCACCTTAATGATGCCACCACTGTCTAGAACCTTCGCAAAGACTTTGAAGGAGATACCCTTGACAATGTCAGACGCATTGACCAACTCCATCGCAAACCGAGTATCCGGTCGATCACAGCCATAGCGATCCATCGCCTCAGCATAGGTCATGCGGGGAAAGGGCGTGGGAAGCTCAACCCCTTTAATTGTCCTGAAAATATGGCAAACGAGTTGCTCATTCAAGTTCAAGACATCTTCCTGAGACATGAAGCTCATTTCCATATCGAGCTGCGTGAACTCAGGCTGCCGGTCTGCCCGCAAATCTTCATCCCGGAAACAGCGAGCAATTTGATAGTAGCGATCCAGTCCCGAGACCATCAGTAACTGTTTGAACAGCTGGGGAGACTGAGGTAGTGCAAACCAATCACTAGGATTAACTCGGCTAGGAACCAAATAGTCCCGCGCCCCTTCTGGTGTGGACCGTGTCAGGATGGGTGTCTCCACTTCAATAAACCCTTCTTGATCTTCTAGGAATCGACGGATTGCTTTAACCACTTGATGACGGAGCTGCAAATTCCGCGACATTCGCTCTCGGCGCAGATCCAGATATCGATACTTCAAGCGCAAGTCTTCTCGGGTCTGTTCTGCTTCATCGCTCGATACACTGAACGGGATCTGCTTCGCCACTCGATTCAAGATTTCAAGCTGGTCAGCATAAATTTCAACTGCACCAGTATCTAACCGAGGGTTCAAGGATTCTTCAGGTCGATGATGGACAGTCCCCACCACTTTAATTACATACTCACTCCGCACCTCTTCCGCCACAGTATAGGACTTCGGCGTCTTCTGAGGATCACTCACCAACTGCACCACACCCGAGCGGTCGCGCAAGTCCATAAAGATGACTCCACCATGATCACGGCGGCGATCAATCCAGCCATACAGGATTACCGTTAAATTGATATGGTCGGCCCGGAGTTGGCCACAGTAATGGGTGCGAGCCTCTAAGTTGGTCATGCGTTCCGTCTTCCTATCGGTCATAATGCAGGCGAATCCCTCCGCAGGATCCACCCTAGCTTAGAACGGATCGACTCCGATGGGATCCTGGTTTGGATCCTTGAACGAGTTGATGAAATTTGCTCCGTGAAGGCTTCGTCCTCACGTTGATCGGTAAGATTTGAGTTAAGCCGAGCACCCTTGAATTTGTGTATGTCTACAACTCGCCTCTTCTCTAATGTCAAATTTGATGGCGATGATCTCATTCACGCCCCCGGTAATATCTGGAACTGCGGGGCCCTCGTGGCTGGAACAACTATCGGTGCAGGGATCCTGGCGATGCCAGCGGTCACAGTGGATGCTGGTGTGATTCCATCGAGCGTGACCCTAACGGGGGTATGGCTCTACATGGTGATTTCGGGATTGCTCTTGACCGAAGTGAATCTAAACACCATGTGCAGCCTGGGACGACGGAGCTCGGGCTTACTGGTCATGGCCCATCGCACCCTCGGATCCGTAGGAGCTTGGAGCGCTGGCGCTTTTTTTCTCATTCTGCAGTACAGCCTGATGGTGGCCTACATTGCCCGAGGTGGCACGATTCTGAGTCAGGTGTTGGGATCCGTTGACCCTCTACCGGCCCGACTAGGATCCATCTGGGTGGGATCCATCGTGTTCACTGGAGTCCTAGTTAACTTAATGTTCTGGGGCCGGGAACGCAGCGTCGTGAGAGTCAATTCTGGCCTAGTTGCCATTGTTATTAGTATCTTTCTGGTCCTCATTGGTCTCAATTGTGTGAGTGTGGTGCCCTCAAGGTTGTTGATCCAACATTGGCCAGCAATTCATCCTGGCATCCCGATCATGGTCGTTGCATTGGTGTATCACTCGGTTGTACCCATTGTGGCGTCTCGTCTGGAGGGGAATCGACCGAAGATTCGGCAGGCGATCATTCTGGGCACAACGATTCCTCTGGTGATGTTGCTTGTGTGGAATGCTGTCATTCTGGGGAGCTTACAGCCCGATTGGTTAATGCATGGTGTGTTGGGGCAACGTTTCGATCCGCTCGAGATCTTGCGGCAGCGGCGTCCTTGGCTGGGCTATCTCATTTCACTGTTCTCAGAACTAGCGATGGCAACGTCTTTCATCGGGATGGGGTACGGTCTGCTTCATTTTTTCCGTGATGTCTTACATCTGGAGTTGCAACAGATGGGCAGTCGGTGTCTGGCCTTTGGTCTAGTCACAGTTCCGACCCTCCTGCTTGCAGTGCTAACTCCCGATAGTTTCTTTGTAGCCTTGGACTATGCCGGGATCTTTGGGGTCTCAATTTTGTTCGGGATCCTGCCCGCTCTGATGGCATGGCGGCAACGGTACCATCTCCAGCTAAGCAAACGAGTAGCGGATCCTCTAGTGCCCGGTGGACGTGGGATCCTAGGCCTCGTGATGGGACTGGCTTTGGTGATGATTGGGGTACAGATTCGAATTAAACTAGGATCCTTTTTCTGAGGCATTGAGGCTCAGGCTAATACCCAATAGCGACCAGCACTTCTGTGGATTTACGGTTGTAGCAGCTACCCCTAGACTAGGATCCGTTTGCTAGGATCCCTCTGGGAAAAGGGATAAGCCCGAGAGGTGGTCTCAACAGTCAGGGACAAGAGGTCAATAGGGTCGAACATCCCAGCTAGCTCTGGCTAAATAGTGATTTCTAAATAGTGACTATGTTAGTTGTACTAAGGGAAGGCGATAGGGTCTGACGGTATGGTAAAGGATAGGGCTCCTATTACACACTGTTATTGGGATGAGTCACTATGAATTGTAATCCGACCGTTTCTGTTCTGATGCCAGTCTATAACGGGTATCGCTATGTCTCAGAGGCGATCGAAAGCATCCTACAACAGACTTACACAGATTTTGAACTCTTGATTACGGATGACGGATCCCAAGACCAATCGTTGACGGTGTTGCAATCCTATGCAGAACGGGATGCAAGGATCCTGCTCACGAGTCGGTCGAATAAGGGCTTGACCCCCACCATGAATGAGATGCTGGGCAAGGCGCGGGGGAAGTTCATTGCGGTGATGGAGCAGGATGATTGCTCGATACCTCAGCGACTGGCGTTGGAAACTCAGTTTTTGCAGGAGCATCCCGACGTCGTATGTGTGAGTGGGTGGCCACAGTTGATTGATGAGGAGGGGCGGCTACTCACTCAGTTGATGATGCCAACAACGCATAATGAAATTCAGACGCTGGCTCTGGCCGGCCACAGTGGGGTATCGCATCCAGGGGTAATGTTTCGCAAAGATTCGTTGCTGCAGGTGGGAGGATATGATGAATCGCTCCGGCTAGCCCATGATCTGGATTTGTGGTTGAAACTAGGCGAAGTAGGCAAGCTAGCCAATTTAGCTGAGGGTGTCGTTCAGTATCGACTGCATCCTGAGTCTGAAAGTGAACGAAATCGGCTGCGGCAACGGGAGGAGGCGTTGATAGTTTGTCAGCGAGCGTGGCAGCGGCGAGGCATTGATAAGGGTCAGTTTGATGCCCATGAACCCTGGCGACCGGGATCAGATAAGGCGTCTAGGCACTACTTTATGCTCAAGTATGGTTGGTGGGCCTTTCGCAGCGGAGAACGACAAACCGCACTGCTGTATGGGTGGCGAGCGGTCCGGACTTTGCCTATTGATCGAGATGGTTGGCGTCTAATCCTGTGTTCTCTGGTTAAGCCTGTGCCCAAGAGTGCTTCTAGCTGACCCAGTCAGTCATCGCTGTGTCATAGTCATCGCTGTGTCATAGTCATCGCTGTGTCAGGGCCATCAGTGAATGGCATCACAGCCCTTTCAATGCAACCAACGCGTCATTCAAGGAAGCATTGATCTGACTAGTGAGACAGAATTTGTGATAAGAAAAGCTTGCTCCGCTCCTCCTTAGGATTATTGAAGAACTCCGTTGGCGTATTCTCTTCAACGATCATGCCCCGGTCGAAGAAAATAATCCGATCTGCCACTTCACGGGCAAATCCCATTTCATGCGTTACACACACCATGGTCATCCCAGAGAGAGCCAGTTCTCGCATAACATCTAGCACTTCTTTAATCATTTCTGGATCCAAAGCCGATGTCGGTTCATCAAACAACATCACGGCTGGATTCATCGCCAATGCTCTTGCGATCGCAACCCGCTGCTGCTGCCCACCGGAGAGCTGTCCAGGATACTTCTGAGCTTGTTCAGCAATACCCACCCGCGTTAACAGTTCCAGCGCTTTTGCTTGGGCCTCCGCCTTTTTCATCTTCTTTACTGTGGCGGGTCCCAAGGTCACGTTTTGAAGGACAGTCAGATGGGGAAATAAGTTGAACTGCTGAAAGACCATCCCCACTTCCTTTCGAATCGCATCAATATTGCGTAGGTCTCGCGTCAGTTCAATGCCATCCACCAGGATCCGGCCCCGTTGATGTTCCTCTAGTCGGTTGATCGTGCGAATAAAAGTGGACTTTCCGGATCCGGAAGGACCGCAGACCACCACTACCTCACCTCGCTGAATTTGGGTGGTAATACCCTTCAACACATGAAAGTCCCCGTACCACTTGTGAACGTCATCGCACACAATCACGGCATCTAAGGGAGCAGCAGCGGCAGTTGAGTTGAGAGTAGGCTGGGGAACATTCATGGGTTGCGTTAGTCCTAAGGCTAAGTTCAGATTACGGCATGGAGCACTAATTGAAACGATACTGATCTTTCAGGTACGGTGCCAGTCTGGTCTGCGATTAGCTGTAACTGCTGTAACATCTCTGCAATGAGAGGAATGCAACTCTATGGAAGAATCTAACCGGGTGTCAATCTCTTCTATGCAAACTGTAGTGGAACACGTGATGAATACTCAATCTTTTCAGCGTTCTTGGACCCATCGACTCGCTCTGGCTGGTTTGGCTATGCTCTCAGCCCTGAGCTTTACTCCTACTGCTTTGGCACAAAGTGGTAGCACTCTCGAAGCCGTGCGGGAACGAGGAGCCATTCGCTGTGGAGCCAACAACCAGCTACCCGGATTTGCCAGTGTCGATAGTGATGGGAATTATTTTGGATTTGATATCGACATTTGTCGGGCCGTGGCAGCTGCGGTTTTTGGGGATCCAGACCAAGTTGAGTACATTCCTTTGACTGCCGCCAATCGGCAATCCGCAATGCAAGCAGGTGAAGTCGATATCATGAGCCGCAACACCACTTGGACCCTCACGCGGGACCGGGATTGGGGGGTTACCTATGGCCCCACCACTTACTACGATGGCCAGGGCTTCATCGTTCCCAACGAGCTGGGTATTAGCACCTTAGATGAATTGAGCGGTGCCACCATCTGCGTGCTAGCAGGAACCACCACCGAGCTTAACCTTGCTGATGTATTCCGAGCTCGTAGTATCGATTTTGAAGCCGTTACCCTGGATGAATTTGACTCGGCCTTCTCCGCTTACGAAGAGGGGCGATGTGATGCAGTAACTACCGACCAAAGCTCCTTGATCTCTCGGCGTACCACTCTTGAGGATCCGGATGCGCACACAATCCTGGAAGAAGTGATTTCGAAAGAGCCGCTGGGTCCGCTAGTCACCCAAGGCGATCCGCAGTGGTCTGACATTATGAATTGGACAGTGTTTGCCCTGTTCTATGCAGAAGAAGTCGGTATTACCAGTGACAACATTGGCACATTTACCGATGGGGAGAATCCAGACATCGCTCGCTTCTTAGGTGAAGAAGGGGACTTGGCTGAGCTGTTGGGGCTAGAGTCTGGCTGGGTTGTTAATGTGATCGAAGGTGTGGGGAACTACGGTGAAATCTTTGACCGTCACCTGACTCCTCTCGGTGTGTCTCGTGGCTTGAATCAGCCTTACACCCAAGGTGGGATCCTCTATTCGCCACCATTCCGGTAGAGGTCATACCTCATCGTTTGGAACTGCCAAGAGTGTTTAAAAGACTACCGACCAGCTAATTCAACCTAACCCATTTGTCCGTTGATCTAAGTGCAAGGATCCCTCCATGACATCAGCTGCTAATCCGCCTCAAACCCCTCAATGGTGGCGTGATGAAGGTGTTTTGAAGATTGTATTACAGGCGATCTTCGCGGTCGCAGCGTTACTGGTAGGGATCCTTCTTCTGCGGAATCTGCGGGTGGGGTTAGCCAAAGCTGGGCTGTCATTGGGGTTTAGCTTCCTCAACAACTCAGCTAACTTTGCGATTTCTGAAGGGATCCCTTACGATCCGTCGGATACTTACCTGTGGGCCTTTATGGTAGGGGCTGTCAATACGTTGTGGGTTTCATCCGTCAGTATTGTCTTTGCCACTATCATGGGCTTTGTCTTAGGAATGGCGCGCTTATCGAGTAATTGGCTCGCCCAACGACTAGCGGCTATTGCAACCGAGATTTTTAGAAACATTCCGGTCCTGTTGGTTATCTATTTCTGGTACTTTGCGGTTCTCCTCCCCTTGCCGCGTGTCCGCGATAGTTTTTCGTTCTTTGATGTCGTTTTTATTAGCCAGCGGGGCATTTATTTTCCGCGTTTGACTCCCACGGTGTGGTTAATTCCGGCGCTGATTATTTTGGCTATTGTCGTTGTTCTAGCTCAAAAGGTGAGACCCGATCGACCGGCGTGGAGTCGGATTGGTATGGCTCTGGGGGGGATTGCCATTGTATTGGGAGCATTCTGGATCCTGGCTCCACAGCCTCCCTTGCTATTCGAGATCCCAGAGTTGACTCGGTTTAACTTTGAAGGTGGATCCTCATTTTCCGCTGAGTTTCTAGGTCTCATGTTGGGGCTAGTGACCTACACAGGGGCCTACATTGCTGAAGTTGTCCGGGGAGCATTTTTGGCGGTTCCCAAAGGTCAGTGGGAGGCGTCTCGGGCGCTGGGGTTCAGTGAGCTGAGTACGTTTCAGTTAGTCGTAGTGCCTCAGGCCTTGCGAATTATGGTCCCATCGCTGACCACTCAGTTTTTAACATTGATCAAAAATACAACCCTGGCGATTGCCGTTGCGTATCCTGACCTCTTCAACATTGGCAGTACGGTGATCAACCAAGCCGGCCGTTCGATTGAAGTATTTGCCATGGTGATTACCACCTATCTGGTGATCAATCTATCGGTGTCTACAGCCATGAACTGGTTCAACAATCGCGTTAAGTTAGTGGAGCGGTAAGATGACAACATCGCCAGTAACCGATGACATAAAGCCCCCAGTGATTAAGTTATCGCCGCTGGAGTGGTTACATCAAAATTTGTTCGACTCAATCTTCAGTACAACCTTGACATTGGTCTCAGTTGCAGCTGTAGCTTGGGCTTTAGGATCGTTTGCAACCTGGGCCATCCAGGAGGCCAACTGGGCTGTGATTCCGGCAAATTTGAAAATCTTTTTAACGGGCACCTATCCTTCTGATCAATTGTGGCGAGTGTGGATAGTATTCGGCCTCGTCATGTTTGTCCTCGGTGTCACGGGTGGGGCCTGGCAAGGGATCCTGCTGCAATATGTCGTCATTACTGGCCTCGTTGTTGGGCTACTGGCTCTATTCCCGTTGGAACGGTCACGACTCCTACTCGCAGGGGTTGCGGGCACCACCTTCATGGGCACGGCCTTGGGATGGAAACGCGAGCGCTGGCGGCCTTGGGCGATTGGGGTGTGGGTGGTACTACTCCCCATCCTCTTTGAAATCCTGCTGGGCGGATTTGGTGAGGCGAATCCCCCGATTAGCACGAAGGAAATTTCAGGACTGATGTTGACATTGGTCTTTGCAGTGGCTGCGCTGGTCATTGCGTTTCCCATCGGGATCCTATTGGCCTTAGGGCGAACCAATCAGGATTTACCCGTGGTGCGGATCTCATGCACGCTAATAGTTGAATTTTTTCGAGGGATCCCATTAACGACGATCCTGTTTGCCGCCTGGTTGATGGTGCCTCTACTCTTGGGCGGTATCAATGTCAATTTACTGATCCGGGCGGAAGTGGGTTTTATTCTCTTCACAGCGGTTTACGTGGCGGAAGACATTCGGGGAGGTCTGCAATCTGTGCCTCGGGGGCAAGTGGAGGCAGCCAAAGCCCTGGGATTGAATCCCTTTCAAATTACATCGTTGGTGGTATTGCCTCAAGCGCTACGGGTGGCATTGCCTGCCATCGTGAACGAGTTTTTAACATTATTCAAAGATACGTCGCTGGTTGTCATTATTGGTGTTGTGGAACTGCTGCAGGCGGGTCGAGTTGTGTTTAATAACCCTGATTGGTTGGGGACCCAGAAGGAAGTTCTATGCTTTGTAGCCTTCGTTTACTTCATCTTTTGCTATGCTATGGCATACGCCGCAAAACGCCTGGAAGCCCAGCTAGGCCTAGGTCAACGATAAGCTTAACGATAAGCTCAACGATAAGCCGGATCCACTCAAGTCAGTGCAGGAGATATCATGGCTGTTGTTCTCATCTCGGGCTGCTCAAGCGGGTTTGGATTACTCACGGCTGTGAAATTAGCCGCCACGGGTCATACCGTATATGCCACCCTCAGGAACCTGGATAAGAAAGAGAAACTTGTGGCTGCTGCTGCTGAACAGGGAATATCCCTACGGATCCTGCCGATGGATGTAACACAAGACAGCACGATTACAGCTGTTGTTCAAACTGTTCAAACGGAAGTAGGCCGGTTAGATGTATTGATTAATAACGCTGGATTCGGTCTAGGTGGATCTTTTGAAGATTTGACCGAGGGTCAGATTCGGGATCAGTTTGAAACAAACTTCTTTGGGGTCCTCAAGGTGACTCGTCAATGTCTGCCTCTGATGAGAGCAACAGGATCCGGTAAAATTATCAACATATCTAGTATTGCAGGCTTCTGTGGTGTCCCTGGTATGTTGGCCTACAGTGCTAGTAAGTTTGCACTTGAAGGGTTTTCTGAGGCATTACGTTACGAGCTTGAGCGCTCTAATATTGTTGTGACGGTAGTTGAACCTGGGTCATATCAAACCCAAGCGCAGAAGAATCGCAAGTTGGGCGAGTACTTCTTCTCTGAAAGTAGTCCATTTTCCAACACTAATCAAAAGTATCTTGATGCCACTGATGAGCGGATTGCTAGAACGGGTCAGGATCCGAATGAGGTTGCAGATCTATTGGCTAGGATCATTGGCTTACCCAAACCAGCCATGCGCTATGTGGTTGGAAAGGATGCCAAAGCGGTAGCCTTTTTGCGAGCGATTCTGCCTTTCTCGGCGTTTTCTAAAGTACTTCTTAAAAATCTATATGGGGAATAGACCTCGGTGTAGCGCTGAACTTTCATCTTTTTCTACACTTATGATCTTATTACTGCTGATAACCTTCTACACAGTCAATCCGAGTTCCGTCATCAGGTTCAGGTGATCGCTAACACTGGCTAGCGTGTTTGCTGTGATGAGTCCGCTAGCTGCTACCGCCGGGAGTCCAATCCCTGGAAACGTGCAATCCCCACAACACACCAATCCCTTCAATGGCGTCAAGGATCCTGGAAACATCGCCTCGCCAGCGCGGATGGCTGGGCCATAGGATCCTCGATATCGTCGCAAAAACCGTTCATGGGTTAAGGGTGTGCCTATTAACGTTACTTCACAGCGGGACCGGATATCAGGAATACACCGCTCTAGGGCCTGCCACAGGACTTCCGATCGCTCCTGTTTGAAGGCTTGATAGGCTTTGCCTCGCCGATCCAACGATTGCCACAACTCATAGGGCTCAGTGGCGGGGGTGTACGCATGGATTACGTGGTGACCTGGTGGTGCTAACCCTGGATCCAACACTGAGGGAATTGAAATCAACACCACATTTTGCGGATCCGTCAATCCCCAATGATTTACCACAATGGCATGACAAGGCAGACCTGAAGGCAGGTTATCTCCTCGGATCCCTAAATGCAAATGCATGAAGCTATCACAGAGAGGCATCTGCTGCCGCTCCATCCGGAAGGTTTGAGAGACTGCTTCATTGGGCAAAAGTCGGAGTGTATCCCAACTTGAGGTATTGGACACTACTGCTCGCCGTGCCCGAATTGTTTCACCATCGCGTAGACGCACCCCTTGAACCTGCTGGTTTCTCACTATAATTTCATCAACGTGGGCATTCAATTGCAAGGATCCGCCCCATCGCTCCAGCCCCTTAACCAACGCTCGGACTAGGCCACCACTGCCTCCCACAGGGTAGTCTAGCTTTACTCCTGGTCGGTACCAGTCCGCGAACATAAAAGCAATTTCAGCGGTGCTAGTGCCATCAGCAGGAATCCCGGACAATAAAAAGCACAACAAATTCATCCAGTTTTTAATGAACGGATCCGTGACTACGTCATTAAGCACTGTTGAAAAGGGTCCAGTCAACCTAGACACGTTTAAAATATGTGGCAGCATCGCAGGTGCGAAACGTCCAGTGGTCAGAATAGCACCCCAATCTAATCGGAGAGCCGCTGGCGGTAGAGCAGTCGCTGCTGCTGCCAACGGTTTCATCTCAGCCTGCAACTGCCGCCACTGTTGAACTGCTGTTTCTCCCTGAACTTGTTTCAAAATCGTGCAAAATTGATCTGCTCCCACTGCAGTCTCGAACTCAGCTTCCGGCAGATAGCATCCCCAAGTGTCATAGGTTACACATGGGAGCTCTACCCCCAAGGCATCCAGTACCTGACGCAGTGGATTCGGCGAGGGGGAATAAGACAGACCAGAATACAGTGAAGGGCCTGAGTCAAACGTATACCCTTGTCGCTCAAATGAGTGGGCTGCTCCGCCTGGGATGGAGTGACTCTCGCACACCAAAACGCCATAACCGTATCGAGCTAGTAAGGATCCACAGCACAGACCACCAATCCCGCTACCAATGACGACCACATCCACTTCACGTTTGGCCATAAGGATCCTGCTTAGCCTATGCAATTATTTTTTACTATTCTAATCGTTCTACTTAATACTGAGGTGAATTCCTCTGCTTACTCATACTCCTGGGACTCAGTTATGGCTGTCACTAGCCCCTTTCTCCTGCACTAACCCATGAGGTGTTACCCGATATCCGTTTAGCGAGGCCAAGGATCCGACGTTAGGAGTCACTGACAATTTCAGATTTTGGGACCCCCAAAGGCTACAAGATGTTAATTTTTTGGAGCAATGTGGGTTACCTATAATGTGGGACCTCAGTTATAAATATTACACAAGTTTGAATATTTGCTCGGCCTTTCCCCAGTCTAGAGTTTTCGAATGGGTGCATCCTAGCTAAGGTTCCGATGATTGAGTTTACTTATCAGTCCGGCGCTCAGGAGTGAGTTCTAAGGATCGGTAGCTGCAATCATGGCTGGATAGTTTGAGTTTGATTGAGCTTACGCTTTTGGAGGTGTGTTTTGGCGTCTACCCCCCGTTTTTCTAAACTTGGTGCAAAGTTAGGATCCCTTCTGCTTGGGGTTTGGTTATCGTCTTGTGGGTCTAATTCAGCTCAGACCACAGTTGCTCCAACCGATGCCGGTGTCGCAGCCACTGCCGTTCAGCTGCAAGCCACTAGTGAACCTGTCTCGACCCCTATATACTTCAGTGGCTTTGAGGACTTCGTGAGTAATGGCTTTGGCCAAGGATTTACCACCTCTGAGTACACAGGGCAGTTTGGCGCTGAAAACTTCACCACTAACCCTTGGTTTGTCCCCTTTGTTCCCCTGCGATATGGGTCTACCGATGCCGCTTGGATGATCGTAGACAATGATAGAGGGGTGCGGCCTCCCAGTGGATCCGGCAGCATGTATAAGGGATGGATCCGTTCCAACCTCAACTGGACTGAGAATAACGGCGCGTTCCCAATTCTCCACACCACAGGAGAACCAGACGATATGCCAGATCTCTTTGGCGACTATCCTGACGGACTGCCCATGCCTCTTGTCAACCGTTTCTATGCCTATGCAGATTGGCGCGGCGATGACGCATCTAAGTGGATGCACTTTGCGAGTTGGTCAGAGACAGGTGGGGTGGGTGAAGGTTGGCAGCCCGTTACTCTATCTACAAAAGGGAATGGCCGAATGGAGATGGGTCATATCAATCAAGAGGCGCTTGTTAACCTTAATAACTATAAGTTTCCTAAAAACGAATGGGTTCGCTTTACCGTTTACATGGACTTCTCTAAACCACAAGGGGAGTTCATTGTGTGGATGGATGGGACGGCCATTTTAAGAGGAGAGGGCCGCCGGGCTGGATTTGACGCGGGTAATCACCTTAGACGGGCTCATTGGGGTATGTATACACACCCAACCTTCCCTGTCGGTGCTGTGCAGTATAAAGATGACATTCAACTTTGGTCACTTTCTGAGCCATGGACTGACCTGAGTCAAGAACCGCCTTCTCCCTATGATGGTGCCGGTCTCTAGTAGACTCACATGACCGAGATTCTTCGCCCTTGCATCTATTACTCCGCAGTTGTGAGGGCTTTGTCTGGGTCAATACCGATTGAGAATTAGCCATCTCAATCAGAAGAGACCTTACTAATCAGAGGAACTAATCAGAGGATCTCTTGCTGCCAGCGGGTGTAATCACCTCATTTGCCTGACTCTCAGTTGAGTCACTAAGCCGCCACCCCTTTCCATGCAGTAGCATGACAATGCCACTCAGCAGGATCAAGCCGCTCAAACCCGCCAGTGGATTCTGGCCGATCCCCGTGACCCACTCCGGGACTACACCGGTATATCGGATCCAATCCAAGTTGTTGATCAAGGCAATCCCTGACACCCAGCCACCATGCAGCCCAATGGGTAAACCTAATCGGCCCCACGTTATTTGCCGAGCTCGGGCAAAGGCCCACCCTCCCAGCCACAATCCTGGAAACTGCAGCCACGTCGCTACAATTTCATCCCACGGACGGAAGAAGTGAGCCACTGCAAAAATCAAAGCACTCAACTGAATGGACCAGCGCATCCCGTAATCAAGTGCCAGCTCCTGTAGGATCCATCCCCGGAACAACAACTCCTCCGCCACGGCCACTGCCGCCCCCAAGGCCAAACTAAGGATCCCGTTCAACAGCAGCGCTCGTCCGTCCACCACCCGCCAAGTTAACCACCCGGCCATGGACTCAGTTCCAAACAAAAGGAGCAGCCCAGCCCACGCAACCCCCACCCCTCTAACAAGTTCGAGGTAGAACGCTGGGGATCCGGTGAAACCATAGCTCTTAAAGGGCTTAGCCTGCCGCCGCACGCGAGCTGCCCACTGCCATAGTCCTGCCATCAGGATTCCATAAAGCACCAGCCAGATCACCTCCTGAGCTACCGGTAGCCAGTGGTAAATTATCAAGGCAAGGGGAGCCCACAGCAGCACCAGCCCACCCATGAAAACCACAAGACGAAGCGGAAAAAACCAGCGACTCACCCCGGTCCAGCCAGCCCCAATGGTCATTACGATTCAGGTTCAATAGAGCTAAACAGGCCATGAAGCTTCAGCTGCTCACAATAAAACTCAGCATGCTCTTGAGGCACAATGATGACCACGGCCATGCCATTGTTATGAGCCTCTAGCATGATTTCCGTCGCCTGAGGCATCTGCATCGCCGGAATCGTTTTGATCAAGACCTCAACAACATGCTCCATCGTGTTGAAATCATCGTTGTGCAACAGGACCCGATACATCGGAATGTGCTTTCGGGCTGTTGAGCTTTTGACAAGAGTCTCTGTGGCCATGGCGCTAACTCCGCTTACTACGAGAGGTTCCAACGAAAGAAACAAAGTTCTTATAATTATTTAACATTTTGCTCAGCTTAGCACCCCAATTTACCCTCAAGCCCTGAATGCAGACATCACATTCTAGATGGGCTGATTCTACAAGTTGGTCCTAACTGTAGCGAATTAACCGAGAGTCTGTCATCTTCTCGTTACTCGGACCCATCCGACTTAATACGCCTAACTACTCCCATCTCAGCCCAGTTGATCAGCGCTAGTACTGGGCAGGTCCACTAAATGTCAGGCCATCGGTTAGTAAGCAGGCCTAGTTGGGGAGTAGAAACCGGTTGCCGTCACGCTGCTGCAGTTGAGATAGAGTGGCAGACCGAATCGCTTCTATCATCTGCTCGCGCTGAGTAGGTGTCAGCAACTCTCGAATGGCTAATGTTGTTTCAAAACGAAGTGCAGTGACTTCACCTTCCAGTCGTTGGACCTCGTTGAATTGAGCCCGGATATCCGCTTCGGAGCCCTCTTCAACCAGTAAAAGCCGCAAAGTCCGCCTTGCCTCGCGCAATGCCAGAGTTTTCTGCTGAATCTGCTGTTGATTGCGCAAACGAATCTGGTGCATCTGTCGGAGCTGGGTACGGGTCAGTCCCATCTCTCTTAACCACTGTAAACGAGTCGGTTGAGTGAAATGGTTGTCGGGTTGATCCTCTGGTTCTGCCACTTTATTCTGCTCGTCGGAGTTTACTAGGGCTTGCTGACTCGATGGATCCTGTCTCACCTCAGGCTGAATCGGTGTAGAGGCGGAGTTTGGTTCAGACGGCAGCAGCAGCAGCCACACCAGACTGGTGCCACAGGTAGCCAACAAGAGACCCGCAATAAATGGAAGGAGATGGGCTTTCATAGGATCCTTACCAGTCAGATGAAACAGTCACAACTTAAAGAAATCAATTGGGGTATCTAGAGGATCCTCAACGACTCCTAACCACGTAGACTCTAGAAACGATTCCAGTTCTTCCAGCTCAGCCGTGGTTAACGTGGGGTCTGGTCGCAAGGCGTAATAGCCCGTTCCTACCACCGCTAAACTCGCCACCATTAACGAAGGTATCCAAAACTGACGGATCCAGTCGCACACCTGAGTCCAGTACACCCCGCTGCCACCACGCGCTGGTCGTAAAACTGCGTCCTGCTCGATCAAGGTCATGATGCGATCTTCCAACTCTGACGCCGGAGGGGGGGGGGTCGTTCGGTACTGCTGTAGAAAATGGAGTAGGGCTAGATCCTGGGGGGCCGAATCAGGGTCTGGATGAGGAGAAGGATATTGGCTCATAGGGTCACTCCAGCTTGGTGTAAGGCTTTACGCAGAGCCGCTCGGGCATGAAATAGACGAGATTTCACAGTGCCCACCGGAATCTCAAGGATCTCCGCAATCTCCTTCTGCGGCTGCTCTTCAAGATCATGCAGGACAAGAACCGTACGGTGATCTAAGCTCAACTGGGCTAGGGCCTGCTGCAGGATCTCCTGGTAATGCAGGTGCATGACATCCGGATCCTTGTGGTGCAGAGGGGCCACCTTCGAAAGCGACTCTAGCTGCGAGCGGGCCTGAGCATAGTGACGACGTTGGTCAGAGGCTACGTTCCAAGCAATGCGATAGAGCCAGGTTGAGAACTTGGCGGATTGTCGAAACCTCGGTAGCCCTTTCCACGCCCGCAGGAATACCTCTTGAACCAAATCATCCAAGTGGGAAACACCACATAGTTGAAACAGGATAGACCGCACTCGGTTCTGATGCCGCTGATAAAGCTGGCGGAAACTGCGCGGATCCCCCTGCTGGCACAAACGCACCAAATCTGCATCAGACTCTTGTTGGTTGAGACTGGGGTTATGGATGGGCACAACGACACCTAATCCAGGATCCTTGACAGGCGTGATACCCGCAGCTCTTCCTGAGCAGAAGACTGTCTCCACTTAACCTGTCTCTAACCTCAGACTCAATTGGGAGCTGGAGGGTTCACTTCTATGAGTGGAGCTCTTAGAGGCTGAGCTTATGGACAGACTTGCCCAGGATCCTGAACAAATTAGGATTTAAGTCACAACCCTTTACATTTCGAAACAATGGATCCATAATAAGTATGAGCTCAAATTCTGAGCTGCATCACATCTAACATCATTTCAAGGCCTAATTATGACTACAGTTGTTAAGCGCCGCTCTAGCGCTAACCTGTGGGAGCAGTTC
>CAYUEE010000102.1:0-16283 GCA_964443615.1 uncultured bacterium | reverse complement strand
GTGGTCGGATGGGACTCCCTTTACTGCTGAGGATGTGGTGTTCACTTATGAGTTCTTGGCAAACCCAGATGTAGCAGCAGTGACAGCGTCAGATTACACCGCAATTGAATCAGTAGAAGCGTTGGATGAGACAACCGTCAAAATTACGTTTCAGGAGCCGACGACGTCTTGGTTTATCCCATTTGTTGGTACTAATGGCATGATACTGCCCCAGCACGTCTTTGCAGAGTTTAACGGATCCAATGCCCGTGAAGCTGAAGCGAACTTAATGCCCGTAGGAACAGGTCCTTACAAGGTGGTAGAGTTCAAGCCGGGTGACGTGGTCCTGTTCGAGGCTAATGACCTTTTTCGAGAGGGAGCCTCTTATTTTAAACGGGTTGAATTGAAGGGAGGGGGAGATGCTGTGTCAGCCGCTCGGGCTGTGTTACAGACAGGGGATGCGGATTACGCCTGGAATGTGCAAGTGGAAGCGGATATCCTCAATCAACTGGAGTCTGCGGGACAGGGTACGGTTGTGCCCAAACCAGGATCCAATGTGGAGTTAATTCAAATTAATTTTTCTGATCCGAATCAAGAGATTGATGGGGAACGCTCGCATAAGGAAACTCAACATCCGTTTTTTGCGGAGCGCGATGTCCGGAAGGCGTTTACATTAGCCATTGACCGCGAGACCATTGCAACTGAACTCTATGGCAAGGCTGGTGCGGCAACAATTAATCTGCTGGTATCACCTGAATCAATTCAATCCAATGCTAAGCCAGAGTTTGATCTGAATAAGGCCGCGGCCTTGCTTGATGACATAGGCTGGGTAGACTCCGATGGGGATGGGATCCGGGATCGCGATGGCGTTGACCTATCCGTGCTGTTTCAAACCTCCTCTAATCCCATTCGGCAGAAGACACAGGAAATCATTAAACAAACCTACAGTGAGATTGGTATTGATGTTGAATTAAAGGCGACCGAAGCCAGTATCTATTTTGATAGTGAGCCAGCCAATGTAGATAACATAGGTCACTTCTATGCCGATCTGCAGATGTTCACCACCGGGAATGATAGCCCTGATCCTACTGCTCATATGACAGGATACCTCTGTTCTGAAATTGCCCAGAAATCTAACGACTGGTCTACTTACAATCTCTCCCGCTACTGCAATCCTGAGTATGATGCGTTGTACACCCAGGTATTGAATGAAACGGATCCTGCTAAGCGGAATACTTTGTTCATTGAAATGAATGATCTCCTTGTCCTCGAGGATGTTGCAGTGATGCCGATTGTGGATCGATTCAGCCCTGTAGCGGTGGGTCGTACCCTCCAAGGGGTAGATCCGACACCTTGGGATCTGGGGCCTTGGAATATTAAAGATTGGCGGCGGGGTGAGGAATGACACGGTATCTGTTGAAGCGGTTAATGGAGGCGATCCCCACATTATTGGTGATTAGTGCTGTGATATTTCTCATTGTGGCCTTAGCTCCAGGGGATCCGTTAGCAGAATTTGCTACCAATCCATCCATTCCTGCTGAGGTCCGGGAGACTATTCGTCGATCCATCGGCCTAGACGAACCACTGGGGATCCGTTATGTGAAATGGTTGAGCTCGTTCCTGCAAGGCAATATGGGATATTCATTCAATAGTCGTAGTCCTGTCTTAGCGTTGATTGGCCAGCGATTGCCAGCAACACTATGGGTTGTGGGCTCGGCGTATGTTATAGGATCCTTATTCGCGTTGCCGTTAGGGATCCTGTCTGCACTCAAGCGTTACACCTGGCTAGATCAGATACTGACATTGTTGGCCTTTATCGGGTTCTCGTTACCGATCTTTTTCACCAGTATTGTAATGATCTTGATTTTCAGTGTGTGGTTAGGTTGGTTTCCCTTTATTTACGACAGCACATTGGTCGTTAAGGATTGGGACAGCCTAGTGGCCCAAATTCAGCAATCGATTATGCCAGCAACCGTACTAGCTTTATTTCAAACGGCGTTGTTGATGCGTTTCGTCCGAGCTTCTATGCTAGAGCAGCTCTATCAAGACTATGTCCGGACAGCCTATGCTAAAGGGCTCAGCCATTGGCGTGTCGTGATGGGTCATACCTTGCGTAATACTTTAATTCCAGTGGTCACCTTGATTGCTTTGGATGTCCCCAAAATCTTTACAGGAGCCATTATTACGGAGCAAATTTTCCGTGTTCCTGGAATTGGAGCTTTATTAATTGACTCTATTTTTCGCGGTGACACGCCCGTTGTGATGGCAGTTACCTTTATCTATGCTATTTTAATTGTTCTTTTTAATATTGCAGCAGATATTTTATACAGTGTGTTGGATCCTAGAGTCCAGTTAGATATCTAATGCTTTCTAATACCTTATGTGAATCTTTCCCATCCAGGCTTGCTTCAGGATCCTAATCTATGACAGATGACCCACGTTCACTATGGCTGGAAGCTTGGTTACGCTTTCGTCGAGATCATTTAGCTGTAATCGCTGCCGCCACATTGATATTAATTGCAGTAGCATGCTTAATTGGTCCCTTAATTCATACAACGTCACCAACAGCGATTGATTTTGAGCAGAAATTTCTCTCACCAAGTTGGGACCATTTATTCGGAACAAATGGCTTAGGTCAGGATACGTTGGCACGAGTGCTATCAGGCGGCCGGATCTCACTGGCAGTTGGTATAACTTCAATGGCGGTTGCTTTAATTGTCGGAGTTAGTATAGGATCCTTAGCTGGTTTTTATGGTGGGTGGGTCGATGCCGGATTAATGCGGTTTACAGATCTCTGTTTATCGTTGCCCCAGTTGCCATTACTTCTTTTAATTATCTTGCTTTTCCAGGATCCTATTCGCCAACGAGTGGGTGCTGAGCTAGGGACCTTTCTCCTGATTGTGGTCGTGATTGGGGTCTTGACCTGGATGCCGGTAGCACGATTAGTAAGAGCTCGTTTTTTAAGTGTGCGAGAGATGGATTTTGTCATGGCGGCTCGGGCGATTGGTGCTCCGGCCCATCGATTAATTTGGTTCCATATTTTTCCTAACGTGTTGAGCCCAGTGATGGTATCGGCGACTTTATCGGTTGGTACAGCGATCATTACGGAGTCGACTTTGAGCTTTTTGGGTTTAGGATTTCCTCCAGATACACCAACTTGGGGCCGTTTACTTTACGATGCTAGAGAATATCTTGAGCTCGCCCCTCATATGGCCCTATTTCCAGGTTTAGCTATCGTCCTGACTGTATTGAGCATTAACTTGATCGGGGATGGGTTACGAGATGCTTTGGATCCTAGGATCCGGCGCTAAGTTGAACGCTCTAATTTACTTTCACGCCATCGGATCCCTATCCTCAATCTGTCTTACAGCAGTGTAATTTCAAATGAAATGAAAGATAAAGATCCCTTTGAGCCATGCTCGGGAGCTACTGTACCGCTGTCGGAAATCCTCGCGCCGCCGTTAGAAACCTTTGCGCCGCTATCAGAAATCATTGCGCCGCTGCTGGGGAACCTTGTCCTCTCACAATTGAAGTCTGATTGCTATATCTCTAGATCTCTTCAGCAATTTCTGGATCCGTTTTAGCTAAGGATCCTACCGTCACATCGTTCAGCTCAGCAGATAATGCCGGATCAGTCACCTCCGGGTTCGCTTCTAGAGGCTGATTATGCTTGAGTGTAGCCAGCTCCGATTTTAAGTCTTCAATTTGGTCGAGCAAGCTTTCAATCGCACGACCGACAGGGTCAGGCATCAGATGATGGTCTAGATCCACCCCTTGAGCTGGGATCCGGCGACGATGCATTGGTAATACCATTCGTCCTGGGATCCCGACTACCGTCATACCTGCTGCCACATCCTGAATCACAACCGAATTGGCTCCAATCCGCGCTTTTTCCCCAACTCGAACCGCTCCAAGAATTTTTGCCCCTGTGCCCACAATCACCCCATCGTCTAACGTCGGGTGACGCTTGCCCGGATCCCAACTAGTGCCCCCTAACGTCACACCGTGATAGAGAGTGACATCATCGCCCACCTCAGTGGTCTCACCAATCACCACGCCCGCTCCATGATCAATGAAAAAACGGCGACCAATGCAAGCAGCCGGATGGATTTCAATAAGGGTTATGGCTCGGGCGATGAAACTTAAGAAACGGGCAGCTAAGAACCAGTCCCGCTGCCACCATCCATGGGCAATCCGGTACAAAACAACAGCATGAACGCCTGGGTAGGTCAAGACAACTTCCCACCAGTTGCGAGCCGCCGGATCCCGTTCAAACACACAATTGACATCTTCTTTAATTAGGGTCCAAAAACCAGGATGCGTTTGGCTCTGCTCACAACTGGGTGTCTCAGGATGACTCGCCTCTGAATGGATTTCTTCAGAATGCTGAGCAGTTGGCTCTGTTGGCGGTGAGTCTGAAGGCTGGGAAATTGAGTTTGGGGAGATGGGAGTAGCTGGAGCTGGGTTGGGTGAGTCTGGCGACTGTGGGGATTGTACGTGTTCCGCTACCATAAGTAATCTCCAGCTCAACTGCTAGGCGTCCTGCAAGGATTCTCAATACTTTAGCGTGATTGCGATTACAGAGTCAGCGGGTCAACCCACCCATCGACAACCCTAATGTTTCCTCGGTGGCCTCAGCAAGAGTTAAGTTCCCCACAATCCGACCCGCGTGCATTACCAGGATCCGATCTCGGATAATCTCAGATAATGCAATCACCCCATTTAGGTCAGCCAAAATCAGTAACAGCTAAGCTTTAGTCTCCCGCATCAGGCGAGACCAAACCATATACGATTTTCATTGACGTCGATTTACCAGAAAGCTGGGAGTGGTTCTATGTTTGGTTGGTTACGAGTGGTCGTGATCAGTACGATGGCTCTGACAATAGCGGCGGTGGGGCCAGCTCTGGGAAACGCAAGTCGTGTCTATCGTGCTCTCTCTTTTATTTTGGTCATTACGGGGGTTTGGATCCTATCGCTGCATACCCACAATCCGTTGCCCTGGACTCAAGCCTGGGGGGTGCAGCCCTTCTCTTTAACCCTCGTGCTTGGCATTGCCAGCTTCCTAACCTTTCAGATGGTGACCTTACGGCAGCGACTAGCGGCTCGAACTCCTGCACTTATAGACGTAGGCTATTTGAAACTACGACAGCTTCAGCTGATTCTGACAGGTTTGTTTATCGTGGCTGATGGTGTTGCGGTCATTCGATTTATGCAATCCCCCACCTGGTTAGAAGGCACATGGATCCTGCATTGTACGGTGGCGGCTTTTTATGGATACTATCTCGCCAGCAATCGCCTCATCCTCACGTCACAAGGCCTTTGGGACAACCACGGGCTAGTCACTTGGGAGGAGCTGGCCCCCTACAACTGGGAGGTCCGTGGCTATGGGCTTCGTCGGAGCCTCCAATTAGTTGTCCCCTTTGAACCCAGATGGCTAGGTGGAGTGGCTCTCGTCCGCTACCTCTGTGTCGCCGGTTATCCCCTCTCTTCCGCTCAACACGACCAACTGGATCCTCATCTGCAAAAGGGATTACAGGCTTCTAAAGATCCTCAAATAGTAGGGATCCTACCAGACACGGCCAACATAGCGTCAAGCCCCGAGACTTGAGCCATTGATTAAATTTGAACAACAATTGAGCTGAGAGAGGACCCTAATGAGAATTGCTACCTGGAATGTTAATTCAATCCGGACACGGTTGGAGCAGGTCTTAACTTGGCTACGGCAGCAAGCTGAGCAGGATCAAGCTATCGATGTTCTCTGTCTCCAAGAAATTAAAGTTATCGACACGGATTTTCCTGCAGCTCAATTTGAAGCTGAAGGGTACTGTGTTGCCCTCTCTGGCCAAAAGACCTACAACGGCGTTGCTTTCATTAGCCAGAATCCGATGTCTAGGGTTATGCGGGGGTTCACCCCTGTGCTTGCGGCTGACACTGTTGGAGATTTGGATGACCAGAAGCGGTTAATTGCTGGATCCTATCAAGGTGTTCACATAATTAATGTCTATGTGCCCAACGGATCCGAGGTTAACAGTGACAAGTATGACTACAAATTGCGCTGGCTCTCAACGTTGAAGCAGTATCTCGCTACCCAACTCCAGGTTTACGACCAATTGCTCATCTGTGGTGACTTCAACATTGCACCTACCGATCAAGATATCTACAGCGACAGAAAAGTAGGTCAAATCATGGCATCTAGCCCAGAACGAGCAATCCTCGCAGACATCATGGCTCTGGGGCTGATAGATATCTTTCGTCAGTTCACACCGGATCCGGGATACTTTAGCTGGTGGGACTACCGAGGGGGCAGCTTTCCACGCAATCGCGGCTGGCGGATTGACTTTCACTTGGTTAATGATGCTGTCCGTCAACAGGCCCAAGGTTGTGTTATCGATGTGGAACCACGATCTTGGCTTAAGCCAAGTGATCACACTCCCGTCATCCTAGAACTCTAATGTCTCAGAATTGAGGCATGAATCAGTAGCCGAGTGAAATCAGGATCCTAACTTAGTGTATGACCCCAATTGATAGACTCCATTGAAGAGGCTTTGCTATGTAAGTAGTCACAGATCAAGACTGGAAGAGTAGCTGAATAATCTCAAACAAAATGGAGTCCTAAACAGCCTTTTTCAAGAGGGATTTACAACAACAGACTCAGCCGCAGTAACCATATCGTTCTTAATCAGATCGGCTAGCTCCTGAAGTTGACGGATCGCCTCCGCACCCTCCAGCCGCATCAACTCCCGGTCATCTCGCATTTCTGTCCATGTGATCGAGCACTCTGAAACCAGGAAGCGGATTAGATGCCCCTCCCTCATGCTGACCATAAAAGATGCACTCTCAAACCGGTCACCGCAGGTGTAGCACGAAGCTAAATACCCACGGGACTCAAGAACTGTGGCTAGAGCTTGTAAGCTCATCACCAGGTCTTGGACGTAGTCTTGGTATTGGTAGGCGAGCCTCGTAAACATCACACCTCTCCCTTAAGTAATCTCATAATAACCCAGAAAATTAATAATTAGTAACTTTTACCTATTATCAACAGGAATCCTTTATAATTAGAGTACCGTTGCTTGGCAAAAATAGTTCTGAAAAGTTGACTCCGCAAGGATCCTGAGTGAGTCTAGGCTGCGAGACTTGAACCATAATCTTGTGATATGACTGCTGAAAAACGCACTGAAGTGACCGGCTGCTAACACTAATCACCAAGCTCTCTCAAGATCGATGTGATATCTGTGGCCAAGACTACATTACTTCAGCTCTCTCGACCGAGCCCTCTTAATGAAAATGAGTGTCTGAACATTACACTTTGACACAGTGTCGCTGGCCCGATTAAAGTGCAGGTCTATCATCGTCTACTGTTCGATTCAGCCTTGGATTGAACCCAATCAAAGTAGACGCAAATTCATCCCTATCCCAGCGTCCTGATCGGCTCTAGATCGCACCAATGGGAAATCTGGATTCTCGACTCAGAAATATACACCGGGCATCATAACTCTAACTGGGCTTACCCCAGTACTACAATCTGGTACCATAAACCGTACTTCCCAGGTCGCTAGAGGTTCGTCTCTCTAAGCTAGTAGGCTCCGACATTTCGAGGTGCAATAACTTGCAATGACCATGGACTCGCTGCCACCCTCCCTCGACTTTGAGGTGCTTGATTCTCTGTCTGAAGGGGATCCCACCGCTGAGCAAGAAATTTTAGGACTGTTTCTCGACAATGCCACCACTCTAATGACGTCGTTGAAAGGATCCTTAGCGACCTGTAATCAGCAAGAGGCCCGTCAGCAGATACATCAATTGAAGGGGGCCTGTGGGAGTGTTGGCGCTCTCCGACTAGAGTTCTACATCCAGCAGCTCGGCCATAGCAATAAGCAAGGAGAGTGGGAGACTGTTCCTGAACTACTCGCTTTGATTGAAAAAGAATTGAAAACAGTTCGTACGTATCTTAGTACTTATGGTTAGTTGAGCTCTCTTAGGCATAGTGAATTCTGCTTTAACATTGATAAGATCTCAGTCTCATTCAATCCATTCAGACAAGAATCCATTCAGACAAGCAGAGAGGAAAAACTCATGACCAGAGTAATTAAGGCTGATAAGCCTAAGGTATAACTATTCAAAAAGATTGCGGCACCCAACGTCACACCCACAATCCAAAAAGCCATATTGGTCCAGTAAGGACGATAGCTATACTGAGTAACATTAGCTTGCTGTAAAAAGTAAGTGGCAAACAGGATCCCACTCCAGATAAATCGGGGCACTTGCGGACTCAAAGGAAAGGGCTGATTACGGATTGAAGCCACCAGGATCCCTAGGTTCAATACTAGGGGAGTAAGGATCCAAGCATTAGACCTTGTGAGCGTGATCTCGCCCCAGATAATAACGCTTGTGCTCATTGCCCACACTGTGTAAATGTAGAAGCCAGGATGCCACAACAGCTTGATCACCGGAATTTGTTGAAGAGCATGCAGGATCTGACCGATAGGTCTGACACAGTGGCGTTGAATGAAATGCCCCACTCGATCCAGTGCGGTGGCCAAATGATCCTTTCGGGTTTGCTCAGATGGGCGGCGGCGAGACATACAGCTTCCTCAGCACGACGTGGCTTAACTGTAGAGTCAACTATAGATTCAGCCGTCAATTTGACGGTAAATTCGACTGCAGACTAAAAACTAATGATCAGCAGCATTCGTCAAGGTGGGCAAAACATCGTCACGGAACGGTACCTCATTTTGATTGACATTATCCAGCTCCGCCAACATCAGTGGGTTCACCTTCTGTAGGTAAGGAATAATCACCTGAGCTAACCGAGGTCGGTAGAAGCGGTGATAGCTATACAACGGGGTGGCAGGGAATCCCCGGCGGATTTTATGTTGTCCCCCAGCCCCAGGATCGAACTGTTGGATCCCTTGTTCAATCGCAAAACCAATCGGCTCGTAGTAGCAAGCATTGAAATGGAGAAATTTAATATCGTAAGTGCATCCCCAGTAACGCCCAAACATGCGATCCCCTTTCCGTACGCAGAATGACATCCCAACGACTTCATCCTCCTGCTCGCCCGTTACTAGAACAATATGGTCTCGGAAGATATCCGCCATGATGTCAAAGCATTGTTTATTCAAATATTTGCTCCAGTTGTAAAATTGAGCGCATGTACTACTATAAAATCGGTACATCAACGGGAAAAAATGATCAGGAATTGCTGGGCCAGGGTAAACCTTCATCTGGATCCCGCTCTTACCCATAGCCGCCCGTTCTCGTTTGATATTGCGACGTTGGTTAGCGTTGAACTGCTGCAGAAAATCATCATAGGTTTGATAGTCTTTGTTCCGCCACTGGTAATTGTGGGTAATCCGAGACACGAAGCCCGACCGATCTAGCGTCTCGCGCCAGGACGGATCCACATACAAAAAACTGCATACTGACATCGATTGAACGTCACAGAATTGATCAATCGCTTCCAGCATAATGGGCCACAGGGCCGCCTCCTCAAAATCAGGGTGTACTAAAGCTCGATATCCTGTCGCGGGTGTAAAGGGGGCCATCCCAACCAACTTCGGGTAGTAACGTTCTCCCAGTTGACGTGCCACACTAGCCCACTCTTGATCAAAGACAAATTCACCCTGACTATGGCCCTTAGCATACATGGGGAGTGCCGCGATTAACTGATTCTCGCATTCCACCAGCAAATGGCAGGGAAGCCAGCCCGTCTCTCCCGTTGCTGAGCCAGACATTTCTAGAAGATATAACCATTCCCAGTGGAGAAACGGTGAGGTTTGTTCCGAGACCAGAGTATTCCAGTCAGCAGCGGCCACATCTTGAATCTGATGGCACCAGCGAAGTGTTAGACGGGTAGACATTTTCCAGACCGAATTAATCCCACTCGTTTTGCAATAGCATCCTCTTGAGACTCGAAGGGGCCCCATTGGCTGTCTTGGTCACCAGCAGCCCCCGCAACGGACTGAATCCCACAGGATCCGTCCGGCTGCTTAATGATGTACCACCGGGGCTCTGATGCCGGATCCGTCCCTTGATCTGTCTCTTGAACTGACATAGTGATCTCCTGACAACCGCCACGATTGTAACGAGTCTTAGCAAAAGCGGCGAGAGTCAGATCATCCTCGTGAGGACAATGGAGTTGAGGCTTTCAATAGAATCAGCAAACGGTCGCCGGATATTACCTTTGTGGTTAAAGAGAGACTACAAGGCCTGAAGCGGTTACCTAAGGTTTTTTTTGAGGGTGCACCTGATTTAGTCGTTGAGATCCTGTCTCCAGGGAACACGGTTGAAGAGATCCATCAGAAAATTGTGGACTATTTTGAAAATGGCACCCGATTGGCTTGGGTAATTCATCCTGATGAACAATTTGTGCTGGTGCATCGTTCTCCTCAACCTGAGCAACTCTTGCGGGCTGACGATAAGTTAGAGGGAGAGCAACTCATTCCCGGTTTTTCCCTAGAGGTTAGTGAACTCTTTGCTGACTTGGAGTTCTAAAACGTAGGTGTCAGTTGAATAGAGAAGTAGAGTCCGTTTTCCTGCCAGGTCCGATCACGATCGGAGGGACCTTCGGTGATAGGGATCCCATAATCAACTCGAATGGAAAGGGTATCCCCTTGCTGCCACAGGAGTCCTAACCCAGCCCCAATCAATGTATTGTCGTCCGGTTTCTCCGGATTATCACTCGCATTCCAGCCAATGCCAGCGTCAAGAAAGGGAGTGAGTTGCAAGATCCCCTGGGATCCATCGGATCCGTCGTGGCGGAAGAGGGGGTAGCGATATTCAACCGAGAGCAGGGCACCATTGTCGGTGATCAGGGCATCTTGACGATAACCGCGTACGGTTTGCTGTCCGCCGAGACCAAATTGTTCTAGGGGCAGAAGGTGTTGATCGGCTAACTGTAAGTCAGACCGGATCAGGAGCAACGTATCAGGAGCGGTCAGACGCACGTATTGCCCCTGTCCTCGCCACGCGAAAAAGCGGCTATCGGGTGTGCCGTCCGTGCTGATATTAGCGTCTAAAACATCCAGGCCGAAACTGAACTGAGAGCGCAGGGCTAGAACAGATTGCTCGGCTTGACGGCGGTAGTCCTGAAAAAAGCGGAGGGCGCTCACCTGAGTTTGCCCCGCTTCATCCGCACCCGACGAGAGTTCTGGAAACGGGATCCCTAACAGTGTGGTTTCGCTTTCTTGGTGGGTGGTGGTGAGACCGAGAGCCAATTCTTCTTCTGGTTCTAGGATCAACGGTTGTCGATAGCTGATCTCGTAGAGTTTAGAGGGAGAGCGGATGTCGATGGAGTCGAAGGGTTCTTCAATAATACGGTTGGCTGAGGTGGAAAAGCGCAAGCTTAGGGTTCCATCTTTGGCGTTCAAGGGAATCTCATAGCTGGCTTCAAATTTGTCACTCCCTTCGGTGTTGGTGTAATCAACGCTAATGCGATCCCCAAATCCCAAGAGATTCCCTTCACTCACGCCCGGCGAGCGCCGCCAGGATCCGACACTGGGTGAGCGGTTGTTATCCGTCGACAAGTTTAAGGAAAAACTGGGGGCTTCCCGAATCTCAACGTTGAGGATACTGGTTCCAGGCCGGGTGCCGGTGGCGAGTTCAGCGGAGAGGGATTCGATTAAAGGATCCAGTTGCAACAGCTGCAGAGAGTCGAGAAGTTCGGCTTGGTTGAGGGGGGCTTGGGCTCCTCGGTTGAGCCGGGAACGGATATAACGATCTCGCAGACGGTTGAGACCTTGAATATTAATGGCTTCAAGACTCCCTTCGAGGATTTGAATGGTGACAATGCCGGTATCTAAGGCTTCGGGTGGATTCTCCTCAAGGGGAAGATAGGCTCCTGTGGTGAGATAGCCATCCTCAACATACTGGTTAGTGATTTTAGAGACAGCCTGTAACAGTTCTGGCAGGGAGAGCTCTCGGTTCTGCAGGTCACTTATGGCTGTAATCTCATCTAGACGTGCATTACTATAGATTGTGCTGCCCTGGTAGCGGAACGCTTCGACTTTAAAAGTTTCGGGCAAGTTTAGATCTTCAAGCGTAAAAGTAGTCCCCCCTTCGAGGGTTAGATCAGGATCCGGCAGGGGCTCAGGTTCAGGATCCGTGGTGTCCACCGAGGGAGCAGTGTCAGGGGCTACAAGACCTTGGCTGTACGTGGGCACGGTACTCCAGGCTAAACTGAGCACCAGCCCGACAACAACATACTGAGAGCTTTGAATAATCTTCACAATTATCTACCCGACGCATGATGACACAGTTTACCTCTACCTAGGCTATTCTGATACATCCTAACTGCACTTTTCCGCAGGTTTATCTTAAGATTATGGTAGGGCTCCCTTGTCAAACCCTTGCTAGCCCCGGATCCCATCCACCCTAACTCTAGACCTGGGATCCTAACGGGACATAACCTCGGATCCTGTTCGATCGGGTGGCAAGTTTGAAATCAACCAATCCATACTGACTTCAGAGCTTGTGGTGGTCGCTAGAGCTTAATCTGCTTGAGGGCGTCGGAATGTCAGCTTGATAGCTCCCCCTGCATTACTTTCAACTCCACCAATACCCCAGATCTGAATTTTGCCTTCAGCGCCAATCTCAACTGTCAACTCAACTTCATCCAACTGTAATCCTGATGGTGGGGCTTGCGTTTCTGCATGTTGAAACACCTTACCCATCACACCCAAGAACTTGGTCATCTCAGCTTGCAGATCCTCAGATGCCACAGGGACTGATTTGACTGTTTCGTTAAAAGGGCTACGTGGATTGAACGGATTACGTAGCTCTCCTCCCCGTTGGGGCTCAGTTATAGCCTCAGTCCGGGTCACAATCCAAACGGTATCTTCAGATGATGTAATCATGGGATATGCCTCACTATCGTTCATAGAATAACGGGATCCCTTCAGCCCGGCAAGGATCCCTCCACCACCATCACTGGAATTGGGCTGGCTTCTAACACGGCTTGTGACACGGATCCTAATCGAGGCCACGCTCCTTGAGCTCGCTTACCCATGACAATGGCCTTGACGGCGTAGGCTTGGGCAACTTGCATAATTGTTTCAGCGATCGCCCCCTCCTGATGGATCCATCGGTGAGAGACATCAACTAACTGCTGGCTCACCGAGTCTCGTAATCCCGAAACGGATCCTGTGCCAACATGCAAAACCACTACATGTGCTTCACTGCGGCGAGCAAGGTCAGCCACTTTAGCCAACACAGTCTGACTCAACTCTGAGGTATCTACTGCAGCCAGAAAGACTGTTCGCCCTTCTACGACACCTTTTGTTGGATCCACATCCCCTTTCTCTAATAGGCGTGGTGCTGTAACTGGGATGGCCCAAGCTCCCAGTGGCGCAGTCACCAGAATAGAAAGAGCAGCCAAGGCTAGGATAATCTCCCCCCCTGCTACCCCAAGTGATAAGGGAATGGCTCCGATGGCGGCTTGCACTGTTGCCTTAGCAGAGTTGGCGGGTAACAGAAATAATCTCTCTTTCCATGTCCAATGACTGCCTACTGTTGACAACCACCATCCCGCCATCCGCCCTATTAGTGTTCCCGCCGCCAGGATCCCTAGCCCTGGTAACACAAGGGATCCTAGTACTGATAACTGGACACTGGCCCCCATCAACACGAAGAGCACAATCTCTGCCACCATCCACAAGCTATTGAAACTTCCTCGTAATCGGCGGGCTAGAGGAGGATCCTGGCTAACTAGCATAAATCCCATGGTCATGACGGCTAAATAGCCAGAGTAGTAAGGCCACTGATGGGCTCCCATCACCACGAGTAACGCAACTGCTGTCACGATTAAGGTTTCCTGCACCCGTGTCTGGATCCAAGGCCGTCCGACAACCAGGCTCGTTAGGATCCATGCCACCCCATAGCCGATTAGGACACCTAGCCCAACTTGCGTTATGACTTGCAAGGGCAACATCTGCAGTGCTGAGAAGGTCCACCCCCACGGTAAGGTCACTGACTGGAGGGATCCGTCCGCCAACACCCCTAACAGCAAGCTAAAGACCAATAAAACCAACACATCTGACAATGCACTGCCTGTCAAAATGACGTCAGGGATCCCTTTAACCACACCCCAGCCCAAACTTTTGAGCCGTAACATGCCAGGGACAATCACTGCTGGAGACTCTGCACTCAGAACACATCCGAGTAGCAAGCCAGTTAATAGATCCCAGTCAAAGATCCAAATAGCTACCATGGCAATCACCATCGCCTCACCAGTTGCAGGCAGGATCCCTAGACGAAGAGTGACACTGCCTTGCTGGGCTAATTTAGCTCGGTCTAGTCCCAACCCTGCTCGCATTAAGATGATCATGACCGCCACAGTGCGTAACTGATCAGCTGACTCCAAAGCCTCCACTGAGAGGATCTGCCCCCCCTCTGGTCCCAACAGGATCCCGGCCCCAATCATGCCTAACAGAGGTGGTAAGCGTAACGACCGAGCCAGTTGACCCGCGCTAAAGCCAATTAAAAGTATCCAGAGAGCGTCTGCTAACACGACAGGATCCTTCACAATGAGTATTGAGACTACTGAGACGGTATGCCACACTGGGTCGGTTTGTCAGGAGGTCGGTTTGTCAGGAGATCGGTTTGTCATGAGGTCAGTTTGTCATGAGGTCAGTTTGTCAAGGGATCCGTTATGAGTGAGACAGCGATTGATTTGAACCAGCTGCAATCACAGTTAGAGAGGCATTTGAAGACACAGCGGGGAGAGACGGATCCCATTGATGTAACGTTACTGGCGCATGGGGAGGCTAACGCGATCTTTCGATGGCTGCAACCGGAAGGGTCTTCCCTCATCCGAGTCGCTATCAGTTCTCCCAATCAACGGTTTGCAGGGGATCCGAGTCGAGTCACTCAGTTTGAATACCAGGTTTTGAAGTATCTCAAAGGATCCGGTCTGTCTCACGATTTGCAAGACCAGCAACTAACCCCAACGTCTGACTTTCCCTACACATATCTCATCACGAATTACTTGGATGGTGTGCCCCTAGACTACAGTCGGCAGCATTTGCACCAGTGCGCGGAAACCTTGGCCCGGTTGCATCGCTTGTCCGAACAGGATCCCTACACCGTTGAACCCTTGCAGCAGCATCTCACCACGGTTGATCAACCCCTCACCCTGTTTTATCAAGAATCCGTTCAATACGCGCAGCCTTACGTGGAGTGGTCGGGGGCAAATCCTGAATTCGTGTCGATGTTAAAGTCGGTGTTGGAGGCGGCTCGGATCCATCTGGCCAAGGAAGTTTGGTTGCAGGAGTATCCCTATCAGTGTCTAGTTCATGGAGATCATACCTATGGGAACTGGGTGATCAATCCTAATCAGGCTTTTTTAATTGATTGGGAATGGGCGGAAGTGGGGACACCGGCTGGGGATCTGGGCCATTTTCTCTCCCCTGTAACCATCTATCGCAAACAAGGATTTGAATTACCTGCCTCGGAACAGGCTTATTTTCTGGAGTGTTATTATACTGCGCTGCAGAATCCTGAGCTGGCACTGATGATGCAGAAGCATTTTGAAGCCTTTAGTCCGTTCCCAGCCTTGCGATCCTTATGTTGGACAGCGGGGTACTGGTTATCTGCTTCCCGGTGGTATGGGGATGTTCAGAATCCCGACACAGCAGAAGGATTACGGCGGTTAGAGGATAGTCAACGCCACTTTCCCTACATTTGGCAGGCGGTAATGACAAGGTTCAACGGATCCTGAGTGACGCCCATTGATTGCTCCGAGCTGCAGAGACAGTCCTGAGTGCTACATATTGATCGCTCCGAGCAGCAGAGAGGTTCCCCAGCGCTGTACAGTGATCGCGCCAAGCTGCAGAGATACTCTCGTGTGTTGCGTGTGGACTGGCCTGAGTGCAGAAAGGATCCTGATCGGTACGTAGTGATTGTTCTGGTTGTTGTAACCAAACATCTGGGATACGGGCGCGCCTTTTCAGTTGATCAAGGAGATCCTATGACTTATCACCGGAACCATACCGCCATTTGAAAACTTCTGATTCTGGTTATGATCCAAGGAGGGCACTCAAGGGAGGGCACTTAAGACCCGTACCGTGAAATTCCCTGGCATAGTACGATGGGGTGCAATCTATGGAGAGATAACGATGGACTACACCACCATTATCCAGCAGGCCCAACATCAGAAGGCCCTGACGGATCCCAGTCGATTTGTCAAAATCTCAGACCGCGAGGATCGCAGTGATATTCCCGGAAAGGTGTGGTTAACGCTACTCAACAAAACGTACCTACAAACGTGGAAAGGGATCATTCTGAACAAAGGCATCAGCGAAATTGCCAAC
>CAYUEE010000101.1:0-16399 GCA_964443615.1 uncultured bacterium | reverse complement strand
CTGGGGCAGGAGTAGATGGCGCGGATGGAGGAGAAGACTCTTGAGGGGTAGGGGCCACCACTGTTTTGGGAGGGTTCGCCCCACCTTGCTTAGGATCCTCATACCACAGAGTGAAATGGTCAGCATGTTCTACTAGAACACAGAAGATACCTGCATTGATATTCGAGCGACACAGCTCTAGCGCATCCATATGATTGGCTCGTGGAAACGTGGTACCCCTCACCAGCAACTTATTCCGATAGATCAGCTCGGAGACGTTATCAACACGGATCCCTTTCGCTTCCAATTCGCTTGAGTTGATCAGGTACATGACAGTTCTAACCCTGAGATAGAGCGTCTTAATCGTCAAAGTCAATCATAAAGTCAACCAAATGGCCTGTGGAGCTTGCGCAGCCAGCCGTGGTGATCGGCACAGCACAGTCAATCAGCCAGGGTCAGCGAGCTACGCTTAGTGTACTCCTGGTGTACCCCACGTCCTCGAGAAGGTACGCAATTTGCAGTGTCTCTCAAGTTAATGGTACGGAGTTCGGGCTCAGCTTCAAGTTACACCTGCTACAGTCTACCCTGCGCATCGAAGCCGTTTGATAGGATAATTGCCTGGGATATCCGTTGTGAGCAGAGTATCAGTATGGTGGCGTTTCTACTCGAAGTTGGGACCGAAGAGCTCCCGGCGAGTTTTGTGGAGAGTGCGTTGGCTCAATGGCAGACTCTCATTCCCGGATCCTTAGCCGAGCATCACCTGAGAGTAGAACGGATCCAACGGTTTGGGACTCCCCGTCGTTTAGCTGTATTAGTCGAAGGATTACCCGAGCAACAACCGGATCGCACTGAAGCCATTAAAGGTCCCCCGATTCAAATTGCCTATCAAGAAGGTGTGTTGACTAAGGCTGGCGAAGGATTTGCGCGCAAGCAAGGGGTGGATCCTGGTGCCTTGGAAGTGAGAGAACTAGGCAAGGGACAATTTGTCTTCGCCATTCAACAGATTCAAGGCCAGCCGACTCGTCAGGTGTTGGAGGCCATTGCCCCGAGCTGGATTACGGCTCTCTCCGGTGAGCGGTTAATGCGGTGGGGATCCGGTGATCTGAAGTTTCCACGCCCGATTCGATGGCTGGTGGCGTTGCTTGATGATTCCGTTTTATCGTTTGAACTAGAAGGCCTCAGGCCAGATCGCATCAGTTGGGCCCATCGGGTGTTACATCCGGAGCCTGTGCAATTCAACGCCGCTCAGGACTATGTGTCTGTGTTAGAGGCCGGGAGTGTCCAACCGGATGATGAAAAACGCCGTGCTTATATTCAGACGGGGATTCAACAGGTGGCAGCAGAGGTTAATGGGATCCCTGAACTTCCTGAAGACCTAGTGCGAGAAGTGACGCATTTGGTGGAATGGCCGACAGCGGTGGTAGGGCAATTTGAGTCTGATTTTCTACAATTACCCGTTCCCGTCATCAAGACTGTGATGGTGACGCATCAACGCTACTTTCCTGTGTTTAATGCCGCTCAGCCAAACCAACTTCTGCCCCACTTCATCACAATATCGAATGGTGATCCTACTAAATCCGACATCATCGCAGATGGGAATAGTCGTGTGATTCGGGCTCGATTAGCCGATGCTCAATTTTTCTACACAGAAGATCAAAAACAACCCCTAGAGCGCACTATCGAGAAACTTCGAGACGTCACGTTTGCTGACAACCTAGGATCCGTAGCTGATAAAGTTTTCCGCATCCAACAGATAGCCCGCTTTGTGACTCAACAATTGAATATCTCCTCAGCAGACTTCGAGGCTGTTGATAGAACGGCTCTGCTGTGTAAAGCCGATCTGGTCACCCAAATGGTCTACGAGTTCCCGGAACTGCAAGGGATCATGGGGGCTGATTATGCCAAACGGGAGGGAGAACCGGAGATGGTGGTCACGGGTATTGCTCAGCATTACTGGCCGATTGGGGCGGGGGATCCGTTGCCGACCAGTCTCACGGGTCAAGTGGTGGGCATTGCCGATCGGATGGATACGTTAGTGGGATTATTCAAACTAGGTAAAGTTCCTACCGGATCCTCGGATCCGTTTGCTTTGAGGCGAGCAGCTAATAGCATTGTCTTGATTGTCTGGGCGATGGCTGGATCCTTGAACTTGCAACAGTTGATCACTGAAGTCATCGCCGTCTATGCTGATGGCAACTCAGAGACTATTCAGATCGTTCAAGACTTCTTCCTGCAACGGATCCAGACGTTATTGAAAGAAGATAAGCGCATTGACTACGACTTGATCAATGCCGTGGTTGGAGAAGAGGATCCTGATTTATTCGAGCGGACGTTGGTGGATTTGAAGTCAGCCTTGAAGCGAGCTGAGTATTTGCAGCAGTTGCGAAAGTCAGGTGTTTTAGCAGAGTTGTACCCCACATTAAACCGGACAGCACGATTGGCTAAGCAAGGAGAGTTAGGGGTAACGGAGCTGGATCCTGCCGTGATTGAGACCTCGTTATTGAAGGATCCGGCGGAACAAGCTCTATTTGAAGCCTGCCAAACCGTTTATGAGCAAGGACAACAAGCGCAAGCCACTCAGGACTTTACCTTACTCACTCAAGCCTTTCAGACCGTGGCTCCAGTCGTTACCACCTTTTTTGATGAAGTCTTAGTCATGGATCCAGATCCTCAAGTCAAAGCGAATCGACTGAATCTGCTCTCGGTTTTACGAAATAATGGCCGGATTCTCGGAGATTTTGGCTCTGTTGTGATGGCAGGCTAGGACGCGATGGCGTAACACGTGTTCGAGCCTGTCATGGGATCCGAGATTTTGCTGGGATTGGGATCCTGTTGGCTTGGGATCCTGTTGGCTTGGGATCCTGTTGGACTTGAGGTCCTGTTGGGTCTTGGGATCTGAGCAAACGGATCCTGAGCCCCTCCGGCCGTTTACGACGGTATCCCGTAATGTCGGCACAGAATACCGCCAGACCTAGAACAATGAGTAGCTATATCGTCAATTATTTGTTACATTAATTTACAAGAGGAAACAAAGTAACGAGGTTCTTGTAATGGATATGATTTTCTTTTGGTGCATCTTGATTAGTGGTTGGACTGCTGCCGCCTTAATCGGAACTCAAGCCTACTTCCGAGGTGAGCAAACTAAGCCAATTCATGAACGTAACTGGAAATCTCCTCGGTTTCATCAGCTAGCCAAGATCTTCACAGGCGTTGAAGTGGACTACGCTGGCCGGGCGTCGAGCTACCGGATCGAGAAGGGGCTTAACCGTCTAATGGCAAATCGATAGGTCATAGAAATTGGCTGTGTTGCAGCCTAATGTCCTATACGTAAATCTTGTGAAGGGATCCTGCTGTGGATCCTTTCACTGCATTGAGGCTTACTAGTGCTCATTACGTTGATGTTTACTGCATTTCGTTACGTTGACGTTTACTGCATTGATGGAATTCCTTAGTTCCTTGACATTTTTTTGGATCGGAGAATACTGCCCTAGTGAGAATATTCTCTGGGACAAGAGGAATGTGAGTTAGACTGAACAATAGCAATAGGTGAATAGACGATGTACTCCCCTTCCTCACTCGATGTACGCGAGCTACCTTTGTTTCCGCTGCCGGAGGTAGTCTTGTTTCCGGGGTTTTCGCTATCCCTTCACATTTTCGAGCCCCGCTATCGCATGATGATCAATACTGTTTTGGAATCGGATAAGCGATTTGGGGTACTTCTGATCAATCCTGAAACTGGATCTCCCGAACGAGTGGGCAGTTGTGCTGAGGTCTTGCAGGCTGAACGACTGCCGGATGATCGCATCAACATACTGACCATGGGCGAGCAGCGGTTTCAAGTCTTGGACTATGTGCGCCAGAAACCCTATCGGGTGGGCCTAATTCAGTGGATCGATGATGAAACACCTGAAGGCCATTGTACCGAGCTAACAACTGAAGTGAGTACGCTACTCCAGGATGTTGTGCGTCTCTCTAGTAAGCTCGCAGACCGAGAGATTGAACTGCCCGAGGACCTCCCTTCTGGTCCCACAGAGTTATCCTATTGGATTGCCCATAAGTTCCAAGGGGCTGTTGAGGAGCAACAAGCGTTACTAGAACTCCGCAGCACTGCTCAACGACTAGAGCGGGAAGCCGAAATTCTGGAATCGACACGCAAGCATCTCGCAGCCCGTACAGTACTAAAGGATACATTCTCTAGTAGCACTTGATCTGAATCCTCCGATCACTTGTTCCGGATCCCGCTTATCCTGGGTCGTAGTCCTGGGTTGTAAGCAGTGGAGAGGATCCATGCACATTGGTGTACCGAAAGAAATCAAAAACCAAGAGTTTCGGGTGGGGCTGACGCCTGCTGCCGTGAGAGCACTCGTGGCTCAGGGCCATACGGTCTCGGTGGAGAAAGGGGCGGGTGATGGATCCGGGTTCCACGATGATAATTACACTCAGGCAGGGGCTCAATTAGTGGACTCCCCTCAAGACGCTTACTCGCAGGATGTGGTCGTCAAAGTGAAAGAGCCTCTCCCCTCTGAGTATGGCTGGATCCATCCTGAGCTCACATTGTTTACCTATCTTCACCTTGCTGCCGACCGGACATTGACTGAGGCCCTGATGACATCACGGGCTACATGTATTGCCTACGAGACCGTTGAGCTTGATAATCGCTCCTTGCCACTGCTGGCACCGATGAGTCGAATTGCCGGACGGTTATCCGTTCAATTTGGCGCTCATCACCTAACTCGACAGCAGGGAGGGCGCGGTGTTCTGCTGGGTGGGATCCCTGGGGTGGCTCCGGGGCGCGTGGTGGTCCTTGGGGGCGGTGTTGTTGGGACTGAAGCAGCGAAGATGGCTGTGGGGTTGGGGGCTCAAGTCCAAATCTTGGATGTGAATGTGCAGCGGTTGAATGAGCTAGAGATCCTATTTGGGTCCCGAGTTGAATTGATTTACAGTACGGCTCAGTCCATCGAAGAGGCCGTCAAAGCAGCAGATTTAGTGATTGGGGCTGTCTTAGTTACCGGTAGTCGTGCTCCTGTTCTCGTCCCGAGGGCATTGGTGGCTCAGATGAAGCCTCGCTCGGTCATTGTGGATGTGGCAGTGGACCAAGGGGGGTGTATTGAGACGACTCGGGTAACATCACATACGGAGCCTGTTTATGAGGAAGCTGGTGTCTTACACTACGGTGTGCCGAATATGCCAGGGGCTGTACCGTGGACCGCAACGCAAGCTCTTGTCAATGCAACACTTCCTTATCTAAGTAAGCTAGTTAAGCTGGGTCCATTAGAGGCGATGGCTCAGGACCCAGCCTTATCTAAGGGCTTGAACATTAAGGGGGGCCAACTATGCCATCCTGCTGTTCAAGCAGCCTTTCCAGATCTTGGGTGATGTTAAGACTTTCAACCAATTAAAACGTTCACTTGAGATTTTTCTGTGGTCCAGCGGCCTTTGACATGGTGTGAACATCTCGCGTTACACTGTGAACGGTCCAACGCTGGCTCCCCTGGAGTTGCTCGAATGAGTTGATCGAAGACCAGCTCGACTGATTCACGAGGGTAAGGCTAGCTTGACGATCTTGTCACTCCACGATTGAGGAATTCTCGATGATGCGCGCTTTGAAGACGATCGCAACCCAACTCAAAACTCGATTCCCAGCTCCTGTTGTTCATGCTCACTGCGACGGTCCTTGTGGGGTGTACGATCCTGCAGCGGCCCGCATTACTGCAGAAGCCGTTGTTGCTATGACCAAAAAAATCTTGGATCTGCAACCCCCTGCTAATAGTGATGCTGCTGCTTTGGCTGCCTACAACAACACTATGGGCCGTTAGTTGAAATCAAAGAAGAGCAGGCACAGAAGACGAAGGAAGAGCTCTTGATCTTGTGGACTGATTACTTCAAGCCCACTCACCTAGAGCAGTATCCTGACTTGCACTCTAAGTTCTGGAAAGCAGCTAAGCTCTGCTCTGCTTGCAAAGTTGAAGTCAGCATGGAGCATGCTAACCAGTTGATGGCTGCTGTTAAAGAGATTCAAGATATCTTCTGGGCCACAAAAGGACGGACTGATGTTCCCTGGTATACAGCTAGCAACATCTAAAGCAGAATGGCTTGACCTGCGAGATGCCTCGTTGAGAGATGTGGTGTTGTGGTTGGTCCGGCGTCGCCATCGTTTTCAAGTCACAGGTATATCAATGTTGCCTGGTCTGAGCCCTGGTGATGAGGTCCTAATCGACCGACGGGCCTACCGGTTAACGTCTCCTCAGGTGGGTGATGTGGTTGTGAGTCAATCGCCCCGTGAGCTTCAACGTCGCTTGATTAAACGGGTTATCGCTGTACAAGCAGATGGATCCTGTTTTTTACGCGGGGACAACCCAGAGCAGAGTACAGATAGTCGAGTCTTTGGCTGGGTACCTGCTAATCTTATCCTCGGTCGGGTGATGTGCCGATTCTGATAATTTGAAATAGTTTGGGCTCCCGGATCCTACGGATTGGGGAGTTTTTCATGTGTACCTGTTTAACCTGCAATCTCCGCTAACATCATCCAGCGGGTTGTGGCCTCATCAATGGTCGAGTCCAGTTCAGCCAGACGCTCTGAGAGTTGCTGGACTTTCTCGTAGTCCGCCGGTGGGTCATGGTATAAGATTGTTTCAATTGAGGCTTTTTCTGCTTCCATCTCTGGAATTTGTGTCTCCAGCTGTTCAAATTCTCGTTTCTCTTTATAGGAGAGCTTACGAGGTTTGGCCTCTTTGCCGGGTTTGGAAGGTGTCGCCACAGGATCCTTAACCCGACTTGAAGACTTTGAAGAAGTCGACTTAGAGTCAGTCGATTTAGAGTCAGTTGATTTAGAGTCAGTTGATTTAGCCTCTCCAGGTTTGGACAGAGGCAGGTCAATGGATCCATTTGCTCGTTGAGCTTCTGATTCTTCGGCGCGCTTGAAGTCGAGGTAGGTGGAGTAGTTTCCTGGGTAGCGGCGCAGGATGCCATTACCTTCAAAGACAAAGAGGGTGTTGACGGTTCGATCTAGAAAGTACCGATCGTGGGACACTGTAATGGCACATCCATTGAACTCCTCAAGATAATCTTCTAAAACGGATAAGGTCTGGACATCGAGATCATTTGTCGGTTCATCCAGAATTAAAACATTGGGGGCACTCATCAGGATCCGGAGCAAAAATAAGCGTCGCTTTTCACCACCGGATAATTTGTGAATAGGCGTGTACTGTTGATTCGGCGTGAATAGAAACCGTTCCAGCATTTGAGAGGCGCTAATTTGAGTCCCATCAGATGTTTGCACAAAGGATCCTTCTTCCTTGATGTAGTCGATCACCCGCTGGTTCTCATTCAAGGCTTTTAACAGCGGATCCGAATGTTGATCGAAGTAGCCAATATGAATAGTCGAGCCAATGTCAACTGTTCCAGTATCTGGAGGGATCCGACCAGTGATGATATTGATGAGCGTTGATTTGCCGACACCGTTGCCGCCAATGATGCCGATGCGATCGCTAGGGGTGAACTCGTAGGTAAAATCTTGAATTAGGATCCGGTCACCATAGGCTTTGGATACATCGGTGGCTTCAATCACTTTTTTGCCGATCCGTCGTCCTGGCGTAGAAATTTCAACATTCCCGAGGGCTTCTTTGAACTCTTGGGTTTCCATGTCTTTGATGCGGTCAATACGTGCGCGTTGTTTGGTGCTGCGGGCTTTCGGACCCTGTTTTAACCATTCGTACTCGCGTCTGAGGATCCCGCGATGTTTCTGTTGTGAGCTGGCGGCGGCTTCTTCGGCCAAGGCTTTCTTTTCTAAGTAGTAAGAATAGTTCCCGTCATAGCTGTACAGATCACCGCGATCGACTTCTAGGATCCGATGGGTCACCTTATCGAGAAAATAGCGATCGTGAGTGATTAGTAAAATGGCACCCGAAAATTGATTGAGATACTCTTGCAACCATTCAACGGAGGCCGCATCTAGATGGTTGGTGGGCTCGTCCATGAGGAGGACATCTGGATCCTTCAATAACGCTGTGGCCAGAGCGATCCGTTTGCGATAGCCACCCGATAGATCACCCACGCGGGCTTCAAAATTCTCGATACCTAGCTTGCTGAGGATGATCTTGGCTCGTGTTTCTAGATCCCAGGCGGACTTCGCATCCATGAGTTCTGTCACTCGGGAAAATCGCTTCATCAGCTGTTCAAGGTCGTCCCCTGAGGTATGCGCCATTTGGTGGGATAGGGCTTCATACTCTTGCACCAGTTGCATGGTCTCGCCACTGTCCGCGAAAATCTGCTCCAAAACGGTGCGCTCTGGATCCACCTCTGGCTGCTGGGGAAGGTAGATAATCCGAGTCTGAGAGTTAGTCCATAAGTCGCCGCTATCAATGGGTTCAAGTCCAGCAATCATCTTAAGTAAGGTGGATTTTCCGGATCCGTTTGTGCCGATTAACCCCACTTTCTCCGAAGCCTCAATACTGAAGCTCGCTCCGCGTAGAATCTCCTTAATCCCAAAATCTTTATGGACATTTTGCAACGTGAAGACACTCATCAAACTCACCTAGCCCTTATCCATGCTCTACCTTAGCTGATAGTGTCAAGCGTGTTCCTGTGCTACAGCAAGTTAGCTCGCCCGGTTTGGGTGGCATAGGATCCTACATACATGATGGGATTCCTACAGATCTTTGGATCCGGGCTCAATTTTAATTCAAGAGAGATCCGTTTAGATTTAGACCGGTGACCTGTCAATTAAGCCTTGGACGGCGAGACGCTTGTCGACAGTTTTACTATATGCCTCTCTGAGGTCTCTGAGGTTTTCACGTTTCCTTGGAGTTGAAGTTCTCCTGTTAAGAGATATTCAAACGTACCATCCCAGTCTTTGCTCAGTTCTTCAATTGTGTGATTAACCTTTTCAGACTCCTACTCCGGATTGATGCTCCCTAGTTATCTATTACTTTACCCTATCTACTCATTGACAAATGCTAGATTACTCTTTGAAATTGCTTGACAGCTCGTTGATAGGTTTATGCCACTTATTGTTACAGCTAAACTGCTCATTGCAATGTTTAAAAGATTTGTTGCCATCGTTAAGTTGCTTATTGTAATGCTTAAGTGACTTGTTGCTGCAGCTAAACTACGCATTGTGAGATTTAAGTTGCTTTTTGCAACGTCTAAGTGATTAGTTACTGTAACTTAGTTACTGCTTGCTGCAATTAAAAGACTCGTTGCTTCACCCTATTAGCTTATTGATTCACTTGCTTTGCTTGTTGTAACTTCCAAAAATACTAAATTTAACAAATTTTGCGATTGTAACTGAGGGGCTTGAATTAATTTGAGTAGTTTTGAGTGCTTGATAGCTACGATGGTAGTCGGGGTATGGGTGGCAAAATGGATCCTGAGGCATGGCCGGGAGGGAATGAACTTAATTGAGTTAACTGTATAGCTCTGGCAAAAGGATTCTCAGCACTCCTGCTAAAACAGTTAAGACTAGCCCAATAACGACGGAGCAATTAATGAAGTCTTGGGTGTCGAGGTGTTTGCCAATCCCCTTGAGTTCAGCCTCAATCCGGCCTGTATCCCCTTTGAATTCAGTGTCAAGATGCGTCATGTTGCCTTTAAGTTCGGTTTCAAGACACTCCATTTAAAACCCCCCTAAATCTCGTTTGCTGGTGTATGGGGTCTGTATTCCCTGTGAGTTCGGTTTCAAATTCAATGCTGGAGCCAGAGCCTTTCTCTTAGAAAAAATTCTTAAAGGAATAATAGATGATCTCAAAACTGCCAGAGTCATCCGGATCCAGCGCTATGCTGAACTAGGTGCTGTGTTAGTGGGGATAGCATGTCTGAATTAGTTCGTCTCTCCATTCGATTGGATCCAAGCCTCAAACAAGCCTTAATCGACCATTCCACCACCACAGGGATCCCGATCTCCCGGCTGGTTTCCAGTGCTGTTGCACAGTACCTCCAAAACCCCCTAGAGGATCCGGCATCACCCTCAGCGCTCACTGAGCTCACCCAACGTGTTGAAACCTTAGAACAGCTCGTTCAAACCCTGCTAGCGTCTTCCCCCCAACCTACAGCTCAACCTACACCTGCTGCTCCTAGTGAGTCTGAGTCTGGCGATCCGAATTTGTGGGATCCTGTCCAAGCTAGTTTTGAAGATTGGGTCTTCCAAATCTGGATGAAAATCGCCACACAATTACAAGGATCCGAAGATTGCTGGGGTCAATCCGTGCCAGTAGAAGAGATTCACCAATTAGCCTTTTACACCATGCGTCCCCGTCGCTTCACTGATCGCCTCGTCACGGCAGAAGCTCCAGGTCTAACCCTGATCACCGATGAGAATAGTGTGGATTGTCGTCCCGTTGCTCTAACCTATTACTGGGAATTACCTAGCTTAGAGCCATCGTCACAGGATCCGTCATCAAAAAACCACCACCAGGAAATCTGATGATGGTTCGATAAATCGATTCAGAGTTGAACCAGAACCTTCTGTCTATCTATTCTCGGCCTAGGCACGGATCCGGCAGATCGCAGCACTCACCACACTGTCGCTACCACACCCCGTTGCTACAGACGGTTTCACAGGCGGTGCAAACGTCGTCGGAGCTTGCTGCTGAGTCGCAGGGACCGCAACAGGTTGGGGCTGTCTCACTACTGCAGGCTGACTAGGGGCCCGAGTGACTGGAGCTGGATTGGCCGCTGGGCGGACGGCTCGCCGTACAGGAGCTGGGGCCACCGCAATCGGAACAGCAGCAACCGGAGCGGGTGGAGGGGGAGCCTCAACTTCCTCTAAGAAGTAGGCAATTGAAGATCGAACGGCTTGATCAGCTTCGCGATAGCTGCCCCCATCTTTCCCCAAGCGGTTTTGCAACATCGGATAGGCGGGACGATACTGCTTCAACCGCAAGGCATGAACAGCCTCCCGCCGCACCTCAGCTGAGACTGTATCCACAATGGCGTAATCCTTGACCATTACATCCAATTGATCGGTATCAAATAGCTCCACAATCGGTGTGTAGGTGAACGTAAACCCATCCCGCACAATCCGGTCAGCAACAGCAGGCACAGGATCCTCAGTCTCAACCGGATCCGTTTCAGCGGCTGGCGTTGACTCACGATCCTCAGGTTGAGCCACCTCGGGCGTTGCCGTTGCGTCGACAGCAGGAATATCCAACTCCAACCGAACAGGTAACTCTAACCGAGCCTCCAGCGCTGGTGCATCCAATTCAGCAATGAAACTAGCCCACAATTGATTGTCATTATTTTGGTACAGCGTCTTGGCCTGCAGAAACTCATCCAACGCGGACTGAAACTTTTTCTGACTCCGCCGCACGGTTGCTAGCCCGTAGTAAGCGTCTGCAAAATTAGCATCTAAGCCAATCGCTTCAGAATAGGATGTTGCCGATGCTTCTAACTTATCCAAGGTTAGCTGACTCAAGGCCAACCGCATCATTGCTTCCGAATCCCGTTCCACCTGGGGTCTTGAACTTGGAAACAACGGCATGAAATCAGATACAAAAGGTAATGCTGCAACCAATGCATTGGGCTGACGTAAGCGATCATTGGCAATCAGATGATCCTGATACTCCGTCACCTTAGCTTGCAAATAGGATCCAACCTTCACCGGTAACGTGGCAATCATCTCAGTTGGATGCGACGATTTTGCCACCCGTTGTGCCAGACCGGCGATCTCGTACTGAACGTAGCCGATATCCTTGAAGGCTTCCGGATCCTCGGGCGTCAGAGTGGTCACCGCCAGGTAATCGTTCTCCGAGTCTTCCAGCTCACCGTTGTCAAAGTGGGAGAGGCCGCGATTTGCAAAGGCAACCGGATAGCTGCGCTCTTGACTTTCCGCTTCTGTGATGGACTCCGTCAACGACGCAATCGACTCGTCTAACTTGCCATCTAAGTACTGGGCCACTCCCTTGCCGTTGTAGCCCCGCTCACGGAAATCAAACTCAACAGTAGGAGACACCGATTGGTCAAAAGATGACTCAGCTTCGGGATAATCTTCTGTCCGGGTAAATGTAATCCCTTGCAGGTAGTAGCCCTGACCAAACTCAGGATCCAACTCTGTTGAGGACTGAAAGCTATCGAGCGCTTCAGTGAAATCGGCTTGGGCCAGTTGAGCAATGCCTAAGTTATTGTAGAGCTCCTCCGGGGCAAGCCGAGAGAGAGACTCAGGCCGAATTTGATACTCCTCGACCGCTTTCTGATAATTCTCAGCGGCGGCATCAAGCTCACCCAAATTGTCATACGCGACGGCTAAGTCGTAGAGCGTGTCAGCGTCGTACGGATTAATGTCAATCGCCCGATTCAGAAATTCCACCGCATCGTCGTAGCGCTCCAGGCGTAACAAAGATCCGCCCAAATACTCCAGCGGAGCAATAGCACGGGGATTAATTCTGAGGGCCTCAATAAACTTATCTGTAGCCGCCTCGTAATCCTCAGCTTCGTACAGGGCAACCCCTGCATTATGCAGTTCATCAATTGACTGCGTCCGTGCTGGGAGGGAGAGCGCCACCGCCATTCCCAGAAGCAGAGCGAGGATAACCCCCAATCTTTTTATCGTTTTAAGGTTCAGCATGGACCGTTGCCTTCCACAGTGACTGTCTAGTGCCTGAAAGAGACCACTCAAAATTATTCCTGATAATCGCTAGGTTGGATGTGACCCGGATCCCTGTTCCGTCAAATCCCTGAGAGCGGTAAATCCCTGAGGGGGCTGAAATGCGGTCTTACCCTCTAACGATTTCGCCATCAAGATAACAGATCCCCTCTGGCACTGACGTTGACCAAATGGCTGAACCCGGCCTAGTTAACTCTTTATTCGTGATCCTTTTGTTCGTGATCCTTTTGTTCGTGATCCTACGGATCCGAGTCAGCCTTACCCTAAGTCTAGATACACAAACTTGTTTTCTCACACTGATTTAAGAAACGTACGCACACTCGCCAGCAGAAAGTCGGTATACTACAGCGTCGTGGTAGCTTACTCTCAGGCTTTGTCTCAGTCTTAGGCCACTGATTAGTCGGGACCCTTCACAGGATGATCCCAGTCGAAGACTGTAGGGTTGCAATCATGAGTAACGCGGCGTGCTTTTAGACGTGCAATGATGACCGTTAGCGTGTGGAGTAACAACAATGCGATCAGTAGCTGGATGGACCGCAGGATTACTGCTTACAGGCTTGGGTATCGGATCCCTCATGGTATCAGCGTGTGGATCTTCCTCCTCGACTGTTGCGACAGCTCCCGCGCTTGTGCCGCAGACCGCTGAGTTCAATCGACCGGGTGTAGCCGGATCCTTTGCCCTCGACGACCCTCTGAGTGCAGCGATGGCTGGAACTGTTCGGTTGGATATTACCTCTGAAGATGAGCTGCCTGGTCAGTTGGATGTGGGTGGGGTTACCTTTATGGCCCTGCCAGTTACATTGGTTCCCAACGTTACCTCGTTTGTGGCCCAAGCTGATGATGCTCTCCTACCCCTAGGGCCAGTGAATGCCATCACATTAGATGTTTCGGCGGCGGCTGTGACGGTGGTCAAATCAGACAAGGCCAGCTCCCCAGGTACAACCTCTCTGATTTACCAAGGGGATCCTAACGCCGTCACCTTCGATGATTATGTGCTTATCCGGGCACTGTCTGCCCTACCTCCGTCTCTGCGTAATCCAGGCAATATTGCCACCGTGGCCAATGAACTCACAGGCGGCCCAAACTTTATGCCTAGTGATTTCGACCCAGTACCTGATAGCACGAATACGAACTTTGCAGCGGGTGGATCCTTTCCTGGGCCAGACCTGCTTGATGCTGTCGTTGTTTACGCGTCTACGTTTTTGCCCCAGTCACTGCGCACCCCTGACAATATCGCTGCCACTGTGAATGCAGTACTAACAGATGCGGGTCTGGTAACCTCGGATATTCTGTCCATTCCTGGTAATGTTTTGCCTGGCACAATTGAATTTATCGGAGAAGCCAACATTGCCTCAGGCGTCACGTTTAGTGGCACTACGGTTGGTGGCTTATCAGGCATTACCTACGACTCTGGCAGTGATGTCTACTATGCCATTGCTGATGACCGTACTGATAGCCGGTTCTACACACTGACTCTAGATCTGAGTAACGGGATCCTTTCTGCAGGGGACGCTACCCTAACTGATGTCACACTGCTGTCTGATACTAGTGGGAATCCTCTTGACATGCCGGATCCGGAAGGGATCGCACTAACTTCTAGTGCATCTATTTTCATTTCGTCGGAGCGGGATGCAAATGGGGATCCGTCTGTGGGTGAGTTTAGTGTAACCACAGGCCAGCAGATCGATGACCTAACAGTGCCCAATCGCTTTCTCCCAGGGAATGGCCAAGGTGTGCGAGATAACTTAGGCTTTGAAAGCTTGACCTTAACTCCTGATAGTAGTCTTCTATTTACTGCCACGGAGGGGGCTCTAGTGCAGGATGGTGAGCGCGCCACCTTAACGGAGAGTAGCCCGGCTCGGATCCTGGTTTACGATGCCGTTACGGGACAGCCAGGAGAGGAATACGTCTACGATGTAGACCCAATTGCTGAGGAGCCGACGCCACCAGATGGCTTTGCTGATAGTGGTCTAGTGGATCTGTTGGCACTGAATAATACAACGTTATTGGCCTTGGAGCGCAGCTTCTCAGTTGGGGCACCGGATCGTGGGTACACGATCAAACTGTTCGAGGTTGATATCAGTGGCGCTACCGATGTGAGTGGTGTGGATGATATCGATACGCTCTCTGGTCCGCTAATTCCAGTTGAAAAGACGTTATTACTGGACCTGGAAACACTGGGGATTGTGCTTGACAACGTTGAGGGCCTCACCTTTGGCCCCGATCTACCGGGAGGTCGCCGCTCGCTCATTCTCGTTAGTGACGATAACTTTAGTGCCTTCGGACCTCAAGCAACTCAGTTTCTTGCGTTTTCTGTCGATTTCTAGAGTCAACCAACCCTGGGTGGCCAGCGATGTAGAGACGGTTGGCTGGTTGTCTGATTAAGGCTGAGTAACCGGATCCCCAGGGTCTCAGGATCCTGAATAGTCATAACGAGGAGGTGATGGCGGTTCGTATTATCTGTCAGCACCAGACATACACTACCTGGATCTGCTGTCATCGCTTGGATTCGGGATCCTACGATGGGAGAGAGCTGGTGAGAAGGGCTGGAGGTCATTTCCGGATTAGCAAACTGTAGGTGGAGGATAGCCGCAACATCCTTACAAAGTCGAGGGACTACCGCAATTTACAGATAGGTGAAAGCCTATTGACAAACTAAGATAGGTCCGCATTGACTTCAGTGGATCCTGAGGGAATATAGGATCCTTAAGGCTATCCTGTCGCTACGGCAAATAGTTCTCAGGGGCGTTACTCTCAACTGATTTGGACAGTCCTCTACACATGCAACTAACCCCGGCGACTATCAAGGTTATGAATACAGGGAGCCAAAGAATGAGAGGCACAATGTACACAGAAAAATGAATAGGATCCATAATACTTACATCACTAGCAAGGTCTGATGACAGTGTTAGAACTCTAGTAACAGTCGTTATTATTACTCCCGAAAGTATAATTCGTGCTTCTCGTCTAGGTAAGTTCAAAAGGTTAACTGCGATTAGGGAAACCGAAGGTGATGCATTCCAAATCAAAAGGGGCAGCAAGGGAGGAGGAGAGCCTCTCCATTGATAGGGAGGAATTGCAGATAGAAACAAGTACGTGACACCTATTCCCAAAAGCCCAATAACGACAGACACACTCCTGAGGTGCTTTGAGGTTAAGACGACAGGACACATTAGCCTCTCCACGATCGAAACTGCGATCGAAACTGCTAATACAACGAACACGATGACTAACACAATGACTATTAAACTGGTCAAGATTAATTCCAAGTTCGTACCTCTGGGATGTCGCTGACTAGTGTCGGGTTAGGATCCTGTAAGTCTAGTCTCAATTATCTGGCTATGCATTGAAATGCCATGCTCCAACTGAACTTACTCACGCATCTCCCCTTCACTTACATCCCACAGTTCCTGACAACAGAGCACGCCAATCAGCTGCTCAATGTATGCCAATCTCTTCCCTGGCAGCAACATCACATCACTATACATAGGCGCTCGACGGATCCCTTTACCTCGACTTGAATGCTTGATGGGCTGGGGATCGGAGTCTTATCGTTACAGTGGGTCCATTGAATTAAAGGCCTATCCGTGGCTACCTGAACTCTTTGCGCTCAAACGTTCTGTTGAAGACCACACTGGCTTTGGATTTCAAGTCATGATGGGTAATCTGTATCGCAGTGGCCAAGATTCTATCGGTTGGCATGCTGATGATGAAACGAGTATGGGCCAGGATCCTGCCATTGCATCCATCAGTCTTGGGGCTACCCGATCTGAATTTCCTAGGCTCAAGACTGTCAATGCTCAGGTGCTTCAGCAGGTTCTT
>CAYUEE010000100.1:0-17162 GCA_964443615.1 uncultured bacterium | reverse complement strand
AGAAAGCAAAGCAACTTCTGAGGCAGGGTCGCTCCATGACTGAGGTTGCGAGCGCCGTGGGGATGGCGGATCAAAGTCACCTAACTCGCCACTTCAAGGCAATTGTAGGTACAACACCCGGTCGGTATCAGGTATGTCAATATCATTCAAGACCGACTAACATGAATTCTCCAATACTTTAGGAAACGTTTCTGGCACTGAATAATTATGACCCCAGACACTCTAGCCGTACCCCATCAACAGGACTATGTTCTGGCCCAAATTAATATTGCTCTAATGAAAGCCCCACTGGATAACCCCATCATGGCTGAGTTTGTCAGTGCCCTAGATGAAGTCAATGCCATTGCAGATCGTAGTCCAGGGTTTGTTTGGCGACTACAAACTCAATCTGGGAATGCCACCAATATTTGGGCCTATTCTGAGCCGAGAATGCTGATTAACATCTCAGTCTGGCAAAGTGTCGAACAGCTGAGGAATTATGTTTACAAGAGTTTGCACGGTGACTTCTTTGCTCGTCGTCGTCAGTGGTTTGAAAAGTACCAAGGTGAGCATTTCACAATGTGGTGGATCCCTTCTGGTCAGCTACCCACTGTCGAAGAAGGCCAAGCTAAACTAAAGCATCTTGAGTTACATGGAGACTCTCCAAAAAGCTTTACTTTTGCAAAGCCTTATCCACCCCCTTCAGTTGAGTGTACTGTCTCTGAAAAAACTTGAGTAAACAGTCTAAGCCAAACATTTCAACGGATCCTTTGGGACCACAAGCTCTTCCACGGATCCTGACAAGCGTCTGTCAATTGGGGTGACTCACAGAAGCTCGAGGGAATAACCGCCCTGTAGTGCAACCCTATTGTGTAGCCAGAATTACTATGATTAGTTAGCATCTAACTCACCATTGAGGTTTATTGTCCCTCCTCATCACCCAAACGGCACCGATCGGATGGCCCACATCCTAGACGCTGGTGCCGCGCCGCCACAATCTCCTTTAGCGGGGGGCGTCCAGTCATGCGTAGACGATACTCCGCCCACACCCCGTACACGGCTTCAACCAATGGACGGATCCCAGGCCACCGAGTCATGGCGTAGACCCAGCCCATTCCCAACGCGTCGTACACTTGGCGGAATACTTCGACATTGCAGATAACGGATCCGTCAGCCCGAATCGCATGGATCCGTCCCATCGCTGTCTCGAAGTCAATCCCCCCATTCTCCGCCGGATTGTAATCATCTGCAGCAATATCAACAAAGACCACCCGTTGACGACCCGCATCCTGCCGCTGTAAAAAGTTCACCTCTCGCAAACAGAGGGGACAGTCACCGTCGTAGAGCAACTTGAGGGTCCAGGATGGGGGTTCTGCAGAGGTTGACTGCTGTGTGGAGGGAGATTGAGTGACTGTCATGAGCTAGTTAAGGAGATGGGCGAAGATATTAACAATTGTAACAAGCCCACTGCCCCTTGACAGGATCCCAATCAAAACACACCTATGTTATGGCGACCTGGATACACTTAATTTGAAGAATTCGCTTGTGAAGAATCTGCTTGGTTAAACTGCCACACTTGTTTCATAAATGTGTTCAAAATGTGCCGTGCATTGGAGCGGACCTCAGCTTGAGGCCATAGGGGTAAGACCTCTTCAGCATACGCCTCTGTGAACTGGACCGCAGGCCAGACTAAATCAGCCGTTCCCTTCAGTTCCACAATGTTCCCGGACACCTGCTGTGCATGGGGTAGAGGGGCCAACATCAACGGACGGACCCACAACAAGGGCTCAGACCCCAAACTGATATCAGCAGCTTGAATTAATTCGGCATACAGGATCCGATCGGCACTCCTGAGGCTCAGGATCCGGCGTGGTTCCGGGGCCACCACGGGTTCAGGCGGACGAGGCAACGGTTGATGCGATTCACATTTAGCAGGGAGTTGCGGCAACATAAGCGCGGTGACACTCTACGATGACAATCAAACAACACTCTGGATCACTGGAAACCCGGTTTGGATACCCGGTTGATTCTCAGACCCATTTTAGTCACGGTGCCCATTATGCTCCCAGTTGCTGAGGCAGAAACCCTCATTCTCAATGCCTGTCACCAGTTAGGATCCGAATGGATTGACTTTACCCAGGCTCGTGGCCGGATCCTTGCCGAAACGATCACCAGCCCCCATGACTTCCCCGCTCACGCCACCTCCAGCATGGATGGCTATGCCGTGAGGTCGCAGGACTGCCTCAACGTCCCCGTTAATCTAGACGTGATTGAAACAGTGCCCGCCGGATCCGTTCCAACCCAAACGTTGCAGCCGGGCCAAGCCACACGCCTATTTACCGGATCCATCCTGCCGCCAGGATCCAATGCGGTTGTGATGCAGGAACAGACGGAGCGGGTGAGTGAGACCTGTGTCAGGGTTGAGCAAAGCGTTCCCATGGGTCACTTTGTGCGGCCTCAAGGGGATTATTGTCGGCAAGGGGATCCGTTAATGCCGATAGGGCTCCACCTAGGAGGGGCCGAGATTGCAGTGCTAGCCGCGATTCAACGCGTCATGATTCAGGTCTCCCGTCAGCCCCGAGTGGCGATCCTCTCTACAGGCAATGAACTAGTTCGAGTGGATCAAGCGCCTGCTCCCGGTCAGATTGTGGACTCCAATCAGTACGCTCTCGCTGCTTTAGTCACTGCTGCAGGTGGAATCCCCATCCGATTCGGCGTTATTCCCGACCAACCAGAGCGTTTGCAGTCTCAGATGCAACAGGCATTAGCGACAGCGGACGTGGTGCTGTCTACTGGGGGTGTTAGTGTCGGCGATTATGACTTTGTGGAAACCCTCCTACAGGATCTAGGCGGCGATATCCTCATTCATCGCGTTGCGATTAAACCCGGCAGACCGCTGACGTTTGCCACCTTCGGGTCCACCCTCTACTTCGGACTCCCTGGGAATCCCGTCTCTGCCATGGTTACGTTCTGGCGGTTCGTCCAACCCGCTCTACTCAAACGCCAAGGATCCTTAGACTATTTTCCGCGATTTCTCACGGCAATGACGAAGGAATCTTTACGAGCGGATGGCAAACGGGACACTTATCTCTGGGGACACCTAGATTGGACCCATCCCCAGCTTCATTTCCAGCCCATGCTCAATCACAATTCCGGCAATCTGATTAATCTAGCGGGCTGTGACGGCCTAGCCATTCTCCCCATCGGTTGCACAGAGGTGGTGGCCGGCACCGAGGTTAAGGTTTTACTGATACCCAGGTAAAAATTCCGTTATTGGCTACCTATTTTCCTCAACTCTGACTTTTCTGACTCGGGCAAGTACCGTAGAATTTGCTCGATACCCTGGTTGCCGTGGAGAGATTTGTGGATCCGGTTTCCCCTTCAGTTCCCTCTAATCCGCCTGCTGATGAGCCTGCTGTACCGACGGCCCGCTCACCAGAATCTGTTGCCGAGAGGGCAGTTCAGTATGAATTTAACGAGTCCCAAAATGCCGTCATCCGGGATCTGTCCCAGAAGATGTTTTTCGCGAGCATTGTCTTCCTCACGATGGGCATCACCTTGGGAGGGCTCAAGCTGGTGATATTCATCAATGACACTATTCCGACTTGGCAGGTTCTACTCTCCAGTAGTCAGCCTCGCTTAGTTAGTTTTACTCTTTTGCGAGATATCCCGGCGTTCATTTTTGGATTCGTGGTCCAGACTATTTTGCCGATTCTCTTTGGGTTTTGGCTCAAGCAGAGCGCGAGCTCCTTTCAAAGTGTGGTGTCAACCCAAGGCCACGACATTGACAGCATGATGGAAGCGTTGCGCGAATTAAAGCGATTATTCGTCACAATGTACTGGTTTGTCCTGGGGACCTTGTCCGGATTTATCCTGCTCAACTTAGCTGGGATGATCTTTGGGATCCCGCAAAATTGGGACCTGCTCCGCCAGTTTCTCGCTTGAGTTGCCACCCTCCAACAGCACACTAAGCTTAGGAGCCGGAATGACTGATTTGAAACAATTATTCTGGGATAAAGGGACACTTTACGTGGTGACCGGGTTCAACCAATCCATCCCTGCGCGGGAAACCGCTCTAGCTCAACGTTTGCAGGATCGCTGGAAAACCGAATTTGAACTGTCACAACTAATGATTAAAGGAGGCTATATCTTAACTTCAAAACCCTAGATTCTAGGCTCAGTTTAAGATGAAACCCCACTAGACCTGCACAGGATCCACTCTAAAGTCTCCCCCAAAGTCTCCCAGGATCCTGACTTCCGGCTCTAACTTCAAGGACCACTGATGAAGGACCTTATCTTGAACCAATTGGATCAGGGAATGGATGTCTCCAGCCGTTGCATGGTCGGCATTGAGGATGAAATTTGCGTGGCGTTGAGCCACCTGGGCTCCGCCAATTCGATGACCTTTCAATCCCACCTGTTCAATCAGCCAGCCTGCAGCATGAGACGGTGGATTCCGAAAAACACTCCCACAACTGGGCAAATGGTATGGCTGAGAGCGCTGCCGACTCAACCATTTTTGTTCTGTCTGCTCCCAAATTACATTAGGATCATGGCCCGGCTCCAATTGAAAACAAGCCCCTGTCACTAACCAATTCCGCTGCTGCAAAATGGACTGTCGATACCCAAACTGCAGATCCATCGGCTGTAAACACTGACATTGATACGCCTCATCCAGCGCGGTCGCCATCACCAGCTGGTTTCCCACCGAGGATCCATGTGCCCCCGCATTCATCACCACGGATCCCCCTACACTGCCTGGGATCCCTATAGCCCACTCCATCCCACTCCATCCCCACTTCGCCACCAGTCGCGCCAGTTTCGCAATTGGTTCCCCCGCTGCTGCCCACACTCGTCCATGTTCTAAACACTGGATCCCTCTCATCTTGCGAGTATTGATCACTAAACCGGACAAGCCCGCATCACTTACCAGAAGGTTGCTTCCGGATCCTAAGAAAGTCGTGCCTAAGTCCTGTTCATCCGCCCACATCAAGCACACTTTCAACTCATCCAAGGTGTAGGGCTCACAGTACCATTCTGCTGGTCCCCCGACGCGAAAGGTGGTGTAAGTGGCAAGGGGTACCTTGGCCCGCACCAACTGCTCAGGTTCTACGGGTGAGGTCACCGTGGTACCAGGCTCTAGATTGATTTTCATCATCGGCTCATGACCTCTACTGTCTGGCTGGATTGAAGTAAGTCGCGATAGACGGCCATCGTCTGCGGGATCTGCTGATTCAAATTACCGGCCCCTAAAAACAGAACCAGGTCAGAGGGCTCGACTCGCCTCGCCAAATGCTCTGGTAAGGCATCTAACGAGGGCTCATACCAAACGGCAGTATGGTACTGGGCAATGGCAGCTGCCAAGGTGAGGCTACTCGCGGAGCCCTGTGGAGACTCTCCAGCAGCATAAGTAGATGTGATAACTACAACATCAGCCTGGGCAAAGGCATGGGTAAAGTCTTCAAACAAAGATGTCAGCCGACTGTAGCGATGGGGTTGAAACACTGCCACCACTCGCCTCTCTCGCAATTTAGCGGCCTTAAGGGTAACTTCAATTTCACTGGGATGATGAGCATAGTCATCAATAAAAATCACATCACCCACCTGACCCTTCAATTCAAAGCGACGGTGAGCCCCCACAAAGCCTTGTAAAGCCCCCGCAATGACCTTGAAGTCAAGACCTAAATGTCGGCCCACCGCAATCGCCGCCAGTGCATTACTGAGATTATGAGCGCCTAACACCTGGAGAGTAAGTGTCCCTAACGGGATCCCATGCTCCCAAATCTGCGCTGTTGTACCGGATCCGTTGTACTTAATACTGCGGGCGAGATAGTGGGCTTTCGGATGATCTATCAAGCTATAGCTGATATGAGGATTCAAGCTCTGAGCCACCGTTTCACAGTCAAGGCTGGCCACCACCACTTCACATTGCTGCTCATACTGTTGAAAGGCTGCAATCACTTGACCCAAGTCAGCGTAATGATCTGGATGGTCAAGTTCGATATTCGTGATTACACCGATAGTGGGATGTAATTGCACCAAGGATCCATCCGACTCATCCACCTCAGCCACCATGTAGTGACTCTGACCGACTCGGGCGTTACCTCCCCATGCATCCACTTCGCCACCAATGACCAATGTCGGGTCGAGCTGTGCTTGCACTAGGAGATACCCAATCATGCTACTGGTTGTGGTTTTGCCGTGGGTTCCTGCAACCCCGATGCCATAACTCGTGTTGAACAGATGCGCTAGCAAGGTGGCTCGATGACAAAGGGGCAATCCTTGGTCCAGGGCCGCCGTGATTTCAGGATTACTAGGTTTGACAGCACTGGAATAGATGACGCAAGGGCTACCTGCAATGTGATCAATGCTGTGATCTTGATGGATCTGAGCCCCTAATGACGCTAACCGTTGAGTTCGAGCGTTAGTTGCTAAATCGGATCCTGAGACCTGATACCCTCGCTTCACTAAGACGTAAGCCAGAGCAGACATGCCGACACCACCCACACCGACAAAGTGATATGAGCGCTGATTCGGATCCAGCGAGCCCGCAATATTCACTAAGTTCACTCCTAACCACCACACCCACCATTTAGCGGACATGATATCAGGAATTCCTGAAGGAGGGTAGCAAAGTCGAGGACCGCCGGGTAGGGCTATCTCGGTAGATGACGATGTCTCTATCGCTGTATATGGCCTGACCCTAGCTCACTCTCCATAGCCCCACCAGTCTCCTAAAGCCTGTCACCCCAGCTGTACTAGCAAAGCTAGGATCCTAGGGCTTGTAACGCGTCAGCGGCGTGCGTGGCCACATGATCAACCTCATCCTGCGACAGTCGTATTAAGCCAGGGCGTACGGCTTCACCCCCAATCTGAGACAGGGCAATCCCCACTCGGTGCCGGAGCTGCCAGTCTTCAGCCGTGATGTAGGTCTCCAGGACAGGGATCGCACGAGGGTCCCCCAGATCCCCCAACGCCCCAGCCGCTGCTGTTCGGATCAGGTCGCTACCTTCTGATAAAGCTGTCACCAGCAGATCAAACGCATCCGTATTGCCCAACTCTCCCACAGCGGCAATCACACTGAACTGGACTAGCCACTCTGTTTCATTCTCATAGGCCGCGACTAAATCTTCGTAAGCGTCTGTGATGTGTAGGGATCCTAATGCTGCCGCTGCTGCCGCTCTCACATCAGGTTCTGGGTCTGCTTTGAGGGCTTGACGTAGCATGGGGGCCGCATCAGTGGGCGTGGATAATGATAAGGATCCAACTTGACTCAGGGCCGCATAGCGAACGCGAGGGCTAGGATCCTGAGCACCCATACACAGCAGTTCGTAGAGGTCCCCCGTTGGTAAGGGGCGCGCTTGATTGATGGCTCGCAGGCGATCACCTAGGTCATCCGATTGCAGCCAGGACTTGAGGACCTCCAGCGTAGGGGCTGAGTCCGAAGGCATTGATGAGCTTGTCATAACTGTGTCACAACTTGAAAAACATCAGGAATCAGTCGATTAAATCAGCGCAGATTAAATGAGCAAGTTAGAACAGATAAACCCCTTAAAAAGGGAATGTAAAACTCTAGCCTAGCTCGAAAGTCTGATGCTATGCTTGCAAAGCACTGTTGCTCACCTAAAACTTCATCATGACACTGTCGCAAGTCCAAAAGCAGGACCTGATCTCAACCTATCAGAAGCACGAGACCGATACGGGCTCTACGGATGTTCAAATCGCCATATTAACGTCTCGAATTGATAAGCTCTCTTCCCATCTCCAGAAAAATCCTAAGGACTATAACTCCCGCCGAGGCTTGTTGGTCATGATTGGTAAGCGGAAACGGTTACTAAACTATCTCGCCCAAGAGTCTCCCGATCGGTTCCTAGAGCTGACCCGTGAGTTGAAAATCCGGGTACGGCGGTAACGAGGAGCCTAGGATTATGGCCCGTAAGTCTTCTAATAAGTCTGCCAGTAACAAGTCGGCTAAGAAAAAGTCGAAAAACAAGTCGGTCCCATCAGCCTCAAAGCCGGGTTCAGGGTCTCAAGCAAAGACTGGTGATACGAGTCAGGATCCTGCACTCATTGATCCAAGACCTTCCTCTAAGTCTCCGGCCTCCGCTGCGCGAAAGTCTCAAGCCACAAACTTTATTCCTGAAGATGTTAGTCGTCGCATGGTCAAGCGAGTTGTCCTATTCTCAGGGCTTCCGACCTTAGTTGGCTTTGGCAGCTTTTTTGCTAACTATTACATCCTGACTCAGACCTCTATTGAATTACCGCCTTATTTCACCTTTGCGGAGACCCTGGCTTTCTTCGGGTTAGGATTTGTTGGGATTAGTTATGGTGTTTTGTCAGCGTCTTGGGACACAGCACCCGGATCAAGGCTTGGGTTCTCCGAATTCAGAACGAACTTAGGCAATCTTACCCAGGCCTGGCAAGATCAAGCCGCCCGAAAAAGTCGGCCTCCCAAGAAGAAGACTGCCCCTCCATCAGATGAGTCCGCTCCCAAAGACTAGAGTCTACAGGTTTGGACGGGGACAGGATCCGGTAGGATTTGTAGCAGAGAAGAATGTTACCCATCAGCTGGAGGGATCCTGTGTCTCTGACTGTCCGAGTTGTTACGCCTGATAGTACCGTTTGGGATACATCAGGGGAAGAAGTCATCCTACCCGCTACGTCGGGGCAATTGGGTGTGTTGAGTGGTCATGCTCCTTTGCTAACGGCCCTAGGAACAGGTGTCATGCGTGTGAAGGCTGAGGGTAAGTGGTCGGCCATTGCTGTCATGGGGGGCTTTGCAGAAGTTGAAAATGATGAAGTGACAGTGCTGGTTAACCGAGCTGAACGCGGTGAGGGCATTGATCGCGCGGCGGCTGAGGTTGCCCAAGCGGAAGCCGCCAAGGTGCTTGAGACAAGTGAGGATGCGCAAGCCCGGATGCAGGCCAAGCTAGACCAACAGCGAGCAACTGCTCTGATTCAAGCCGCAGAGATGGCTAGCAAAACCTCCTAGGAAACCAGAACTCACAAACTCGCTGTACCTTATAATAGGGGGTTGATCAACAGCAGATCAGCCCCCTATCTTATTGGATTTTTAGTGTTTGTTTCGCTGTTTTGAATCGAGTTAAGAGTCCAACTGTTAAGCTCCGGAGCCGTCACCGTAAGAAAATCAAGGCCAGAACAATCACAACCAAGGCCCCAGCCACAATGGCAATGAGCTGGATTTGATTTTTCGCCAACCCACCACTCTTCTGAGAATGGGTAGGAGTTGAGGTCGATACAGGAGATGGAGCCGGGGCGGAATGGGAGGCTGCTGGAGGTGCGCTGGGGGGAGGGCCATCGAGTTGCGCTCTCATTTTGGCCATCTCTTCAGGTGAATACACTAAGGTCTTACCCCCTCGATCGACATCAGCTTTCTGAGGAGTCTCAGCTTTCTGAGGAGTCTTCGGGGCTGGCTTGTAGAGCTCAGTTGGCATATCGTCTTCAATATCTTCCATCTCTTCAAGCTCTCTGAGGGGATCATCTTCATCTTGAGGAGAATTCGAGAAAGAGGGGGGGGTCATAGTGGGGCTCCCTACGTAACTATCAGGTGAGTTTCGATCATTTGGTACGTTACCATCAACTGCCGAATTCGGGGATGAGTGAACAACGGATCCATCCTGAGTTCGACTCTCTTTGCTAGAATGACCTGTAACGTTAAGGGCGTCATCCTGGTCTTCAAAAATTAATGTATCGGCAGATCGGTCAACAGGAATAGCTCCTAAAACTTTCGTCTCTTCCCATTCGTAATCAGTTTGGCCTACTTCACGAGCATGAATGCTCACTTGACTAACAGCCGATAGCTCAAAGGTAGCCAGCTGGCTGTAGATTGAGCGAGCCAGGGAAGGGTAATTAACCCTGACATCCTGAGGCCGATTCAGGAGGATGTGCAGGTGAATGTGGTGCAGTCGAACCATTGGGGTCAGGTCGTATTGACTCAGCCCAGTCCTAAGTGCTGCCGCAATGTCAGCCTCAGTCATCATGGCGTCAGGATCCTCTTGAGTGATCAAACGTTGTGACATGTTAAAGAGCAAATGAATTGGGCCATCTGGTAGACCTACCGACCTACGGTCAAATCCAAGCCAAGCTTTTCACTCCTAATGCTACGTACTTCTAGTGCTACATCTAGTGTGTTTGCAATGGACAAGACACTAGTTGTGAAGGTCTTCATAGAGTTTACCCGATACTTGAAGGCTTTCAACTTAGGACTCTAGCCAGGGAAGCGCAGGAATGTATCTTAGGACTATCACAAAGGTTTACACTGAGTAGTCGATTGTTACACACCAACGAGTTGAGCTCATGCAGGACAAGCTGATCGTACGTGATTATTTTAATTCAGTGGGATTTGAGCGCTGGTCCCGGATTTATGGCGATGCCACTGATATCAACTGGGTGCAACAGGATATCCGCCAAGGCCATAGTCGAACGGTGGAGACTGTGTTGCAATGGTTGGATGGATCCTTAACAGGCAAAACTGTGTGCGATGCTGGGTGTGGTGTGGGCAGCTTGAGCTTACCTCTATCTCAGCAGGGAGCGTTGGTCTATGCCAGTGATATTTCAGAACAGATGATCCTGCGAGCGCGTCAATTGCAACGGGAACTTTACGGTCAGACGGGTAATCCCCAATTTCGGGTGGCGGACTTGGAAGCGCTAGATGGACGGTACGATGTTGTAATCTCCTTGGATGTGATGATCCATTACCCAGAGGCGGATGCACTGCAACTGATTGATAAGTTGGTGCAGTTAACTAAATCGCAGTTGATTTTTAGCTTTGCCCCCAAAACCCGTTTTCTCTCAGCACTAAAGAAAGTGGGAGAATTCTTCCCAGGCCCTAGCAAGACAACACGGGCTTATCAGCACCGGGAAGACGTTTTAGTCGATCGGTTAACACACCTAGGCTGGCAGGTTACCCAAAAGGCCACAATCAAGTCTCAGTTCTACTATTCTTGGATCCTTAACTTGGAGCCGATGAATCCTTAGACTGACAGATTCTTAGTCTAGATTGACGGACCTTAGTCTAGATTGACGGACCTTAGTCTCCCTGCTGAGGATTCTCAGTCTAGATCGATGGGTATTAATCTAAATCGATGGAGTCTCAATTCACCGCAACCTATCGAGACTGTCAAACGACTTCCACCACACTAAACCTGAGATTTTCTGCCATCATAGGTCCTAGATCAGCGTAGGAGCCTCCCATGACGGATCAAGCAGACCTGGTTACGGATCCTTTACCCGAGTCCGAGCCCTCCGAGTCATTACCCCTTAATTCCAGTTCTGGGTCCCAACCCGAACCAACGCCTTGGGGATTCTGGAGTACGGTCGGATGGACCTGCCTGATTCTGACCCTTTACGGTGTTGTTCAATCTGCAACCGTAGTCTTAATCGCTCTGTGGGTTATCAATATGCAGAGCAACCCTCTGGTCGTCGACCAGCTCGATTCTAATGGGTTTATCTGGGCTTGCGCGACATTAGTATCGGGGATCGTTGGGACTTTGCTCACTGGCATTATTATCTGGAGTCGTAAGGGTATTACAGTTAAACGCTACTTAGATTGGTCTCTCCCATCACCCTCAGCCTGGCGTGGATGGATTCTAGGATCGCTAGGGTTAATTGGGGCAATGGATGGGTTGCGATTACTCCTGGGTCGCCCCCTTGTTCCTGACGTGTTCCTTGAAGCGTATCAAACCGCCGGTATTGTGCCCCTGTTTGTTGTTGCTATTGCTATTGTGGCCCCGATCTTTGAAGAAATTCTTTTCCGGGGCTTCTTCATCAAAGGATTACAACGGGGACCCATTGGTGCTTGGCCGAGACAGGGATGGCAGTGGGGTGAGGTGAACCTGGGTGGATCCTGGGGAGCCGTGCTGATCTCAGCAGGGATATGGGCAATTATTCATGGGCAGTATGACGGGTTTGATGTGTTGATGATTTTCATTGTTGGACTCTATCTCGGTCAAGCGTTTCTCCAGACGCGCTCATTGATGCTGCCGATTGCTATTCACATTCTCAACAATCTGATTTCAATGATTCAGACAGCCTTGACTGCTTCAGGAGCTACATGAAATCGTACAGTTAACCGTCGTCTAGCCCGCACAACATCAGTTCGACTACCATGCTCAAGCCCACTAGTACTTCCCACTGACCGGCCGGATCCACTCCCACCATCAACTTCTCCACCACTTCATTGACTTCCACAAAAATGGGAGACTGCTCCCCCAGGGAAACCACTAATTCTGGGCTCACCAGTAACTGAGTGCCGTCATCAAGGGTAACAACCACCGTTTCAATGCCCACTTGGTCAATTGTCCCCTGCATCTGGCCACCGAATGGATGAGGGGCAAGCACCCGGTCACCTGGGTAGAGATCTGACATGCTCGCAATTCCTATAACGCTAATTAGATTTGACGACTCAGTTCGCCTTTATTAAACACCAGGATGTTCCCTCCTGCGGCCTCAATAAGTCTTAGGATCCTAAAGCTAGTCTAGGATCCTTTCACTACTTAAGTCTGAGTGCACAAAGTCCGAGAACACGAGATTGTAACCAGCCCCGAAGAGGTTTAGGCATTCATTGCTGATAAGGTAACTCCTCAAGATAGACCTATGACCACCTGTAGGAAAGGCGGTACAGGCACAATAATTAAGACTAGGAGCGTCATGACAAATAGTCCTAGAAGATCTCGACCCTCATTAAGTTCTGTTACATCGTTCAATGCAGGTTCATCCCCATTGGCCATCAGGAATAAAAGGAACACCCAGATCCATAACCAGGGCTGCACTCGCCAAGCCAGTAGCAGGATCAACAACCGAGCTACAAACCCCACATTTGTGCCTGTCTGCTGACCGTAAACCGCATGAACGACGTGCCCACCATCCAGTTGGCCGATCGGCATTAAGTTAAAACTAATCACGATTAGACCTAACCACCCTGCAAAGGCTAGAGGATGCAACAGTAAAAAATGATCAGGAGTTAACTCGCTGCCCATGACCACTCGGGCTAGGATCCCTAGTAACAAAGAGGATGTTGGATCAATCTCGTAATCCAGTATTGGCAGAATCGTCTCCCCAGCAATGGTTGGAGGTGCTGGAATTTCGGATGACTGGGCCAGCCCCATAATTAAAAACAACACGGCCACAACGGATCCAGCCAGAGGGCCTGCAATACCCAAGTCGAATAACACCTTTCGGTTTGGCACCGGCTCTCGCAACTGGGTCACGGCCCCAAACGTACCTAATGCAAAAGGTAGGGGAATAAAATAGGGTAATGAAATCTTAATACTGTGATGTTTAGCCATCCAATACCGCGCAAACTCATGAGCGCCCAGGATCAGCATAATGGCCACAGCATAGGGAACTCCCACAATGAGCTGAGGCCAGTGAGTGGCCAGTTCAGGCAGGGCAAAGTTCTCAGGGGGAATCCCTGTGGCCACTGCTCCAGCCGCTAAAGTTGTAAAAATCGTACACAGCAGCAGCACAAGTGCGATCTGAGGTCGTTCTCCCACGGATCCTGACAGTCGACGGGCAGCGGGATTCGGAACTAGAGCAAAGAAAGGTTTACCTGCAAATCCCTCTTGAAGTACGACCAAGAAGCGATTGCCAAAACTGGACTGAATTTTGTCCTGAATACATTCATAGGCCTCCGATGGATCCGCCCGGAGATTCCCACGACAGATAATGGCTTGGGGCCGGTACTCCACCTTCTGAAGATAGAACACTTCCCACGGGAAGCAACGCCTGAGGCTTTCACGCGGGACATCAGCAATCGGAGTATGCACCAATGCCATTGCTAACGCATCTGACGGGCTCTGCGAGGAGGGATCCTCAGAGGAACTCTTAGATGACTCGGAGGACGAGTGGGACTGGGGGGGATGGGAGGAGGGGTCCGGATCCTGTTTAGAAGCGGCTGAGATGCGATCGCGAAACATAAGGACAAACGTCAAATAGGATGCCAAAAACAGTAAAAAGACAATGACCAAGGGTATCTCGGACTGAAACGCTAACTCAGTCACCACAATGATTGTAGGCGGTGCCATCAACACCAGCCATAGCGGTTGCCAGCGCATCTGGGGAGTCTGGGCAAACAGCCGTTGCATTGACAGGAAACTAACAGTAGCTACCAAAATCAAGAGGATAAGATTGGTCATGCTCGCAATCGATAAATACTTAGTATCCGACAGTATTGCTAATCAGTGTGTTGCTAGTCAGTCTGTTGTAGATCCACGAATAATCTCGTTCACTGCTCTAGTCGTATTTTCGCCCACATGAGTTGGACAGACCAGCCCTTGAATTTATCACGTCAGGTTGCCCAGATGGTCATCATCCGAGCCTCAGGCCGGTTACTCGCTTCCTGGGATCAGCCTGATCTAGATCCAGCGTTGCAATCCTTAATCCAAGCTGTAGGAGTGGGTGGCCTATGGGTGCAAGGATCCCCTGCTACTGAGGCCCTTCTTACTATCCAACGCTGCCAGTCTTGGGCGTCCCTCCCCCTTTTGGTGGGAGCTGATCTGATGACGGGTCTGGGAGCCCGGTTTCCTGGCACCACTGAACTCCCGCCACCCTATTGCCTGCACTGGTTAAAAGCGGAGGCGGCTAATCAAGCGCAGGAGCTGGGACGTATCACCGCCCGCGAAGCTGCTGCTCTAGGTGTGAACTGGCTTTTGGCTCCCGTGACTGATTTAGTTTTAAGCTCTGACGATTTATCCCATAGTTGGCTCCCGCTACATCTCAGTTTTGGTCGGGATCCAGCTACAGTCGGTCAACTCGTGAAAGCCTGGATCACGGGGGCTCAAACGGAAGCCGTTCTGACAACAGCGCATTATTTTCCTGGTTATTCTCACATTAGCCCACTGGATCCCGACCAGGAGTGGCCTCAGTTACAAGGATCCTTATCAGAATGGACTGAGACGCGATGGATTCCGCTCCATCAAGCTATTGCCGCAGGTGTGGGCGGTATCATGACTTCTCATGTCGTAGTGCCTGAACTGGACGCTACTACCCCGGCCACCTTCTCTGCGACAGTGCTCCGAACACAGTTGCGCCCAATGTACACCGGTCTGATTATTTCAGATGCCTTAGATCAGCTGGCATTAGTCGGATCTTCCGTTGAGTACGCGGTCCAAGCGGTGCGTGCAGGAGTCGATATGGTGTTAGCCCCACCGGATCCTGTTGCAACCGTGGAAGCTATTTGTGCTGCTGTGGAGCAGGGGGAGATTGCGGCTAGTCGGATTGAAGAGTCGGTGACTCGGATCCTCAAAGCTAAAGCGACAGTGTGTCCCGGAGCAAGAGAGAGCTTAGAAGATAGTTGGCCACGTTTAAAAGAGAGCAATGGAGCACGGACAGCAGAGTCAGATTGGGGTCGAGGTGTATCAACCGATCAGTTACAAAAGTTAATACTCGAAGAGCCCAGTGGAGCTACGTTGAAGCGGTTATTGCCTACTTTGCGCACAGATGGCCGGAGTGCTGCTCTACTACAGTCGAAGCTGAAACAACCCGATGCCCAACACTTAGCTTCAAAGATGACACGAGCGGCAGTCCGAGGGGCTCACCTTGACCATCTACCACTCCAGGATGTTCTTGGCTGGGTCAATTGGATCTGGATCGTTCAAGGATCCGACTCACTTCCCAGAGGGGCACCGGCCATTAGTATCCCGCAACGCAAAGGCATGGTGTCCATTGTTAGTGATTACTCAACTCCTCTATTTTTGATAGAGCATCTTTTTCAGAACGCTTCAGCTTTGATCATTCAGTGGTTTCTGTCTCCACAGTTTCGACCGGAGTACGAAGGCGTAGCTCCTGGTGTACAGTATCTGTGCCAAGAGCACCTCGGCAAGATTAATGGATGGATCTGCTATGGGGCTGCCGAACCGTTTGCTCACATCGTACCTTTGGTCAACCGCGCTGCCTCCCCCATCCCTGTCATTCAAGCCCTCGATGTCAGTGCAACTACACAAGCTGAGGTTATGCGCAAGGTCTTTGCTTAGCTCCCCAGCAGCACAACCAGGATCATTAAGCAAAACCTTAAGCAATCGTAAACACTTTTACAGAATATTGGCAGACTCTAGCGTCTAGGCTATCTTATTAGATGAAATGTAAACGATTGAGAAGTTTTTCTCTCATTTTTATCGTGCAGACATTAACGGACACACATCAGCAGAACTGGTTAGCTTCTCGGAACTGGATCCGAGTTGCTCAGCTGGTTGCGGTGGCATTACTGATGGGTCTGTTCTGCCTTGTTGGATTTCGGACATTCGCTCAGCCGGATCCCTATGTCCAAGATGTTTTAGCTTCTCATGGGAACCCAGAACGAGGCGAGTCGTTGTTTGCTCAGAATTGTGCGGCTTGTCATGGATCCTTTGGGGATGGTCAGGTGGGACCAAGCTTGCGCGGGTTACAGTCCCGTCGGTCTGAAATATTCGTAATTGAACAAGTGACCAGTGGCAACACACCTCCAATGCCTCAGTTTCAACCGGATCCTCAGTCAATGGCTGACCTGTTGTCTTATCTCAACAGCTTGTAGTTCCTAAGTTGTAGGTCTGGACGACTGGGTGGGCTCTAATTCAGTTAGGTCCTCCACATCAGCCAACTGAGCAAGCATTGAGGTATAGCGAATCAGTTGAGGTTGTAGCTCACGTAACTCAGTCCGAAACAGTTGGCATTGAGAGGGATCCTTGAAAGCTCCCTGTTGAGACAGCCGATGCCATTTTGCTGTGAAGGGACGAACCACTTGATTAAGAACGGGAATCGCGATTTTACTAAATTCCAAACAGGTGCGATTGTATTTTTTCAAGATGTCGCGGGTCAGGCCAAAGATACTGTAGATGCTGGCTAGGGCTGTCTCTTCATCTCCAGATCCCTCTGCCAAAGTCTGAGTGGTGATACGAGTCAGAAGTTCAATGTAGAGCTCCCAAGCTGCATCCTTGTCTGCCTCTTGCGGTTCAAACTCTAGTTCAAGAAATGGTGTTGTCAGCTTTAATCCCGTGGGCGCATAGTTCGCTAACAAGTCTTTCCACTTCATGATTGCTCTCTGCTTACTCTCTACTCAACGCTAGTCATAGCACAGGATCCTTCTTAAATCTAATTTTTTAAATCGACATGGGTGAATCAACATAGACTAGAGGGTATTTGGTCACAGCAAAAAGGTAGGCTTATTGAGAATAGCCATTTCTTAAGCC
>CAYUEE010000099.1:0-17202 GCA_964443615.1 uncultured bacterium | reverse complement strand
AAAGCCAATAATGATCCTAGTAAAACCATCAGTTTTGGATGAATACCCATAACCTATCCTCAGTAATCAACAGTTGTGGCTCAGATGCTGGGCAAGGTGGTGACTCATTATGCCTCTTGGGCCATTCAGATCCATATACCCATTCAGATCTACATGTCCACTCAGATCTACATGTCATTGGCCAGGCCACCCAAGCTATCCCAGACTTCAGACGTTGCAACACAGTCAGAAGCGTGTCATCAATTCATTCCCAGATCGATATTTAGATACCCTCAGAGAGAAACAGGAAAGAAGGTCAGAGCCCTCCCCCACCAGAGAAGATATCTATTCAGCGGGTGCTGTCTCAAGAAGTCCCTCAAACGTTCCAGAGATAACCAGGACATCAGGATTAATTCCGTCACCATCTGGTCCGGCTGTAGGTGCAAATGGCTGATTAATTTGGAAGCGCCCACAGACACGATTATTTGTAGCTGTTGCTGAACAACCGTTGATCGAGATAAAAGGTGGGTTCCCAGACACAGGGTTCACTGAGCCGTCCGATACAGACAAGTCACTGAGGGCAGCTTGAGTCTGCTGGGCTCCGACCTGGTCAATCACAAGCGAGACATCCGAACGCAACTGATTGTTAGAGACATCGAGCAGGTTGATCACACCAGAGAATCGAGGGTCCTCCGTATCAACCAGCCCCAGAGGTAGTGGTTCGGCGGAGGTGAAGATGGCTCCCTCAATAGATCCAAGATTAGTTGAATCTGGCTCGTTGATACCGTCTACCGTGCCGCGTAATGTGAACAAGCTTACGGTTGAGTCCAGGACTCCCTCAATCAAAGCTGTCGAGTCACTGAAACTTAACTCGTCCAGACACTCAGCAATGCGGAAGTTTAGATTCCGGCCCTCAAAGAAGTTAATCCGATAGAGTTCATCAAAGTTAGAGGGGCTGATTTGTAACCGGAGGAATCCATTGCCGTCAATGAAAATAATCAACCTCTGACCGGCCAGCGTAATCGGGGTATTCAATGTTGAGGATGGTGCCAGAACACCTTGGTTAACCTCTTCGAACAAACCCAACTCTTCATTAATCAGCAGCACAGGACGGTTACTACCTCGGAAGAACGGTGTCCCACCGATGCAAAGCTGTTCCATAATACCGTTGTCGGGGAAAGCAGTCGATCCAGGTCCGTCAAAGTCAGCGCTAAGTGCACCTGGCCCCACTAGAGGCCCAAAACCGACCACACCGGTATCTCCAGTTTGGGCCAGTTCAAAACCCGTTGCAGTTAGATCAACTTGCTCCAACACAACAGCTCCCGGCGGGATTGGAGGACGAGGCAAGGATCCTGCATCGACAGAGGCTATACACGGCAGGGTTTCCAACACAAGGATACGACCTAAAGAGTCTGTGACAGTCAAGGACAGGACTAAAGTATCGCCGTTACCAATGTCAGAGATAATGGCGGTATTGAAAGGCACCGTAAACTGAACATTAATTAGCTCTGTCCGCCCTAAGACATTTGCGCTGTCTAAAACAGGACTCTCGATAGTCAGTGCTGCACCCTCTGCTGGAATTTGCAGGCCTCGCGTCAAGTTCGTAATGGTAATCCCAGAAACAGTGGCAACACCGGCCGGCACTGTGGCATTCAGCGTTAGGACAGCTCCATTGATCACGTTAGATGTATCACAGGCCAATGAGCCTGTTGGGAAAGGGAACGGAGTAGGCGTGGGGGTTGGAAGAGGCGTCGGGGTTGGGGTGGGCGTTGGCACCGCCACAGGATCACCTGCCACAATGGGAGGAGCTGCAGCAGGAGGACCCGCTGGACCATTGGTTGGGGCGCCGATGGGCCCACTAATACCTTTGTCAGGCTGAACATCCAAAACGGGTTGAGTCCCAACACCCCCCCCGCCTTGGGCAATTGAAGTCCCTTCCGAGTCAAAGCTGGGCCCAGGCACGAAGGATGCCACTTCTTGTTCACTCTCGTCACACCCTATGGCCACTATGCACAGCAGGGCCAAACTGACCCCTTTTAACAAAACCTTAGATAAGTTAGACATCACACTCTCCTCACACCACAAAGCTAGGATCCTTGAACATGCTCAATCTGAGATCGATGAGATCGATTAGTCTAAGCCAGGTAGGCCGTCAGACAATGCACCACAGCCTGTAATCACGCGATCGTCGAAATCATCATCAATGAGGGGACCACCCCATTCATTGTCATCCAACCGTAAGACCTGGCCAAAAGTATCGGTAATAGTAAGTACAAGCACAACATCGTCTCCACTGGGAGCTTCAAATGGCTCGCCTCCCGCGTCAATGAAAGTACGATTAGCTCGGAACAGGATCCGACCATCATCGAAAAAGGTAGGATCAGTAGGAAAGATGAAGCTAAAGTCAAAATCTTCGACTGCTCCAGCTTCGGTAGCGGGCTGTCCACCAAAGTCAGCTGCGTCAACCTCAGTGTTACCTCGGCCCAGGAGTACGTTTTCAAATTGAGCCACTGCGCTGGAGTTCAGGACGCCAGTAACGTCTGTTCCGCAAGTAATGTTGAGCACTTGGACATCAACATCAGCAATTCCACCCCGAACTGTCAAGCCATCAAGAATGACACGGTAGCCTAGAGCGATGTTGCCATCTTGAATAAATTCCATTAAGCCAGTTGGCTGCGGGGGTAGGTCGATAACAACGGGGGGCGGAGTCACGACTCCAAAGTCAGGTCCTGGTCGTGGATCTGTCAACGATGGATTCGGAGCAATCGTAGGTGCTACTGCCACCGGAGTAGGCAACGGATCTCCATCATTATTCACTGTTGTCAGGGACGAGGGGACAGCATCCCTACCGTCGTCACAGCTACTGGCTGATACCAGAGCTAGCCCAGCTACTAGCAACACGGCTATACCTCGAGCCAGTGGTGCCTCTGAAACCCTATTCATCTGTTCTTCCTCTCCTCTCACCAAAAAAAGAACTGGTTACCTCAGGCGAGCCGCTCTGAGACAATCATCACTTCTGAGAACAGAATACTGAGTCGCCTCACAACTTAACCGGATCCAACAGCCTATGAACCGCTGTCTGGCAGAAGCCCTCAAGTCCAGTGGATCCATTTCAAACACCATTACCTGAGGCAGGGATCTCTCCCCCCAAGTATTATCTAGAGTGCCTGACCCTATTTCTACTTCATCATAGGGGTTTGTCAAGTGGATTTTGAGGCCACTCAGGGGCTCTGTAACCAACCTCAGAAGAGGCGAGCCGTTCTCCTACATATAGTGTATTATGGCAGCGAACAGGGGTGGCTGAGGATCACCCGTAGTGGCTGTAGACCTCTTTGAAAGTTCATGGTGTGTGTGAGGAAGTTGGTTATGAGTTTTAAACGTTACTCAGTTGCACTGCTCAGCGGGGTGCTACTGTTTGCTGGCTGCGGGGAGTCTGATAATGCACCGGCATTGCCAGGTCCCGTTCGTGTGAGTGGAGAGGAGTTTGTCTCGGCAACTGAGTACCAGTTTGTCCCTGGCTCTGTCCTGGAGACCCTCAGTTTACGTCTAGATTTCATTAATCCTAAGTTTGACCTGGGAATTCCAGTGCGAGCAACAGAGAATCAGGGGAGTGGTGAAGCGAGACTTGAAAATGTTGAAGCTGTTTTGAAGCCGTTAGATGCCAGTCTAGATAGTAACACGCTGGCGATTCAGTTAGCGCAAACGATCCCGACCATGGAAATTCGTGCGTTTGCGCCCGATGATGCCCTACTACTGGCTTATACAGAGCTGGGCGGCATAACCCTAAGGGCCGCTAACCTTAACGACCAACGGATCCGTGTGGGCAGCACGTTTCGGACCCAGCAGGCTGTTGGTGTTGTTCCAGGTGAACCTGCTTCTATTCCCCCTTTGCCAACTCCAAGTCCTCCAGGAGACACAGAAGAACCTGGGGAGCCCCAGCAGCCTGATCCAACAAGCATTAGCTTTCCGACGGATCCTAACCTGACATTACGGGTTGAGAATATTTACGTTAGTTTTGATGGCGGAACTGTTGTATTAGAAGGGACCGCTTCGATGCTAGCGCCGTCTTCTCGAGTCTTGAATACTGTGTCAGGGGATGTTCTACCGGATAGTGATGAATTCCCCACCGCTATTCTGCAGGATGGCCGATTCTCAGCTGCGTTCCAGGTGAAAGAAGCTGGAGTCCAAGGCTCCGGTGATGGTGAGGATCCACTAGCTTTGTTAGCACGACTTCACTTCACGGTCAACCAGGCTGAGATTTTATCGCTGGGTGCTCTGCAAACGGGTGCTCAGTCCACCCTCTTTACCCCAGATCCCGCTCGTCATCCAGAGCCCCTTGGGGCCATACTGCCTAATCAGTTAGTTCGGATCCGGCGACTGTTGAATGGTCGCGTTGAAGCTGAGTTTGATCCAGCCAACGTGAGCACCGTTGTCAACTTTGTCCAGGTTTTGCCTCCGGGCTCTGGGTTCCCCACGCCTGTGCCTCAGCTTACCCCTCCACCGAGTCCGGCCGCACCCACAGTGTTCAACTATTTCTTCTCAATGCGGACGGAGCGGGATGAAGATGGATCCGGGACAGGTCCTGTACGGTTGGAAGGTTTGGTTTCAGAGACGGGTCCCTTCATTTTCCGGAGTTTAGGAGGGTCTCAGCTTGCGGGTCCCTTTAATCGCTCTGATATTGGCGGTGGTGAAGGCCGAGGCAATCTAGTCCTGATTTTTGATCAAACCACTGCGGCTGAAGACATTACGGGTGAGTTCCAGATCGAACAGGAATATCCGACTGAAAACGTGGGTACGGATCCGTCTGCTGCTGGCACAATCTTGATTATTCGAGGGTTCTTTGAGGGGGATCAGGTTAATCTATAAAGCTCGATGCTTGTGTTAGAGCTGTTTCTGCCATAGCAATCAGTTAGGGGATACCTAGAAGGGTCCCCTTTTTAGTCAGCGATGTCTTTGCGGAGACTGTAGTGGGGCAGCAAGGAGGAGTAAAACTATCTAGCCCTCTCCCCCATCGTCATCCAGAACTAGGAGATGATTGATTTCAGCTTGGGTGAAGCCAACTGAGGTCATCTGTTCAATTACATAGTTCAGGTCGGATCCTTCTAGCTCATGCTGGGACAAACGTTCCCACAAGTTAGCTGATGTTTGAAGTAACAGTTGGCTAGCTTCAGTTTCAAACACCTCAAACGCAGAGGCTAGCTCTAATGTCTCCAATACATCATTGGTAGTTTCAACAGGATGTGTAATGGCTAGCTCCTCTAGCTCAGCTAAGAGGGACTTCAGGCGGTCTAGTCCTTCGGCTAAGGCTGACATGACAGTTCACTCCTCAACTGGATCCGATGCGTACTGCTTGAGAGTCTCCAGAGAAACATGCTCTAGAGCCGCAGCATGGGTCGCAGCCAGCACAACAGGAGGGGCAGCACCCGCCTCTAGTGCTTCTTGCCAACGCGAGGCACACAGACACCAATGATCCCCAGGCTTGAGTCCAGGAAAGTTAAACTCTGGGCGAGGGGTACTAAGATCATTACCACGCTGTCGGGTAAACGTCAGAAAGGCTTCAGTAGCCTGAGCACACACCACATGAACCCCCAGGTCACCAGCCCCGGTGCGGCAGTAGCCATCTCGGTAGAAGCCTGTCATCGGATCCGCGCAACACACAGCTAAGGATCCTCCTAACACATTAGTTCCACTGGGCATAGGACCTCCTCATCCATGCGGCTGTCACGCCAACCATATCAGGATCCGGTGCGTTTGGTTTAGTTTGGGTCTCAACGAGAATTAGTAAACTGGTGGCGTTGCATCCTGTAACTGCGCCAGAACTTCAAGCACTTTGGCCTCAGCTCGCTTCACACAGTCGCCAACCGACACGCCATCAAGGTAGTTACCACAGACACTGAGACCCGGGTGAGGGGCCAGCGCTGTCTGTAATTGGGCTAGGCGATCTAGATGACCGATGGTGTACTGAGGAATTGCTTTCGTCCAGAGACGCTCTCCTAAAATAATGGGCTCAACGGATCGTTTGAGCAGGATCTGACTCAATTCTCGGTGAACCCACTCGGCTCGTTGGCTAGCGCTGAGATCGGGAATGGTGGGAAGCCCTCGGGACTGGGCATATGCTGGATCCGTGGCTCCGCCGAGGAAATTTAGGAAACAGTGATAGCCTTCTGGGGCACGGTTCGGGAACAAACTGGACGCCCAAATGGTTCCCAGAGTCCGTAAGCCCTGAGAGCGGGGGATGAGGTGGCCAAAGCCTTGCAACGGATCCGGGAGAGCCGATTGAGGATAGCCCAAGGCAATTACCGCTACAGGGGGGTACGGAATTTGACGCAGCACCGCAGCCGCTAGTGGGACTAGGGGATCCAGAACTCTGGCCGATTGGTAAGCCGGGGTCGTCAGGATCACAATGGGAGCTGTAAGAGTGGTGGATCCTGTGGGGGTTTGACATTGAACACGGTAGCCCTGGGGAACCGGTTGCAGGGATTGCGCACTCCATTCTAGTTTAAGGGCGGAGCCGAGCTTACCCGTCAGCGTATCGGTAAGGTGGGAAAGGCCTTCTCGCAGGTTGCCCAGTTGGCCAGATTTCGGTTGAGGATGAATCTCAGGAGAGACTGGAGGAGTAGGGGGTCGATTCGACCTGGGTGTAGTGATTGTGGCCGTCAGACCAGCGAACAGGCTACCGTAGCGAGATTCTAGACCCGCCAAGCGATTAAAGGCTGCCATAGCACTGAGCTGGTTCGCGTCTCCAGCGTATACTCCTGAAACGAAGGGGATAACCAATCGTTCCGTCACCTGGGATCCGAGCTGGCGAGAGAAAAAGGCTTGGACAGATTCATCCGAACCAGGAGGATAGCTAACAAACCCTAAAACCCCACGCAGTGCGCGCAGCTTACCTCCAACAGTAAGAAGAGAAGAGGTAATAGCAGCGGCAGGATTAAGCGGCACCGGGAGTAACTCTCCATCCCAGTAGACGTAGCGTGGGAGGCGACCATCGGCCCAGATGAGTTGATCGGCAAGTCCCACATCAGCAATGAGGTTGAGGAGGGCAGGCGACGGCGTAAAGCTGTTTGGACCTTCTTCCCAACGGAAACCTTGATCCACACGCGTGGAAATGGCTCCACCTGCTTGAGGAGAGGCTTCAACAACAACGACATTGACTGAGTGTTGCCGTAGACGATAGCCCAGGGTAAGTCCGGTAATACCAGCTCCTATCACTAGAACATCAGAGGAGGACGTGGAATGAGTGGAACTGCCATCCATAGTGTGCTGCATTAGTGAGATATGCCGTGTCAAATTTAAAGCTTATGATTTATCTTATCACCCTCAAAAAATTTAGCCTTCTGAAAGGCAAGGATCCATCCCAGCAGTTCAAAAGGATCCATGCAGTTCAAAGCGTTGACTTACAAGGTTGACGCTGAAGGGCTTTTTTGAAGGGCCTTTTTTAGGGCGATTGTCTTTTGATATGTTGACAGAGGATCAATGGATGCAGTCCTGACTCAGTTCACTGATGGGAGCTGTACTAGCGTAGAGAAGTCAAGAACTATCGCAAGCTCTACTCACTCAGAGTAAGACACGGTAAAAGTGATAGAGATTAAATTCCAACGGAGGTATCCCATCCCATGCGACAGATTGATTTCCTCGTCTTCATCGTGGCCCTGATCGCTGTAGCCTTGTTCTCCATGCAAAATGCACAACCGGCCATCATTAACCTCATTCCAGGGGTATCCCTAGAGAGTCCCCTTGCTGTTGAACTGCTCTGTGCAGCTGGGTTTGGCGCGATATTCTCTTGGATCTACACTTGGTGGCGGCAAGCAGAGTCAGCTGTAGAAACCCGCAAGAAGCAGCGGTCAATTCAGCAGAAGGAGCAGCATATCAATGAACTGCAGCAGATGCTAACGGAACTAGAGACTGCGGTAAAGCAACTGCCTCCTTCCAAGCGCGCTGATATTCTTGATGCTGATGTTGAAGCGACTGTTGCGGAAGAGAGCTCCAGTTCAACCTAGGATCAACTCTCAACCAAGATAGCCGGGATCCTAAACCTTGGGATCCCATCCACTTAGAATATTAGCAATTTAGGATCCTGACTGTTTAGGCATGAGTTGATGGGAACTGATCGCTAGCTGAGACCGGCAGGAGGCCGACAGGACTCAGTCATCTTGTTAAGAAAACCTTAACAATTGGGATCCGGAGGGCTCAGTCATCTGTTCTTCCAACCAAGATGAGTTAGCATAGCCATCGGATCGTGGGTCAGCTACTAGGGCTGAGATGTTTTAGCTGAGATGCAGGCTGACTCTACTGATCAGTACGATGTAACCCTCGTTGTAAGCAATAGGTTTCTCTCCACATGCAAGTGACCCAGGAAAAGAGAGCTGGCAGCCGCGTCGGCCTAACCATTGTGGTTGAAGCTGAGCAAGTCAAGAAATCCTACGAAAAGACATTGCGATACTTGACTCAGAACGTGCAGATACAAGGCTTTCGCAAGGGTAAGGCACCTCGGGGACTGGTAGTGCGTCAAGTGGGAAAAGAGCGCGTTACTGCCACAGCAATGGATGATCTCCTCAATGATGCCATTAAGCAGGCGTTGGAAGAGTCAGATATTCAGCCCATCACTCAGTTTGAACTGGAAACCTCTGTACAGGAGTTGGTCTCCGCCTTCAATCCTGAGACTGATTTGACGTTTACGGGAACGGTTGAAGTCTATCCCAATGTTCAGGTTGGGCAGTACAAAGATCTCGCGATCACGGTGGAGAGAGCTGATCCAACTCCAAATCAATTTGAGGAGACCGTGGATCGGTGGCGGAATCAACGTGCAACCCTGATCCCAGTTGAGGATCGTGCAGCCCAGCTTGGAGATGTTGTGGTTGTAGATTTTGCCGGTTTTGACGATGAGGGGAATGAATTAGAGGATGTCTCAGGGACTGACTTTCGCTTGGATTTAGAAGAGGCTAACTTCATTCCTGGCTTCGTCGCTGGGATTGTAGGGATGCAGTTGGAGGAGACGAAAGATATTCAGGCACAATTCCCGGATGATTATTTCAACGAAGAGTTAGCAGGTATTTCAACAACATTCAAGGTAACTTTGCATGAAGTTAAGGAAAAGGAATTGCCAACTTTAGATGACTCGTTTGTTCAAGAAATCTCAGATCTCCAAACGGTCGAGGAACTGCAAGAGCATTTAGCAAGACGATTTGAGCGCGAAGCCTACATCCAGAGCCAGAATAACTTAGAAGAGGTACTCCTAGGTGCCATTTTGGAGACTACTGAGGTTGATTTACCCCCATCAATGGTGACGCAAGAAATCCGTCATCTGATTTCTCGCAGCCTGAGTGCGTTGAAGGAGCAAGGCTTACCAGCCAACGATATCCAGCAATTTCTCTCGCAACTGCCAGAGGACAGCCTAAAGTCATTAGAGGAGCGCTTCCATCCTGAGGCGATTGATCGATTGAGGCGCACGCTGTTGTTGGGTGAGATTGTTAAACGCGAACAGATTGCTGTTGGTCAAACGGAATTAGAGGTGGGGGTCAGTGAGGTTCTCAGAGGGTACGAGGGAGATCGACGTCAATTAAATATGAAGCGGCTGCAAGAAGTGGTACACGATGAGTTGATCACAGCAAAGGTGATGAGCTGGCTGAAGGAGCAAGCCACGCCAACATGGGTCGACGAGGCAGGCAATCCGGTTGACCCCCCCCAGGATCCTGACACCATGCCTGATTCTGAACTAGTACCAGAAGCTGAGTTCACCGATACCCCTGAATTAGCAGGATCCGAGTCTGGTGTTGTTGATGTCGATGCAGCGACGGTGGTAGACGGGGAACCTACCGAGTCCACAGAACCTGGATCCACAGTGGTAGCAGAGACAGTAGAGTCAAAGGCAGTAGGAGTGGATTCTGACGAAACTGTTGATTAAATAGGATCCTAAATCAACTGCTCTAGGATACTGTCATGCCGCTACTGACTGAGATTTCGGTGGTGATCCCGATCTACAACGAGGTGGATAGCCTACCAACTTTAGTGAACGCGACGGCACGGATCCTGCAGGAACATCGACTGGACTACGAGATCATTTGCGTTGACGATGGATCCCGCGATGGCTCTACGGGCGTGCTACGCCAGATGGCGGAACAGCGGTCCGACTTGCAGGCAGTGATCCTCCGACGGAATTACGGGCAAACAGCGGCAATGGCAGCAGGGTTTAATCATGCTCGTGGGGACGTGATTGTGACTCTTGATGGGGATTTACAAAATGATCCAGCCGATATTCCTCGTTTGCTGCATAAATTGTCTGAAGGGTATGACCTAGTAAGTGGCTGGCGGCAACATCGAAAGGATGCAGCACTGACTCGGTTATTACCCTCCAAGGTGGCAAATTGGTTAATTGGCCGAATCACAGGAGTCCGGATCCACGATTATGGTTGCTCGTTGAAGGCGTATCGGGCGGAGTTGATTGCAGATTTACGGTTATACGGGGAGTTACATCGGTTTCTGCCAGCGTTGGCCTACATTGAGGGGGCACAGATTGCAGAAATTCCAGTAACCCACCATCCGCGACAATTTGGGAGTAGCAAATATGGGTTGGGGCGGACGTTTCGGGTCTTAATGGATCTACTAACAATCTACTTCATCAAAACCTTTTTGACGCGCCCGATGCATGTGTTTGGACTGTTGGGATTAATTGCGCTGTCATTGGGGATGATCGCTGGAGCTTATCTTGTCTTTTTGAAGTTGGCGTTAAGCCAGGATATCGGGGATAGGCCCTTATTAATCTTAGCCGTATTGCTAGTGTTAGCTGGAATCCAGTTATTTTCGTTTGGGTTGCTGGCCGAGTTGATGATGCGGACCTACCACGAGTCCCAGGATCGGCCTATTTACCGAGTGCGGGCGATTGTCCGTCAGGATCCGAAACAGCTACAGCGGGAGTGGCTGGAGAAGTAGGCCGGAAATTATCTAGAGAGATTGGGATAGAAACACCTCAACAGGGAGATTAAGACGATGACGTAAAGAAGGAATTAGAAAATGTCGGTGTCGGGCAGGAGGCGCCTATCCTAACTAGGATGAGTTCTGGTGACGAGGATGATGCAGGATCTAGAGTGGATCAACTTACTAATGGCTCAGCTAAACGCGGTTCGAGATGCAGCCGACCGAGAGTTTTGGTTGACTCGAGATGAGCTGTGTATGTTGATTTCATCGGATCCGGCCACGATTGCAGGCATGAAGTCATTTACATGGCGGAATTTTCGGTGTGCAGTAGTGGCGCACCAGAATGGTGTTGATTTTTGGCAAATAAGACATGATCCGCAGGGTATCATGCCTGCCCATCGTTTAATCGATCACCTTGCCCCTGTAATCTACCCAGATGAGGTCACATTAAAGGCGTCTCTCTCAACACAGGATACCAATCCGTTTGTGGAGTCCAAATTTATTCAGGTGGATAATTTTCTCACGTCTGACGAGGTTGAACGTCTCTTAGACTTTGTGATGGCATCTAAAGAGAAGTTCGTCAGCACCTCTGTGTCAACAGGAGATGATGATTATCGTCAATCATGTGTGCTCTACCATTTTCCTGACTTTGCTCAGTTAATGGACCACAAGATTCGGTTAGCATTACCTAGTGCGTTGCAGACATTAGAGATGGATCCGTTTGAAGTCGATCATATTGAGTATCAATTGACAATGCACAATGATGGCAACTACTACAAAATTCATAATGACAACGGTAGCCCAGAAACTGCTAGCCGAGTGTTTACCTACGTCTACTACTTCTACCACCAACCTAAGGGGTTTTCTGGAGGAGAATTGCGGTTGTATGACAGCAAAATTGTGAATAACTACTTTGTAGCGGCGGATTCATTTCATGATATTGAACCTCGTCACAACAGTGTCGTCTTCTTTTTGAGCCGCTGCTTGCATGAAGTCTTGCCCATTCAATGCCCCAGTCAAACATTCGCAGATAGCCGATTCACCATCAATGGTTGGGTCCGTCGTCAGAATTGAAGCCTAACGTTTAGACAGTATTAAGAGTAGGATCCACCCTCTAGCCCAGATGGATCCCTAGCGCACCATTGCCCTGCAAAAGCCTATTCTCTCAAATCGAGTTCTTGGACAAACAGCCGATCATCTCCATCGCCGTTTTTTGCCAGTACAGTGGCAGCCACTAATCGGTTTCCCTCTTCGTTAGCCGATACTGAAATCCAGTCCGGTGCCCGCTCAAATTGCTTTCCTACCTCAGCCGTTACCCACCTAATGCCATCATCAGACAAAAGCACTCGCCCTTCCTCACCATCTTCTCCATGGGCAATGTGTGCAAAAACCATAACATCCCTGATCTGCGTGAAATCAGTGTAATCGACTCCCTCATCTTCATAAGGGGCAAATTCAGTCATCAGGGTACCAGACTTCCAGGTTGCACCATTGTCAACCGATTCGGTGTAGTAGTAACGCATCTTATCTTCACCATTGAAAGGCAGTTGGGTCGATAAATAAATCAGGCCCAAAGCCCCCTGACGGTGGAACAGTTGAACGGGTAAACGGGCAGATGACTGGTGATCATCTTGAATTTGAACTGTCCTTTGACGCCAGGTGTGGCCGCCATCCTGAGTGAAATGCATCTGGATCCCTTTTTCCTCAGGGGTCATGAGGTAGATCTGATCCGGATCAGATACTAGGACCGGCAAGTTAGAACCGATCCAGCTCGATAACTCCGTCACCTCCCGGAGTTGCCAGCGGGTTTCAGGATCCTGTGAACTTAGCATTAGCAGTTGAGTCGTCTTGCCATCACTAAGAGACAGGAACGCATACATTGTGGTGTCGATAAATTCTGCATGCTCAACCAATTGGTACCTAAATGCATCGGCTTGAGTAGAGGGGATAGTAATGTTGTTGGATCCAACCCGTCTTAATTGGCTGTCGAGGAGACGCACAAATTGAAATGCTTCTCTCGTCCGGTGCAGTGAGGCAAGGGATTGGTCATTCATGGAAAAGACGATACCGCGACCTCCTCCGCCAATGGAGTTCCACTCACCGTTATCCGACTTGGACAGGATATGATTAACATCATTCGTGCCAAAGACCAGCACAGGATCCCCACGATGCCACAGAATATCAGACCCAAATAGCCAATCATTGGTGGCAGCAATAGCTATAGGTTCCCGGTCCCAGAGACGAGCAACCAAGGCAACAGTATCATCCTGGGGATTCTCACCAGATTCATGAGTTACCTCAAGAGCCACAAGAGCTGATCCCAGTGACACCAATAGCGCCAGCATTGCAAGTGTTTTCGCGTACACCAATAGCCCTATCCTTTACTCTTAAAGTAGTCTTATCAACCCTAGCGGCCAACGCTTAATGCCTGAAGCTAAGTCATACCAACATAGTGCCTGATTAGCGCTGATTGATGACCTTAGACCGCACCTAGGATCGCTAGATGCACTAGCCCATCCCCCTGATTCACCAGAGGGTTCAGCGTTAGAGCAATTACCATCCCATCCCGAGGCGAGCGCACCACTGTTTTCCGATCCCCAAAAGTATCTGTAATCCACCCTAGTTGTTGTTGGCGTGTTACTGATTCCCCCAAGGCAACAGTGAGGTGCAACAACCCGCTCCGAGATGCTCGGATCCATTGCGTATGATGGGATTCCATCGGCTCAGAGGGTGCCAATTGCTCGGACGGATCCGTCATCCCCAATCCCCCCAACACTCGCCGGATCCCCTGCACACCAATTTCAATTGCCTGGGCATCAAACCGTAACGCTTCTCCCGCTTCGTAAACCAGAACAGGGATCTGCCGTTGAGCAGCCGCCTGACGTAAGGATCCATCTCGAGTCGCTGCATGAATCATGATGGGTGCACCAAAGGCACGAGCACAGCGATAGGTGTCTGGATCCTTGAGGTTGGCCCGGAGTTGCGGAAAGTTCGTGCGGTGATGGGAGGCAGTGTGAAGGTCGAGGCCATAATGGCAATGGGCCACGATTTGCGTCATAAACAGATGTGCGAGCCGGGAGGCCAAGGATCCGCGTGGAGATCCGGGAAAGGACCGATTGAGATCCCGGCGGTCGGGCAGGTAGCGGCTTTGTTCAATAAAGCCAAAGATGTTTACGATGGGAACAGCGATGATGGATCCTTTCAAGGTCTGAGGGGTAAGTTCTTGCCAGACTTGCCGAATAATTTCAACCCCATTCACTTCATCCCCATGGATAGCGGCGCTGATCCAGAGTTTAGGACCGGGTTGGGATCCGTGCACTACCATCACCGGCAGCGACAGAGAGGTTTGCGTTGCCAATTCAGCCACTGGCAGTTCAATCCGCTGTTGGGATCCTGGCGCAATGGCATGACCCCCAATTTTGAGGGGTTTCGGTGTAGCAACCTCTAGCACTAGATGTGATCTCGTCCTTTGCCCGAAGAGGCACTTTTTTCAATGAATTTGATAATGTGACTCGCCACATCAACCCCCGTGGATGTTTCAATACCCTCTAAGCCGGGGGACGAATTCACCTCCATCACCACAGGCCCTCGATTTGAGCGGAGCAGATCCACCCCAGCCACCGACAACCCCATGGCCTTGGCTGCCTGAATTGCTGTACTACGCTCCTCCGGAGATAGTTTAATCGCCTCTGCTGACCCCCCACGGTGCAAATTGGACCGAAATTCGCCGGCGGCCCCTTGCCGCTTCATTGAGGCCACCACTTTTTCACCCACTACAAAGCACCGGATGTCTGCCCCCTTCGCCTCTGCAATGAATTCCTGCACTAAAATATTGGCATCGAGCCCTCGAAATGCTTCGATTACTGACTTAGCGGCCTGGTCCGTTTCGGCAAGGACAACTCCGATCCCTTGAGTCCCCTCTAGTAACTTGATAACTAAAGGGGCACCACCCACTACATTGACCAAACCATCGATATCTTTCGTCGAGTTGGCAAATCCAGTTACCGGCAGCCCAATCCCCTTACGAGCCAGGATCTGCAGACACCGTAATTTATCGCGGGAGCGGGAGATCGCCTGGGATCCGTTGGGAGAGAACACCCCCATCACTTCAAATTGACGCACTACTGCCGTCCCATAGAACGTCTTAGAGGCTCCAATCCGAGGAATAATGGCATCGATGTCATTCAACGTCTGGCCTTGGTAGATGATTTGGGGGTTGCTGGACGTAATGTTCATGTAACAGCGCAGATAGTCCACCACATCGGCATCATGGCCTAACTGTTCTGCTGCTTCCTTCAGCCGCCGAGTTGAATAGAGTGAGGGTTTGTGCGATAAAATTGCAATTTTCATTTAAAGTCTAACCTTGAGCACAACAAAGTCTAAGCTTGAGGACAACAATCCAGTCAGCCACAGAATGGCCACATTCAATTTTGCCAGACCCGTCAAACCGATACAGGTGAAGGTGAGTAGAGAAACGAACGCCCCGGATCCACACAAAACCGCTGCCGAATGGCCTCGCGCCCCAGTAAACAGCGAAACCCCATCATGCGCCGATCCGTGAGGGTCAGATCAATGGACCATCGGGACTGCAAATCAATGGTGGTACGGATGACAGGGCGTGTCTCCATTTGACCATTTGAGCTCCGGATTGACCGCTCCTCTAAGAGCATTGCCTCAGCCATCACTGTAGACTCCAGATCCTTTTGATAGGGCTGGACCTTAAACCGGATCCAGAATTGCCCCTCCCGCTCGAAGTACTCAAAATTGAAAGCATGGAGCGCTGAGGAGCGAGCTCCCGTGTCCACTTTAGCCTTAATCCGGTTAAGACCCAGCTCAGGCAATGCAACCCACTCACGCCACCCAATAATCGGTAGAGAAGATGAAGCCATAAGGATCAAGCTCAACTCACCCCGTCGTAGCATACCCGATATGGGCCTTGACTGATTCCAATGTTATTTCAATACTATTTCAATGTTGAATGGCTCCAGTTGATGGCTCCTAGCTTAGGACCTGGATATCGCACCCTAAACACCAGATAAGGGTCCCAGTTAAACTGTTCAATAGTCCCTTCGATTTTTTGGACGAGCGTTTGAATGAGTTGGTATTTCAGGGTCTGTGCCGGATTCTTGCGATCACAATCAGACAGGTGCAGGCCATCATCGATCAACGTCATCACTAGGTTATCCGCATCATCACGATGCAGTCGTAGAGACAGGAGACCAGACGTTCCATCAGGAGAAGCCTACTGCAGTGAGTTAACGACCAGTTCTGTGATGATCAGGCCGCAGAGAAAAGTCATTTTAATATCCATCAGGACTGGGATAACATGATGCTCTAGACGTGGGATTCGGGCCTTTGTGGGTAGGGTCACCAGGAGACGATTCATCAGGTCCTTAAGGTACTCACCCAGATCAACTTGACTCAGTTGATGCGTCTGACACAGCTGTTCCAAAATCAAGGCGAGGGCATAGACGTGATGGCGACTGCTGTCTAATTGGGCCGCTGCCTCAGGCTCGTGGATCCCTCGTTTCTGTGGATCCAGGAGTTTCATGATCGCAACCAAGGTACTCCGAATCTGACGATGCACAGTATCGATGAGATCCTCATTCGCCATCGTTGCATCCCGTAACAGAAGTTCAGCTCGTTTCTGAGCCGTGTAGTCTGCTATCGTGCCAAACGTTCCGCTCCATTGGCCGTCCGCAGTGTAGACGGGCTGCATCGACAGAATCACCCACCGTTCGGATCCATCCTGTGCCCGCATCTGACACACACAGCGGGACACCTCAATATCATTGCGTTGATAGAGATAGGGGGCCACAGTATCACGGTCCTCTGGTTCCACACAGCTCAGCAGATCCTTGCCTTCAAGCTCGGGGATAGAATAGCCCAACAGCTCTGCCATTCGCGCTGTCACTAAGATTAATGTGTGCTGCCGATCGGTGGTCCAAACCCCTTCTGAGGCCGTATCAATCAATCGTTGGTAATCAGCTTGAGTAGACTGAAACGAGGCCTTAACCTGCTTGTGTTCTTCAATTTTTTGGTGCAACTGCCGATTGATCATCTTGAGTTGAGCAGCACGTTCCTCTACCCGAATTTCTAACTCATCATTCAGTTGTTTCAAAGTAGTCTCTGTTTTAAGACGAGTATTGATCTCCTGCTGCAGTTGGCAATTATTCTCATGTAACTGCTGTTGCAGCTGTCGAATTGTTAACTGATGATGAACCCGGACTAAGACCTCTTCAGACTTAAAGGGCTTTGTAATGTAGTCAACTCCACCCACTTCAAAAGCCTTGACTTTATCTAAGGCTT
>CAYUEE010000098.1:0-17365 GCA_964443615.1 uncultured bacterium | reverse complement strand
ATCAGATCAAATTGATCGTTCCAAGAGCTTGACGCCCTCTCGGCTTCATAGTCGGCCAAGCTCAAGCCAGTCGCAACTTGGATCAATGGCTTCTTCATGACTTCCCTATAAAACGTTAAAACTTCACTCCAGCCTTAGGCTGCCCAGGTGATTGAGATCAATGTCTCAGAGGGATCACAGAACTTTAGCAGATAAAAACAGCATGGATTCCACCAACTAACTAGTGAAAACGCTGACTAGAACTTCAGTATCTGATCATGAGTTCGATTAAAACTCTAATGAGTCGTGTGATCTTGAAAGCACCCCCATGACTAGGCTACAAAAAAGGCAGCCTATCGCTAGGCCACCTGGAACCATCCAAACTTCAACTTTTGTAATTTTTTGTTACCTGCCACGTGTATTATCCCCGGGGCTGGGTTATCTACCGGGCAGAGAGAGAGTAGGATCCTGTCTCATTCACAGCATAGCTAGTGACCCGTACCAGATAATCTCGGCCAGAGAGGGGACGGAAGAAAATGCCCGAATTCGTTGTGAAGCGATTTCGATCATCATTGGTTGCCACAACCGCACCTGTACCCGCATCAACAATTTGAAGGTATGTATCGAAATTTGAGCTCCCTAGTGTAATCCAGACAGAGTTAGAGGCAATACCGGTGAGGGCGTAATCATCCTTGTAAGCACCGATGCGAGTCGGGTTATTGTCATCTGCAGAGGTTAAGGATCCATTAACACTACGACCCACCTGCAGAGGGTTGCCCGCCGGGGGTTGCGATCCTGACCCAATCTGAGCATTCACCCAATTCACATAGGTAGCCACACGGGTATACACACCGTAGCGACCTGGACGAGCACAGCCTTCACCCCAACTCACAACACCGATTGAGACCCAGTTGGATCCGTTAAATGCCATCAAAGGACCGCCACTATCACCTTGGCAGGAGTCAATTCCACCCTGGGGCACTCCAGCACAGATCATGTCAGACCCAACCACACCCCCATAGGCACTGTTGCAGGTTGCATTCGACACAATCGGTACCGTGACTTCCCGCAACGGATCCGAGTCAAATCCGCCTTCGGAGGTTGCACCCCAGCCCACTACAGTAGCGGGTACACCTGGAGCGAACAGGGATGTTTGACTTGGATTGACTAAAGGTAAGGTGGGTTGCCCAGAGGGTGAAGCTAGTTTTAACAAAGCAATGTCAGAGCCCCCCACAGGTCCAAGGAGCGGGCGATAGGACGGATGCACAATGATATCGACCACATCAATCCGTTCACCATTAGTATTCCTCAGATTGGAGCGGCCAATGACAGCATCCAGGCTACTGGGCGAGATTTCCCGGCCAAAGCCATCGAACAAGCAGTGTGCTGCCGTTAATACCCATTCCGAATCAATTAAGGCACCACCACAAAAGTTCCCATTAGAGCTAGAGCTGGAGGAGAATACTAACGCGGTTGCCCAAGGCCATTCATTTGCTCCAGCAATAGTTCCGCCCACAATTAAGTCTGTACTATCTTCAGTTACCTTATCTAGAGCAGCTTCGGTAGTTGCCGGAGTTTCTAAGTCACTACTAGCCGGTACTTCAGCGCTAATGTCGGAGTCATTAATAGATCCAGTGGTGGGCACGCTAGATCCACAGCTTGCTAATAGAAAAATGACTAGAGCTGATAGGGAGCACTGGAAGAGGCGATACATGGTTAAGTCCCGGTTAAGATTTGACATTGGAATGGTAGCACCCTGGTTTTGGAAATTGGTGTATAGTGTCCAACATCGTATAAAGCTGAGATAAACAGCATATCTAAAGCGGGTTTGGAACACTAGTAAAACTAGTTTGCTCCCCTGAGTTACGGACTTATGTGGCTAAACCGCATTCATCTCGTTCTCCTACTGGGATCGATTGCACATCCCGAAAAAGAAGACTTAAATTAGCGATATGTCTCAACCTTGAACGGGGCAGGTCGGCTTTGCCGCTGGATCCGCTAGGTAAGAGTGTTTAATCTCGGCCCATTTCAGTCATTCCGGCCTCAGTAAGGGAGGAAATCTATGCGTCATCAGGTCTTAACTGCCCTCGCAGGGATCTTAGGATTAGCAGTGGTTGGTGGCAGTTTGGCGTACTTTGGATCCTCTCGTTCTGAGGCAGACTTCATCGTCGATGTAGACTCCTACCATGGGATTCCCGCGACCACCGAGGATCCTTGGCCTCCCATTCCGACGCCACCGCCACCATTACCTACACCCACACCCTTCCCAGTCCCAACTCTGCCTGTTCCATTTCCTCCTAAAGCGGGACTGAGTCAAGTGCCCACTCCACCGCCCCCGCTCCCCACTCCTACAGCTAAGCCAGGATCCTTTGAATACAGCCAGTCGCCTTTGACTCAATCCAGCCCGACCCTCTACACGGCCGTTCTAGATGCTTATCTAATGTCGTTAGATACCAGGGGTTTCAACCGGCGGCAACAAAGTATTGTGCTGGCGTCGGCTTCTGGCCATTGGTTAGCCGCTCATCGACCCCATTTAGCTATTGAGACACCCGTTTTTGATCGGATCTGGACTAGCTTGGCGGCGTTAAGAACATGGCAACCGGACCACCGCTTTGAAATGCGCGTGTTTGAAGTTGGATCCCTCGAAGGGACAACCTTGGATGGCAATTTGATGATTGAAGGTGAATTGGATCCTCTGCTACTGTCTGCAGAGCCGAATGGGTTAGTTCATCACCTGCAGGCTCTAGGGATCCGCCGTGTCACTGATGGAGTCCACTGGGTTCAATCCGGATATCATGGGCAGAAAGTAACTTGGCTGAAGGTTCAAGCCTTGAAATCCGCTCTATCAGATGAGTTAGATTTAGGCAACGGTATGGGGGTTTTAAGCTCTCGGCACCACGCAGCAGCTCCCTTGATTCGTCATATCTCTCCTCCTCTGGTTGATATTCTCTACAGTCAGCACGATCTTCAGGATCCTCAAATCACTGACCTTCTAACTGCCAACCTCAGTCCTCGTCCAGACACGCTGCTCTCATCTGAGATAGCGTTGGATGTCCTGGCTCAATTGCACATGGGTACAGAAGGAAAGCTGGGACAGATTCTACCCGAGATGGGAATGAGCACCTCACTCGGCGGATCCCGAGACATCCCCCTCGGAACGTTGATTGAGGCAGGTAGCCTGACCGGTGAGGTGAGGGGGTTAGCCAGTGTAGGTCAACTACCCAATGGACTCCTATTCGTTATGGTTAACCAAGGATCCGATCTCGATGAATTGGCAAGCTTGCAAGACCGATTTCTCAATGATGTCATGTTGGTTAATCCTGAGTAGGTGGGCGCCCGACCAATATTTATAGGACCTATGTGAGAGCATGAAAGAGTAGCGCTTTTCTCTGCCATGACTCCCTACGACATCCTCAATCGAACTCAACGACAGCGTGTCAGTGACGGATCCTGGGTGCCGGTTCTCAATGGTGGTGAAGCCCCCCATACTCTGGTGCTAGTGTGGTCGCAACTGGGTGACTTTGATAGTCTCGAATACGCTTGGTGGCTCCAGACAAAATTGGATCCTGCTATTCGCTCGCAGTTGATTATTCGGGCCATTGGGATTGGCAATCAAGCCTCTGGTCAACAGTTTTGTCAGTACACGGGGTTCCCCGACGACGCATTGCTTGTGGATCCTGAGGCTGAGCTGCACCAAGCGTTGGAGCTCTACACTGGACTTCAAGTGAGGCTCCCAGGTCTCACTAGTGGTCAGCGGGCGTGGGTCAATCTTATGCTCATGTGTGCGGGGCTCGGCAGTCCCGGCACATTAGCGGAAGTCTGGCGTGGATACGTCGGCGATCGACAAGCCCCTCAACTCATTGGCAGTGAGGAGGTGATCAAAGCTGGGCCTCTACCTCCCCTGACAGGATCCAATTTCGACATTGTCGGTACCCCCGGTCATCAGCGGCCTATCGAGCTAGCGACCCTTCGACTGCGCAACATGACGGAAGTTTTGAGTCATTGGCGGACCTACGTTCCCGATGCCAGCTACCTCACGCAACGAGGGGGAACATTTTTATTTGATTCGCAGGGAACTTTACTGTACGACCATCGTGATCAAGGTGTTCTGGGCTTTGCCCACGATAAAAGTAATCCTTTATCATTCCTAGACTTTATTCGCGAATCCAACGAGTCATCCCGCCCGGCTGATCGACTAGCGCAATCCCCTGGACTTTAAGCTCGTCGCGAATCCGATCCGCTTCTGCAAAGTTCTTTGCCTTTTTTGCGGTTTTCCGTTGCACAATGAGAGCTTCAATTTCGGCATCCGACGGCCCTGTATCCCCAGCCCCCCGTTCAGCCGGCGTCGCCACTAAACCCAAGGTAGTGGTGATTTCAGTCAGGGCCTGGCTCTTTTGTTGAAGTTGAATAGGATCCATATCCACTTGCCCCTGGTGCTTCAACACATTCTCTTCCCGACTGAGATCGCGAGCTAGTTCAAAAGCAACAGCTAATGCCCCTGGTGTACCAAAATCATCTTCCATGGCAGTGCGAAAGTGTGCCATCGCATCAGGATCCGGACCATTAGTCTGACCCTCAGCGAGGAAGGCCTGGGCCGCGAGGATCCCTTTACTCAAAGTAGCCCAGCCGTTGGCCGCAGCCTTCAAGCTTTCATCAGTTAAATCAATCGGACTACGATAGTGGGTTTGCAAAAAGAAGAGACGCAGTGCCATTGGATCCCACACAGCCAGGGCATCCCGCAACGTTGTGAAGTTTCCCAGTGATTTAGACATCTTTTCGCCGTTAATATTCAAGAAGCCGTTATGTAACCAGTACTTTGCAAATGGTTTCCCCGTAATCGGCTCTGATTGAGCAATTTCATTTTCATGGTGTGGAAAGATTAAGTCAGCTCCCCCTGCATGAATATCAACATGGTCACCAATTGTTGCTCGGGCCATCGCGGAGCACTCAATATGCCATCCTGGACGCCCCCAACCCCAGGGCGAGTCGAACCCCGGCTCATCCACAGGCGCAGACTTCCACAAGGCAAAGTCAAACGGATCCTGTTTGACTACACCATCCTCTCCAACCCGACCGCTGGCTCCTGCTTGCATGTCATTAAGACTGCGCCCTGATAACCGGCCATAGTCAGCAAACGACCGGACCGAGTAGTAGACATCTTCATGGTGATGTTGAACTCGATAAGCAAATCCTTTTAACTCTAGCGACTGAATAAACTCGATAATTGCGGCTAATGACTCAGTTGCCCTGGGATAGCAGTCCGCTCTGAGAATATTGAGCCGGTCCATATCTTCAAAATAGGTTTCGATGTAGCGCTGGGATAACTCCGCCATTGAAAGTCCTGCATCTGCCGCTCGCTTCAGGATTTTGTCATCCACATCGGTAAAATTCTGTACATAGAGCACTTGATACCCTGACCATTGTAAAAATCGCCGCACGGTATCCCAAACAATATAAGTGCGTGCATGACCTAAATGGCAGTAGTCATATACTGTTACCCCACAGACATACATATTCACCCAAGGCCCCAATTGACTGGGATCCTCAGGTTGAGACCCTTGGTTGGAGTCCGGTTTGAAAAGCGGCTGGAACCGCTCCTTTTGTCGTGTGAGAGTGTTATAAACTGTCAAGGCCATTGGCTGCACCCTAATCTACAGATCCGGTGTGGTTTAGAGTTTGGGCTCTACCGAGTGTTGTAAGCAACGGACAAGTAGACTCAAACTCATTGCCGAATCTGATTTACCCAGTAACACCTAGGGTCCACTTGTACAGTCCAGCAATTGAGTAACAGACGGCGTCTCCCGTGACCTGTTAAGACCAAAGCTCGAAAAGACAATTGAACAGTCTGCTATATGTAGCCGAAAAAAGATGTACGCGCAACAACTTGTCTGGATTTGTTAACTAAGGTAACCTATCGTGAGTGCTTTTCTCTAACCCACTCGGGTGAAGACAGTGTGAAGCAGTGCGGCGGAAGTGCAACCATCGCACACACTCTGTAGCCTTTCGTATTTCTCGACCCTTGCTACAGCCTGTAGCATTGTTTCGTTCGCTTCGATATGAGGAGAACCGCTTGAAACACACAAAGCTTGGGCCATCAAGCGACCCATCAGCATCAGGCCAGCCAGATCAGTACCAGCTGACTCAGGCAAGCCCTGCGGCTGCGAAGCATTTTGCTACGCCAGCAGTTGTTAATCGTCTACAGCATACCGCGAGAGACCACCGTTCTGCCACTACTCGTAGTGCTTCTTACGATGATCAACCGCCATCTATGCGCTCACAGTATCTAACGACGGAGCCACTTTCAGTATCGGAGCAAACCCGTCTGGGCGATGCGATCTCGATCACACGATCACCTGAGCTCAAGCCAGGATTGGCCGGAATTCTCCTGCAAGGCTCGATCAGGATCCTGACCTGGCTACAGCAGCTAGAACGTTTAGAGCAAGGTCGGGCCGTTGAGTTCGAGGTTAGTTCATCGACACGACGGATCCGGACTCAACGGCGGCGGCGGCAATCCCAACGACGATTGGTAGCTCTTTTGCACACGGCGGTAGCAGCCTTAGCCATGGTGACAGGCCTAGCTGGCGGCATGTGGTTGCAGCGGCGAGTGGAGATGAGACAAGTCAAGCTAATTCCTCCGTCTAACGACACTCTGTTAACGGTATTACAGCAAACTTACGTCGAGGATCTTGTCCGGGCTCAGCAAGAGTTGGATGCAGGAACCTTAACGACAGGCGATGCTCAAGCTGGGATTTTGCAACACGTCGTGCAACCGGGAGATACCGTCTGGACGCTCACCCAGCACTATCAGCTAGATGCAACCGCCATTACGATTCCTAACGGGATTACCGCTAAGACGCCTCTGACACCAGGCGAGACCCTATCGATTCCGAGCCAGCCTGGCTTAATTGTGGAGATTCGTCCTGGCGAAACATTACAGTCCCTTTCGCTACGATATCGTGTCCCTCAGTGGCAAATCATCCAGGCGAGCCAGCTTTCGTCCCCTAACGGACTTCAGCCAGGTCAAAAGGTATTGATTCCGGGTGAACTCAAGACCCTGCTAGCACTGAAGCAGGGGCAAACTCCTCTTCAAGCCAAACTGCCATCAGGTACTCAACCTAGTGTGCAGCAGGATCCTCTGGCTTCATCCAATTCCACTCAGATCCACACTGTGGCCGCTGGAGACACCATCGAAACTGTTGCTCGCCGGTACTCGTTGACACGCCGAGCTGTCTTGCAAGCTAATGGCATCACAGACCCTGACCGCCTCCAAATTGGCCAAAAACTCGCGATTCCTGATACTGACCCAACGTTGGTGGTCCAGCTATCTGTGCAATCAAATTCGGCCATTTCATCTGCCACGGGTCCTATAATTCAAGCTGAGCTCTCACGTCAGGAACCCGTGGCTACACCAGCCCCTTCCATTCATACAGCTCAATCGGATGAGACTATCGAGGGGGGTATACAGGGTTTTGGTATTGCGCAAGCGGCCCTGGTGGTTATGAATCAATTGCAGGATCTTAGCCATCCAAGCCTAGGACAAACCCCTAGCCTTACCGGATCCCGAGCAAATCCAGCACCCACACCGAAGCCCTCTCTCCAACCTGTTCTACCCCCGAAACCGACCACAGCTCCTACTCCTGAGACGAAACAGCAATCGAGTGTTCATGTTGTGCAGTCGGGCGATACACTCGAACAGATTGCCGTCCGCTATCAAATGTCCCAACCCACTCTGATTGCAGCTAATCAACTAGAAAATCCGAATCGCTTAAGCATTGGCCAGGAATTACGGATCCCTGATACAGACTTAGCCCTGGTTGTCGAACCCGTTCCCTCAGCCCCTGATCCAGATTCTATACCAACACCAGAACTCACTCCAGTTGCAACTCCAGCATCAACACCAGAACCCACTCCAGTTGCGACTCCAGCACCAACACCAGAACCCACTCCAGTTGCGACTCCAGAGCCCACGCCAGAATCGACTCCTGAACCCACGCCAAGACTTGCCCCTCAACCCGTGCTAGAGTCAACCCCTCGACCAGCGCCAGAGTCAACTCCTGAGCTAATATTAAAGCCAACTCCATTGCCAACATCAGACAGTGCTCCTGAGTTAACGTCAACACCCGAGCCAACTTCTGAGCCGGTACTAAAGCCGACACCACTTTCAACACTGAAGGTAGAACCAACACCTGAACCAACGCCAAAACCCACCCCAAAGCCAACACCTGAGCCAACGTCAGAGCCTACGCCGACGCTCACACCCAGGCCCATGTTGACAATGCCGCCTCTGGCTCCAAAACCAACACCAACTCCAGAACCTGAGCTCACACCAGAACCCAGGCCCACACCAGGCACTAGCGTGTCAGCAATGCGGACGACACCGGTCCCCTTACTAACAATGCCTCCGAGAGCATCTCAGCCAGCGGCGACACCAGAAACAAATGCAGTGAATCCACAGCCGGAAAACACCTCCACGGATCCGTTGCTGGAGGCCCGTATACATCCTCGTCCCTTACTGACCTTGCCCCCCTTGAAGGTGACACCTCAACCTGAGCCAACTGCCCCTCCACCTGCTACTCAATCCAGTGGATTTGTTTGGCCTGTGCAAGGACAGTTCTCGTCTGGTTTTGGTTGGCGACGCGGACGCTTCCATGCGGGTATCGATATTGCTGGTCCTGTAGGCTCACCGATTGTAGCTGTGATGGAAGGGACCGTTATCTTCTCTGGCTGGGGGCGGGACGGCTATGGTAATCGTGTGGATATTGAACATCCCAATGGCCTGGTGACTCGCTATGCGCACGGCAGTCAACTCTATGTGCAGAAGGGTCAGTATGTGCAGCAGGGCCAGACCATCATGAGTCGAGGAAGCACCGGATGGAGTACAGGTCCGCACCTTCACTTTGAGGTTCGACCTGGCGGCGGTAAAGCTGTGGATCCGATGCAGTATCTCAAGTAAATTACTGAGATTCCATTGCAGTCAACCGAGGTAGCACTCGATTACCGTAGCGCAGCAGGATCTCCATAGCTGCCAAACGGTTGGTCCAAGTCTCTAGGCGGTAAGGATTTTGGAGGGCATCTAAACGCATCCACTCCTCTAGCTCAAACCGGAGCTCTTCAATCGTAGATTGAGCGGCAGTCAGACCATCCTGGCTAGGATTGTTAGCGAGTCGGCTCAAGGCATTTTCAACATCATTGATCTGCTGTAACCACGCCACCCGCTGATCATCGAGGATCCGAATCGAATCACTGTCAAGTAAAAAGTCCCATTCACTTTTGAGGACTTGAAACCGAGCTTGGGCTGCTTTGAAGGGATCCCGGTACGGAATTTGACTCGACGAGAGGGCAGATTGGCTGAGGACATCTTGGAGCTCATCGGTAAGCTGACGGGCGGCAAACAATGAATAGCCTCCAGTGGGGAGATCTCGGACCACTTGCATCTGATCAAGAAATTCCACCTTAGGGAGATCGAGTAGCTTCAAACTGGGGAGGAAGAGCACAGGCGACTCTTTGACAATATCCAAATTTGGTTCGACCAATTGAGCCAACCGGCGTGTGTTACCGGCGTAGGTCAGAGGGATCAGTAAATCAAGATCACCTGCTGTGATCCATCGTTCCCAATCTTGTTGGAGTTTTTGAACGCGTTCATTTTCAGGCAGTGCATAGACAGCTGCAGATAAGATGACTTGAGGATCCGTAGCTTGAATCAGATTCGCGACGTCTCCAACAAAGGAATCTACCTGACGCACTCGAAAGTCGGTCCAGAGTTGCCATAGGGATCGATCCACGCGGGGAGTTAAAGTCAACGGATCCACCCCCGTCATCTGTTCAAATTGTTGACGTGCAGCGGAGCCATAGCCGAAGGTAACCCCACTGGCGGCATTTTGAAACGGGTAACGGATGTAATCGAGATGGATCCCATCCACGCCATAGTCTTCAATCATTTCATCAACAAGGGCGAGGAGATAAGCCCGGACTTCAGGGTTGGCCGGATCCAACCAGGTTTCAGTTTGGGTCCCGCCAGGAAATAAACGACCGCGATGATCAAGATTAGCCCAGTCGGGATAAGCAGTCAGGACAGGACCAATGTAATCGCGGGGGAGGCTAATTTCGGGGAGAACATTGTGGCGACGGTTACCAGTCGCAAAGGTCCACATCCAACAATGCAGTTCAATACCTCGTTCCCGTGCCAACTTCACAGCAGAGCGCAGGGGATCCCACCCTCGGGTTAACGGATTTTGCTCGGGGGCAATGCGGCTGGGGTAGATTGGATAGCCGGCATTGATGGTTTCGAAAAAGACGGTGTTGATGCGGGCATTAGCTAAGCGATCGAAGACTTCCGCCAAACCCTGCTCGGATCCAGCCTCAACGATGGTACCCCGATCCAGCCAGATAGCGCGGACTTCCGGCAGGGTGGTGAGGGCATTGATAGGATAGTTGGCCCACAGTTGCGCTCGGGCTTGTTCAAATTCTTGACGAGCTTTGGTGTGTTCATTATTCATGACCCAGTCTTCTAAATTACGAATCACGTCCCGAGCATTGGCGATGACTTTCTCATACCCTGTATCAGGCCGGGAATTAGATTGAGTCGATTGTGTCAAAATCAAAGCACTTTCAACTCGACCGACTAAATTACGTAACTCTAACTTCATCGACAACACTTCAAAGGTATTCACCGTTAATGGAGCAGCTGTGATAACCGGACTAGTTTCAGTTTCAGTATTAAAGTCTGGAGCAGGAGTTTTCAACACAGACGGAGCGCCAATCCCTGGATCATCAATGGAAAAGAGGGGTGTAAACGTGGGATCCGGAGCAGATCCCTGTTCATCGACAATGGACGGGCTGGGTGTATCCACGGCAGGATTGGGAGTGCCTGCTGGAAAAAGAGGGGTAAACGTAGGTGCAGGAGTAGCAGATTGAACAGACGTTGGATTGGACGATTGGTCTAGTGACGGATCCGTCGCTTGCACGGCTCTAGCATCAAGATTCTCAGTACTCTTCGCCAAAATCGTCTCAGCTCGGGATAACGCAGCCTCCAACCATTGCTCATCTACGTCTGGATCCACTTCCCCCCATCGCCAGCCTAGATACACGGATTGTTGGGTTGCGATGACGGCATAAGCATCCCGGTTAAACCCAGACCAGCGAGCGATCAAGCGACTATTCACAGCATTGGGCAAGAGAAAGCCACCTTCCACCTGCGTGTCTGCTGTCACTCCTTGTGCCCATTCACTACTAGAAAACGAGGTAGGAACCACAGTTGTGGCTGAGGCCAAATTGCGACTCCAATAGGATCCTAATAACGTCCGAGTCGATTGCTCCCACTCCGGTGGCACTTGTAGAGGCCCACTAACAATCAGTTGACCGGATCCTTGATTAACCCAGTCGGAGATCGCCTGCATCTGATCACTATCTAACTGCTCCACATTCGCCAAAAAGAGAACCTGAGTTTGAGCGAGTGTCTCGGGGGTTAGATCGGATCCATCCAACGTTTGGTAGTCAATGTCACTTTGCTCTAAGCGGGCGGCAACCTGAGGCCAGCTTTGAGATCCAAGCTGACGCAATACAGTTAATTCAGGTTCCTCTTGTGCGGTCGCAACGGATCCTGACAGCACCATCGAGACCATCAATGCCAGGATCCGTAGAGGGTGAACCGGCAAACATGGTGATAGAGGAAGCAAAGTCGAGTGGGAGGAGTCGCCGCTCGCGGGGGCAAGGTCGGGTCGAAGTGACATTGGTAATCAGGAAAGAGATCACACGTAATGTAATCGATTGACCCTAGACTGACTAGCCTCTGCCATTACCTGTCCCTTTTCCAAGGAGGAGAGGTCCTCAATGCGTGCTGTCCAATACCTTCAAGTCTGCTCTTTTCCTGTGTTTAGGATCCCAATCTTGTAAAATAGTCGAGCGTTCCGATGTTGACTGGATCCCTTGTCGGGATCTGTGCTGAATCGACGGACACCATCGACAGTTGAATTGGTCCTGGAGGCTGCTATGAACCTATCTGAAATCGAAGACTCTATGAAAAAAGCGGTGGAAGCCACCCAGCGCAATTTCAGCACCATTCGGACTGGACGGGCGAGTACAAGCTTGCTAGACCGCATCCAAGTGGAATACTACGGTGTCCCCACCGGCCTACGCGCTATGGCTAATATCTCTACACCTGACTCATCTACGATCAGTATTCAACCCTTTGACCCTTCCACCCTGAGTGCCATTGAGCGGGCTATCATGACGTCTGACCTAGGTTTAAACCCCAACAATGACGGCAAGGTCGTGCGCTTGATCATTCCACCTCTAACCGAAGAGCGCCGCAAAGAACTCATCAAAAATGTGGCCAAACTCGCTGAAGAAGGCCGAGTTGCTGTCCGTAACATACGCCGCGATGGAATTGATAAAGTTCGCAAACAGGAAAAGAGTTCCGAGATCTCAGAAGATGAGTCCAACTCTCTCCAAGACGATATTCAAAAGTTGACCGACCGCTACGTCAAAGAGGTGGATAAGCACTTGGCCGACAAGGAAAAGGAGATCATGACAGTCTAAGTTCTCATCTCTGTGCTCTTCCTCCCGTTGCCACCCAGACCAGGATCCAAAGCAATATAGAGTGGATCACCTCTTGGCCTTGAACGTTACGCTGGAAATCCCTGCACCAGAGAGTTTAATGGTAGCGATTTAATACTGGAGATCTCAACGCTGGAGAACCAAGGATCCTGTCCCAGTAATCTAAGGCTGGATCCGGTCACTCAGTGCCGTTGTGAGGGAATTGTTAAGAGACGTATGGACCACCTAACCCCATCATTACCGATCACATCATTGGAGGAGGCCCTGGCGCGTTGTCGGGACCAAAAACTTCGTCTAAGCCTGCAGCGTCGCTATATCCTTGAACTGTTATGGCAAACTGATGCCCACCTCAGTGCCCGTGACATCTATAATCGCCTCACACAACAGGGTAAATCCATTGGCTATACCTCCGTTTATCAAAACCTAGACGCCCTTGCTCACCACGGTATTATTGAACGTTTAGAACGGGTGGAGGGTCGCCTCTATGGTCGTTTTCCTCACACTCACAGCCATATCAATTGCTTGGATGATCAACGGATCCTAGATATTGATATTGTGCTGCCACCAGAGCTCATTGCTCAAGTAGAAGCCCAGACAGGGGTGCGGATCCATCGCTATCAGATAGATTTTTATGGGGTTCAAGCTTCAGGTTTCTCGGGAGCTTTGGGCTCAGATAGATCCTCAAGTTCAGGGGATAACCGTTCGGAGGTAGATGTCACTGACCTGGTGTCAGACGATTGAAGTCCCAGACGGCGATCTAACCACTGTTGCAATATGATGGCAGCGGCACGTTGATCAATTACTCCTTTCTGCTGTCTCGTCGAGAGACCTGCTTCCTGTAGGTCCCATTCAGCCTGAACAGTGGTGTAGCGTTCGTCTACGTACTCAATAGGAATTTCAATTGTTTTTCGAACTGCTCGCATAAACCGCTCCACCTTTTGCGCTTGTGGCCCCACGGATCCGTCTGCTAGCAGAGGCAAGCCTACCACCAAAACTTGGGCTTCGCGGTGTTGAATCCATTGATCAAGCTCAGCAATATCAGTCTTCAGTTGCTGTCGATGAATAACACCCAAGCCAGTAGCTAGGAGACCTAGCCCATCACACCCTGCGACTCCAATACGCCGGTTCCCCACATCCAAGCCCAAAGCTGAAAAGCGGTGACTCATTTACTCGAAAAGCTCAGCCTGCAAATCAAGCCTAACACATACTAACACCCGTATCTTCCAAAATCCACCGTGATACGCATACCCAAAAATAAGCTATAAAATCCGACCTAGTTCTGGATGTAGAACGTCAGGTCATTTTGCTATTAATCCAATTTTACTAGTGATCCAAAGTCTCAGTAACAATCTCAACCCAAGATCTACAGATGTATTCAATTGATCAACTAATGTGCTAATTTTGCACTTCAACACACTACTTTTTGAATTTTATTGGGTGTCTTAGCTACGACACTGAGTTCTACTGAGGATCCGGGTACCCCTCTAGCATACGGATTAGGATGAACACACAAGTCGAACAGATGATTTCATCAAATAAGAGTCTAACACCAACAATTAAGTAGTAATAGTCAGCAGCTCTTTGCTTCACAGGATCCTTAAGCAGACTGGAAAAGTGAGGGAACTTGACATCACTTAGCAGGCAATTTCGAAGGAGCTGCTAGAATACTTAGACGGCTGTTGTGTCCAGTCGTCACAACGGTGTGGATGGTGGTGTAGCCAAGTGGTAAGGCAGGGGCCTGCAAAGCCCCCATCCGCCAGTTCGAATCTGGCCACCACCTTTGTCCTGGTCGTCTCCTGTGTTCTAGTCGTCTCCTGAGATGGACTGGAAAAGTGTACTAGCGAGATGTGCTAGCGACAGACCCCGGACTGATATCAGTCGGTTGACCCTTGCTACGGTGAGGGTCTTCACTCTTTAGGTACTCTTTTGGATCTGCACGGAAAGCGAGGCAAGCGATGAACGACAAACTGATGTTGATGCTCCCAGGACCTACCCCGGTACCTGAAACAGCACTATTAGCCATGGCGCAAGCCCCCATGGGACATCGGAGCAAACCGTTCTCCGCCATCCTTGATGAGGTAACCGCCAATCTCAAATGGCTGCACCAGACGGAATCGGATGTCTATGTACTTGCGGCTAGCGGGACTGGAGCCATGGAAGCTGGTCTGGTCAACGTCCTGAGTCCTGGTGATCGTGTGCTCTGTGGGGTCAATGGTAAGTTCGGCGAACGCTGGGCTGATATGGCTGATGCCTTTGGCATGCATTGTGAACGGATCGAATCCGATTGGGGCGTCCCCTACTCCGTTGAGGCCTTTAGAGAAAAGTTAGAAGCCGACACCGACAAAACTATCAAGGCCGTTATCTTAACTCACAGCGAAACCTCTAGCGGTGTAGCCAACGACGTGAAAGCGATTGCTGCCTTAGCTAAAGCCCACGGCGAAGCCCTCGTGATCGTTGATGCGGTTACCAGTGTGGGAGCTATGTCGGTCCCAATGGATGAGTGGGGCTTAGATATCGTTGCGTCCGGCTCCCAAAAAGCCTACATGTTACCTCCAGGTTTGGGCTTTGTCGCAGTGAGCCCCCGTGCCCTCGACGCCGCCGAACGGTCTACCTTGCCCAAGTATTACTGGAGCTTCAAGCTGGCCCGCAAAAGCCTGAGTAAAAGCACAACTCCATTTACTCCCGCGGTTAATCTAATCTATGGGTTGCAGGCGACCCTCCACATGATGCGACAAGAAGGGCTCGATGCCATCTTTGCCCGCCATGAGCGTCTCTCAGCCGCCACACAAGCCGGAGTCAAAGCCCTCGGACTCAAGCTGTTGCCGAATCCCGAATCTGCTGCTAGCAAAACGGTCACTGCCATATGGGCTCCTGACGGCATTGATGCTGATGCGCTCCGCTCAGTGTTGATGAAGCAGTTCGACCTCGCACTCGCAGCGGGTCAGGATCACCTCAAAGGCAAAATCTTCCGAGTTGGCCACATGGGCTTTGTCAGTGACCGAGATATTTTGATGACCCTAGCTGCCATCGAAGCGGGCCTAACTGCTGTCGGGTACACCGCATTCACCCCTGGTACCGGTGTTAAAGCGGCTAGTGATGTGTTAGCGAAAGGATCCTAATCAGTTAAGTTGCATCTGTCACACAACAGAACCAACTGTGAGTAGGTATCCTGCTCTGTCTCTACTCACAGTTTGATTTAAGGATCCGTTCGATGACCCATTCAATAATAGGAGAGAACAGCCCAAGCGTACCCAGCCCCTGGAGTGTAATGCGCAAAACATAGCAATCGGGTCTTCTGTGATTATTATGGTCACAAGTTATCAAGTTATAAGTTTTTGTGACCATTAGGGTGTGTTTCTAAGTGCTTAAGGCGTGTTTCTAAGTGTTTAAAGGATCTAGCTAATACCGTCCAGTTGACTAGTCTCCGTAGTACCGGCGGCTACCCATGCCAACGATCGATTGATGAGTGGATCCATTCTTATGGTTGTGAACCTATCCCCTGTTGCCCCTGCCTCCTTGCACGAGCTTATAACTGTTCTCCAGTCCATTGGTCCCGACAGTTGTCCTTATGATTACAACTTCCATTTACACACCCATTTCTCTGATGGTCAGCTCCGCCCTGAGCATTTAGTCGAGCAAGTGTATCAGCTTGGGCTCAAAGGATTAGCTATTACGGATCACCATTCCGTTGAGGGTTACTACCGGGCTCAATCACTAATGGGAACGAGTGGCGCTCAGCTATGGTCAGGCGTCGAAATTACTTGCGAGCTTCTAGCTTGTGAAGTCCACATCCTGGGATATGCCTTCGACCCTAAGCATGAAGCACTTGCCCCCTATCTGAGAGGATCTAGTGTCTGGGGAGCCACAGCCAAGGCCGTGATCAATGCAATTCATGCCGCTAGCGGTTTGGCGATTTTAGCCCATCCCTGTCGCTATGCCCGGTCTACCACCGATATCGTGACTCGGGTAATTGAATTGGGGATTGATGGCTTGGAAGCTTACTACAGTTACCGTAATACAGACCCCTGGATACCCAGCCCCAAACAGACGGCTCTGGTTGAGTCTCTAGCGAATGACAGCGGTCTATATAAAACCTGCGGAACTGATACCCACGGATCCCTGATAACGCGCCGCATTTAAATTAGTGAGTAAGCTCATCTAAGCTGCCCGAGTAAGGAATACTGTCGGTCCCAGGTTTGTGAGGTCCTTATGCAAGGTATCGCCACTTTGCCCCCCTCGATTAGTGCACTGCTCCCCACGGAACCGTTTGTCCCACCGGATCCTGAGCCTGGTCATCTCTTGGTGGTTGATGATCAATCTGCGAGTCGGAGGTCGGTGAGCCGGTTACTACGCTCAGCAGGGTATCGAGTCAGTGAGTCTGCTAGTGGGTATCAAGCCCTAAGTGCAGTGGATGAGCTCCAACCTGATCTAATTCTGCTAGATGTGGTTATGCCCGACATTAGTGGGTTTGAAGTGTGTCATCGGCTCAAGCACAACGATCTAACTCGCCTGATCCCTGTGGTGATGGTGACCGCCCTACAGGATCAACCCAGTTTAGTGAAGGGGATTGAGGTTGGTGCAGATGAGTTCGTGTCTAAACCCTTTGACCATGTGGAATTGCTGGCCCGGATTCGCTCTCTCGTCTATCAGAAACACCTCAATGACAATTTAGACTATGTCACTCAGGCGCTGTTTGTCATTGCCCAAATCGTAGAACGGCGAGATCCAACGACTGGAGACAACAGCGAACGGCTAGTTTGACAAGGAGAACAGTTTGGTCAACATCACGGGTTGAGACGACAGTCTGTCAAGTAACTGAAGTGGCGGTGAT
>CAYUEE010000097.1:0-17768 GCA_964443615.1 uncultured bacterium | reverse complement strand
CCTACGCCTACGCCGACTCCAACACCAACACCTACCCCGACGCCGACTCCAACACCAACGCCAACACCAACACCTACCCCAACTCCTGTAGGAGATCCATTTGTGGTGACCAATACGAACAATAGTGGTCCAGGATCCTTGCTGCAAACCCTGATCAACGCCAATACCTTCGCTGGAGACAATACAATCACCTTTGAAGAGGGGCTTGGTGGACAGACTATCACCTTGAGTGATGACATTCCGCCGCTCAGCGAGACTGTGACGGTTCAAGGACCGGCAGGCGGTATTACAGTTGACCGTGCTGGACTCCTGACACTCAGTACAACAAACCCAGCAGCGACTGTGTCCTTTGATGCCAATGTCACTTTTGGAAATAGCAGTAACGACTCAATCGTGGTGAGTGGACCGGGTAACTTTGTCTTCGATGGTCCTGTTAACTTGAACTCTGGATCCCAGACTGCATTGCAGGTCAGCAACAGTGGACTCTCAACCTTCAATGGTAATATTACGATTTCAACGACGACGGGACGCGGGTTACTGGCTTCAGGTGGCACCATTGCTATCCAAGGCAGCAATAATACGATCACTACTCAGGATGGGATTGCGGTCAGTATCGGTTCTGCTATTGCGCCAGAAGGGGTCACCTTTACCAATATCACTGCGTCACGCAGTGCCAGCGCCTTTGACCAATCCAGTGGTGCTGTGATTGCCTTGAACGATACCGGATTGCTCGGTTCCTTCAACGTGACAGGGGGAACGCTCACCAACACCTCCACAGGATCCTTAGTTGAGATGCGAGGTGAGTTGAGAACTGGCTTCACAGGCGTGACGTTTAACAACCTCAATAGTGCATTTGCCGCCTTCTTCGTTGAAGAGGATGGCCTTGACGATAACCAAGAGATTCAAGTTACAGCTGATGCCAACACCTTTAATGGCAATGCCTTCTTCGCTGATGTCGACAATGGTCAGGTTACGGCTGACTTCTCCAACAACTCCATCACCAGTGTGTCGAGCCAGGGGGTTGAGGTCACGAGTTCTCGGGCCTCCCTCTTAGCAGGCGTTGGCTCCGTTGACTTAACCGTTCGGGGTAATGTCTTCTCCTATGCCACCCTCGGCAATGTGAATGCGGTCGATATTAGCGCCGAGAACGACAGTCGCTTCTGCCTTGATATTGAGAACAACAGCATTGCTGATCCAGCTCAAGCGGCTACTGCTGACTATGCCTTGAACCAGGTGAATACCAGCACGTTGGAGTTGGAAGGCTTAGTAAGTGACCTAGAGGATCCAGCAGCTATTGAATCCTTTGTCCTCACTACTCGGAACAATGCCGTAACAGCTGCGGTGACACCGACAGGATTCTTTAGTGCTGAGGCTGTTGTCCCTGCTACCGGATCCTGTGCATCGCCTCAATAGATACCACCCTCTGAGCTGATGTAGACTAGCGCCAGTCTTGTTGTCATAGGACAGATCCCTATCCCATGGGAACCGTGCTGATGATAATAGGAGTGGCGCTAAACATTGGATGCTGCGGTAGAGGGCTGACTGATGAAGATATTGGTTCTGAACGCTGGATCGAGTAGTCAGAAAAGCTGTCTGTACGATGTGAGTGAGGATCCGTCTCGAAGTGATCCCCTACATCCGATCTGGGACGGCAAGATTGATTGGTCTCACCAGCCTGGCCAAGCAGAATTAAAACTGTCGGGCCAAGGTCACCATCTCACCGAAACCTTGCCTTCTGATGACCGAGCAGCAGTGATGCAGCGGTTACTGGCTAGCCTAACGGATGGGGAGACCAAGGTTCTCGACCATCTCTCTGATATCACTGTGGTGGGCCATCGAGTTGTGCATGGGGGGCAAAAGTATCGTCAACCCACTCGTGTCACAGAGGAGGTCAAACAAGCTATTGATCAATTGATTGCTTTGGCTCCCAGTCATAACCCGGCCAATCTACAAGGGATCCAACTTATCGAAGCCGTGCTGCCCCAAACGCCTCAGGTTGCTGTGTTTGATACTGCCTTTCATAGTCACCTCCCTGAGGCTGCAGCTGTGTATCCTGGCCCTTATGAGTGGTATAAACAAGGGATCCGTCGCTATGGCTTCCACGGCATTAGTCATGAATACTGCGCCAACCGGACGGCACAATTGGTGGGACGAGATCTCAATGAGATGCGGATCCTAACCTGTCATTTGGGCAATGGAGCTTCGTTAGCCGCTGTATCGGGTGGCCGAAGTGTGGATACTACCATGGGCTTTACCCCTCTAGCCGGTTTAATGATGGGGACTCGGTCGGGATCTGTAGATCCAGGGATCCTTATTCATCTCTTACGTCAGACGGGCCTCAGTGTAGACGAGCTCGACCAGCAGTTAAACCAACACTCAGGTTTGAAAGGTCTCTCACAACAGTCCGGAGATATGCGTCGGATCCAACAGCTAATTAGTGAACAGGATCCTAAGGCCACATTAGCGTTTGAAGTGTACTGTCACCGGTTGCGAGCTGAAATGGGATCTATGGTAGCCAGTTTGCAGGGTTTGGACGCGATTGCATTTACTGGTGGCGTCGGTGAACATTCTCCTCAAGTGCGAGCCGCCGCGTGTCAGGCATTTGAATGGTTAGGGTTAGCGTTGGATCCTGAGCTCAATCAGCAGTCCCCAATGGATCGCGATATTGCTACAGCTGACTCACGGATCCGAGTGGTCGTTGTGCGCGCTGAAGAAGATTGGGCTATTGCCAAAGCCTGCTGGTCAATTATGGCGGAATGATATTTAGTTAGTCTGTAGTTGGACTGTGGTATGACTGTAGGGAACTTGCTTTTTACACACAGTGGAACCTGAACGCAACGAAATTCTTGGCCTAGAAGAGCGTCTCCGTGTTGCAATGCTGACGAGTAATGTAACCGAGCTTGATGACCTCCTGGATGAGCGTCTCTTGTTCGTTGGTCCGGAGGGTAGTGTTTATTCCAAAGCTGATGATCTGGAATTGCATCGCTCAGGCACTACGCAATTTGCCCATATCGAGTTGATTGATATTCAGATTCAACGGCATGAGTCAGTCGCTATTACAGTCGTACTAGCAAACTTAGCGGGAATGTTTAGGGGAATAACTTTTGAAGGAACTAGCCGCTACACTCGCACATGGATTCTCGGAAGTCAGGGCTGGCGGGTTGTGTCTGGTAGTCTTTGCGCTGTGGCTGGTCCAAAGGAGAAGGAGAAGTCTACTTCGTGATGAAGCGTTACGACATCCTATGCGGTGAAGCGTTATGACATTCTATTCATGACTTATTCCTAGGAAAAACATCCATCTACCTGGCACTATCCAAGTGAATTACAGATCTGATCAACGAGAAGACCCAATACAGAGGCAGTATGATACGGGCTAAATCTTCGCAACCCTCACGCTCACTATCTCCCCAACTGCGGATTGGCATCATCTCTGGAGTACTCCTGTTGGTGATAGGAGGGATCCTCAACCAACACTGGCAACCAGAGCAACAGGTGGAGCGTCATACTCGACACTTACTTGAAGCTGTAGCAGCTAAGCGTTGGGAACGTGTGGAGCAGCTCATCGCCAGTGACTACAGCGATCGATGGGGCTTTACACAACAGACTGCGGTGGAAACTAGTGAGCAAATTTTCCAGACTTTTGTCCGATTATCGTTTGATATCCAATCGCTGGAGGTTAGCCTCGATAGCTTTGAGCAGGGGAAAGCCACAGTTCTATTTGGGATTGACGGCACCCCGACCTCGCCCTACGCTTCAGCAACTCAGACTGAAGTAAATGCATTGACGGATCCGTTTGACTTCACCTGGCAAAAACAAAGCTGGAAACCCTTTGACTGGCAACTGATCGGTTTTGATAATCGCTCGCTGGAACTGGATCCTGCGTTACTGGTGCCACTACCCTAGCTGGTGTTCACTCCAAGAGTTTAAGCCGTTTGCCGCTGGACATCCTGCATGTTGAACCCGTGCTTACGTAATTCCTGATCAAGTTGCAGAGCATTGTCAACCAAATCAACAAAGAGAACACCGTTGAGATGATCAATCTCATGTTGAATTACGCGAGAGAGTAAGCCGTCTGTCTTAATGGTACGGGGGCGTCCAGTTTCATCTTTGAAGGACACAATAATGCCATCCGGACGAATGACATCACAATAGACCCCAGGGATGCTGAGACAGCCCTCTTGCCCAGTCACTTCAGTGCCATCGACGTCTTTAACCTCTGGATTGATGAGAGCCATCGGTGGTGCAAATTCTTTATCTGGTTGAGGATCCACCACAATGATGCGCTTATTGATCCCCACTTGCGGAGCAGCTAACCCGATCCCATCCATGCTGTACATTGTCTGCAACATGTCACGGATCAACTGGCGGATATCGTCATTAACTTTGCTGACCCGCTTAGCCGGCTGTCGCAACACCTGATCTCCCATTGTGTGCACTTTCAACGGGGGATGCTTTAATTTAACTTTGGGAACAATGATAGTAGCAGTCATAGGACATTGAGGTCTAGGTTGACGGCGCAAGGTGGGTACCCTTCATCATAGCTCAGTCACTTTCAGGATTCGAGGGTTGAGTCTGGATCTGGTTGGGACCGGTGGCGGTCGATAGCTGTCTTGAATCCTAGGGCTACTAAGATATTAGACAGTGTCAAGAAGGCTTCAGCTCCGCCGTGTAGCCAGTCTACATTAGCTAACGATAATCCTAGGGACTGCTCTGCATACAACCCAGCTGGAATGGTAATTACAACAAACAAAAGGAGGACGTAGAACCCCACTAGAGCTAACCTTGGAGTCCCAGGTGTCCGTGTTAGAAACCATAGAAACACTAGGTAGGGAAAAAGGGATAACGCAAATAGATTGTTTTTCAACATTACCGTGGCAGGATCCGTACTTTCTTTGGATTAACTCATGGATTCACTCAAAATGGTCTAATCTGTCTCGTCAGATGTTGAAGGATCCTGGCTAACTTTCCAAATCCGGTAAGCAGCTAGGGCCAGGGTACAGTTCCCAACCAGTGTAAATGATGCTTGTCCAATCACGATCCATTCAAAGTCGGAACGGTTATCGAAGAAATGCCAGGTCAATGCGCACATCGCCCCCAGCAACGCAGGTAACATACCCCAAGCCAGCCAGCGCCACTGCCTAGCCTGGGAAGCCTCAGCATAGGCCCAGACTAGGAGGATTGCAGTAATCCATTCCACAACGCTGGAAGCATGGATCCACCAAGTGGGTAAGGACAGGGCATGCATAACGGATCCTTAATGACTAATTTTCTAGGCCGGTCTTGCTTGACTAGTCGATCAGCCTATCACGGAGCAAATTACGATAGGTGGCTTCCTGTAATATCAGTTGCTGATGAAGCTTAACCAAAAATTCACGGGCTTGCTCAAGGCTCATGCGTTCCACCATACTCTCGAAAGCCCGCTGCCGGAATTGCTGCTCCATCGACAACATAGAGTTGAATTCAAATTCGCCCTTGGCGTCCATAAAGGGACCTCTTAGATAACAGTGAGTAACTCAATCGTGCGAAGGGATAATCGTGCGAAGGGGTGCAACTCTCAATCATGCGTGAACTCAGTGTAACACAATGTAAATGATTTGATGGTTTGAGATCTGATACCGCAAAAATATGGTAGAGAGCTTTGTGTGGATGAGCTTATTTAGATAAGTCCACCCAGAGAAAGATAAGCCCACACAGAGAAGCCCATCCTCTCTCCGTAGTGAGGACACATTAACTAGGTGCTGGCTTTAGAGTAGTTAAGCTGGCGGAGTTGTGATGAGCCGTCTAGCCTTAAGAGTGTCGTCCTGAGTTCTATCATCATGGTATTAACTCCTCTTCTAGGGCAGTCACTCCAAGACTTGAAAGCATGGGCCACCGCTCAGGAGCAGCCTGCTTACCGAGGCCAGCAGATTCATAACTGGATCTACCGTAAAAGTGTACGCTCCTTGGATGAGATTACTGTTCTACCTAAAGCCTGGCGGGCTCATGTCAGTCAATACCCTGTAGGGCGCTCTACTGTACTCTATCGATCTCAAGCTCGGGATGGTACGTTGAAAGTCTTGTTAGAGCTTACTGATGGTCAAACCATTGAAGCTGTAGGGATCCCTACCGAACAACGTTTAACCGTTTGTGTCTCTTCTCAAGTTGGCTGTCCAATGGCCTGTGAATTTTGTGCAACGGGTAAAGGTGGCTACCTGCGTAATTTGGATACTCATGAAATATTAGATCAGGTTCTGACTATCCAAGATGAATTTCAGCGTCGAGTGAGCCATATTGTATTTATGGGAATGGGGGAGCCGTTATTAAACCGCGAAGCTGTGGTCCAGGCTATCCTGCGGTTGAATCAAGATGTCGGAATCAGTCAACGACATATCACGATTTCAACGGTAGGGGTCACCAAGCAAATTGCACAGCTTGCCACCCATGATCTCCAAGTGACATTGGCTGTGAGCCTACATGCCCCTAATCAATCTCTCCGAGAACAACTGATTCCATCAGCTAAGTATTACCCCTTAGAACACTTACTTACAGACTGTCATGACTACATGCAGTCTACGGGACGACGGGTTAGCTTTGAGTACACGCTCCTTGGGGGAGTGAATGACCAAATGCACCACGCTCGTGAACTAGCTACTCTCATTCAATCGGCAATGTTGGCCGGGATGCAGGCACACGTGAACTTAATCCCTTATAACCCGGTCTCAGATGTTGACTTTCAGCGACCAAATCTGGAGCATGTTAAGTTTTTCCTCAAAAAGCTTCAGTCTTACCGAGTAGCTGCCAGTGTGCGTCAAACCCGAGGATTGGACCAGGATGCTGCCTGTGGACAACTGCGGGGACGTATCACACTAGACAATAAGCATTAACTTTAAAGACCTCTCTACAGGCCTTTGCGTAAGATCCGCAATATAGTTTAGGTCGATCTACTACAAAGACCGTGAAATGACTGTTGTACAGACTGAAGGCCTCTGTCCACAATTGATCTATTGGTTTTTTGGTAGAACCTGCTATGTCGCGCTGGAACAGAGGAGTAGTTGCTACAGTAGACGCTGGGCCAACTCAGAATCTACGGCAGCGGAGTCTAGCCCTATTGCAACGCTATCAGCAAGAGCGTTCGATTCGGCTGCGGAATCAATTAGTTGAGTTAAATCTTGGCCTAGTTCGTCAGACCGCCCATCGTTTCAGCCGACAATCGGCCATTCCCTACGATGATTTGGAACAGTTGGGATCCATCGGCCTTGTTCAAGCAATTGAACGATTTGATCCACAACAGGGGTGTGCGTTTAGCTCATTTGCCATTCCATACATACGCGGGGCAATGCTGCACTACCACCGTGATTACAGTACAATAGTCCGGATACCTCGCCGCTGGCAGACACTATTGACACAGGGGCAACGGGCTCAGATTCAACTAACTGCTCGACTAGGACGCAACCCCAGTGATCAAGAAATTGCAGTGGAGCTCGGTGTTGCACTGGAGGATTGGCAGGCCGCTAAGCAATCGAAGTGGAATCGATATCCTGTAAGTTTAGATGCAACCTTTCAAGCGGGAGTTCAGGCTGATCAGGCGCTATCACTAGGAGAAATGATCCCTGATAGTCGTGAGCAGGACCGACAAGGGATAGACTATGAGCGAAACGAACTCTACCAGGCCCTCTCTCGCATGGAATCTCCAACTCGCCAGATCCTAGAGCTCATCTTTCTCAAGAACTTGACTCGCAAGCAGATTGCTGTTGAATTCGGGGTGAGTCCGATGACGATCACTCGTCGTGTCAAGAAAGGTCTAATCGAGCTCAGGAGCCTTATGCAAGAGTGTGCCTGAGCATTGCGCATTCAAGGTTAGGATCCTAGCCTTGAATGCGCTTTTTTCTGCCAACATGTCTTCAGTTGTCAGTCTATTGAAAGTAGTAAGCTAAGAAGATGTGAAAACCCAGTAACACCGTAAAGGCTGCAACTAGGGCAATGTGGGATCCTAGCCAAAGCGAACGTAGCTTGCGGATCAATGCTCCCTTGGAAATCAGTAGAAATGAACGCCCACCCTGTTCTGACGGTTGAAACACTCGTGCAGGAGCTAGCAGAACTCTAGTTTCCACCGCGACTCCCAGCATAGCGGACAAACTCACAGCAATAAACGTCAGGAGGAAGATGAAGTTAAAGTTTTCTCCCATGTCTCCTCCTGTATGGACCAGCACAATGCCGATAAAGGCTACACCAAGAAAGATGTGAAGCTGCCGCCAGAATAGAACGGATCCTGGAACCTTAATTTTCCATTGCCGTCCGCGTTTGCGAAGAGTCAGTAGCATCTCGCCAGCGAAAAAGCCCAACGTCACAAAGCCTGTAATCTGCTTGTAGAGGTCCCCCTGCAGAACTTGATAGGCCCTAAAGGCCTGATCCCGAAGTGGCTCCAGGTAAACATCACTAATAATAAATGGAATTAATAGGACAATTGATAACACCGTCAAAATTGCTAATGTCTTAAACGTCGGCTTCATCCTTAGGCCTCCGATTGAAAACGGGTTTCAGTTATCAGGATCACAGACCAGGATTTGAGCTAGTGATCCTGATTGGTTTAGGTCGGCAGACGGGTCTAGCGAGGAAGGATCCATGTGCCAACCTTGAACTTAGTTAGGCATTGTCAAGAGGCAAGTTGATAATAACACCACCCATAACATCACCCATTTCAAATACCTTGTCGGGATATCGCTCTAGGTGAACAGGATGAGTATTATGGCAGCTCACACAAGCAGGGGCGACAGCCTTGTCAGGATAGATGGCGGAGTAGTAGCGTTGACCGCTCACCTCCTGATAACCCTTGTAGGTTTCCCCTGTCTCTTCCACTTCCTTCACGCCAGTCTCTTCAAACTCACCCCTGGGTTCGTGGGCATCGTTGATATACCAAGTGGAGATGAGACCAATCGTGAAGTTTCCACCTTCGGACGCTAGTTCAGCCCCCATCCGGAACATTTGAGCCGGCAATGGGATCCCGTCATTCTCTTCCCAGAACTCAGTCGCCTCGGCCTCGATAACGCCATCTTCATTCTCGATCCCTTCTAGTGTGCTCAATCGATTCACAACATGACGTGTGTAGGCAGTTCTGTCTGAGGCAGCCACAGTGTGGATGTAATCCACTACAACTTCAGGTGGGATGCCATCTGCATTAGCTGCTTGGTTACCGCCGCCACCTGAACAAGCAACCGCTGTGATCACTAAGGTCAGCGCAAACACAATGATTGCTGTGATCTTAGACTTTGTAGAACGAGTCCAATTGAGGGTTGATGTGGTCATAATCATCTCCTTAAAATGCAAATCACCATTAGGACAACCTGAGTTCTATGAACCCATATCTACCACCCTTAACTCTTGATGTTCTCGCGGTCAGCAGCTCTGACTCGCGCCATCTCCAACGTTTCCAGTTCAATCGTTGGTGGGTGGGCAAAATTTGCTTCAACAAGCTCGTCGTCGAAAATGCTTGAATAAGAAAATTCCATCCCGTGGCAGTTCATGCACACGTCCTTAACTAATCGATCCCGTGGCTTCAGTGTATAGGTGTTATTGTGGTTCACCCAAACTGGAGCATCCTCCTGGCGCCCTTCCTGGTATCGCGGCAGATGGCAGGTAGCACATGATACAGAATCGGATCCTGGACGAGGTAAATCGACTGTCTCAGCAAACTGAAGGCCATGAGGTGAATCAGCATAGTTCAACGAATGAGTATCGTTGTGGCAGGTGAGACAAGCATCAACTGCAGCGGTCATTGTATTCACAGCATGCACATCATGGCAGGCATTACAGTTCATCACCTTGTTATGGGCTGCTGCCTTCATCGGTAGCCGAGCCAACGCGGGTGTTAGCGGTGACTCTCCTTCAAGCAAACGGATCCCGTGTTTACCTAGCAGGAATGTCTCTGTCTCGGATTCATGGCAACTTCGACAACTTTCGTGATCTGGTACAGCCACAAAGGTCTGAGTATCCTCCGTCTGGTGACAACTAGAACAGTTGACATCAGCTAACGCATGGGCACTAGTTGACCACTGTGCTACAGCCTGCTCAACAGTGACAGCTTCGCCCACAGCTTTACCAGCAGATGCTACCGCTGGATCATCTCCAAAGGCAGGCTGAAACCAACCAAACAGAACAATCAAGCTCACTAACAGCAGGCCAATCATCACGGTACGCTTCATGACAGACCCTCCCACTGATCCGGCTTGATATCTGGATCCGGAGCTACCATCAACTCACCCTCTACCACTCGCTTCGGTAACACAGGCTTGGGAAGGTAGTCTGGCTGCCCTAGTGACTCTACTAAAAAGCCTGTCGAAATCGCGCGATGGTCGTGGTAGTTGTGACATCCCGCAGTCCAACACCCGTCCGGACTAAAGCCCTCATGACTCTTGAGATCACCCTGTGGAATCTTGGAATGACAGGCCATACACAAGTCAGGTTTAAGATGAACACCCCGACCAAACATATGGACATGTTCCTCATGGCATGTGGTACACGTCAGAGCATTAAGGTTGGCTAACTCCCCAGCCCAACGAGGATCCCTGAATTTCTTCGCTCCATGAATATCTGTGGCCATCTCCGCCTCATGGCAGCGCAGACACGTCTCGTTTGACACAGGCTTAAACCCCTCGTGACATGAGTGGCAAGAGGTCTCAAACAGATAGTGTCCCACCGACGTTTGACCCGGCATGAATAGAGTCCGTTGGTCAAGCTGGAAGACTAACATGACTGCTAGCCCAGCGACCAACACAGCCATGATGCCTATAACCAGTGTTTTGAGAGACCAAAATGATTGGAGTATGCGAGATGCCATAATAGGCCAGACCTTAGAGCAGCATTAACAAACCGCCTAACACGATGAAGCCTACAGTTGCTGCTAGCACAGCTGATAGGCCTTCTGTTCTCTCGGGTACCGTAATCGTAGATGGCGCAGCCACCGGGCTTGCTGCCGATTCGCCGACGTTTAAGATCTCTGGTGGATAATCGGCCCCGTCTAACATAATCTGAGTGATCGTTTGATAGGCCTCAACCCAGGCGTCCTTCACATCAGGTGTCCAATCAGGTCCCAGATAGGTCTCAAAAGTCCTCAGCAGTGCTCCACCGACCATCGGATAATGCTCTGGCAATGCGCCATAGTTGACGTGACGAGCACCTAGCCCTCGCAATGGGTTCACCAGTGCATCCGGGGTTCGGACATTCTCAATCACCAACACGAGAGAGTCCAGCAGTTTCTTTTGCTGATCCTTCATAGAGGTATGAGCAAACAGAGGCTTGGCCTCAGGATGGGCTGTAAGCAGGTTGTCGTAAAAGCTACTCACAAACTCCATTCCACGTGGCTTAACTTTGTCAAAACTGCTTTCAAGAAGCTCAACATTAAGAGCCATAGGTTAACACCTTCTGGATAGTAGAGTCACATTGATGTATCAGCCTACACAAACCAGAGGATTGGATCCGATGTCCATCCCTCCCTTTAATTCACTAAGCGTGCTGAACACCGTTTGGTAGTATGGCTTGAGTTAGATCTACCTTATCCGTCTGCTGAGTAGGCCAGATGGCTCCAGTTAGATTTGCCTTCCAGAATAGAGCACCTTCCAACAGCGCTTCGGTTAAGTCAGCACCGCATAAGTTAGCCATCCGGAAGGCAGCATGACGGAGATCTGCACCGGCCAGACAGGTCTCACTGAGGTTAGTCCCACCTAGGTTAGCCCTTGTCAGCTTAGTCCCTTGGAGAACCGCTTTTTTCAGGCTTGCCCCCGAGATAATCGCCTCCGTCAAATTGGTGCTATTGAGCACGGATCCGTCCAGAACAGCCTCTGACAAATTGGCAAAGCTGAGGTCAGCTCCGCTGAGATTGGCTTGAGTGAGGTTAGCCTGCTGCAGGTGAGCCATGGATAGATTAGCCCCTACTAGCATCGCTCCGGTCAGATTGACATTGCGGAGGTTCTGATACTGCAAGTTCGCTCCCATCAGATCTGCTGCCTGCAAGTTGGCCTCAGTTAAGTTAGCCGATACCATGACAGCCAAGGCCAGATTGGCTTGCACTAACTGAGCGTGGTGGAGATTAGCTTCTTTCAAGCTAGCTTGCTTCAAACTAGCCGATGTCAAATTAGCATCAGTCAAGTTGGCCTGAGTCAAATTTGCTTCATCAAAGTCGGCTGCCACCAAATTCGCTGATCTCAAATCAGCGCTTCGAAGGTTCGCCTGACTCAGCAAAGCCATCTCTAAATCAGCTTGAATGAACTGAGTTCCTGCTAAATTCTGATTCTGCAAATCAACTCCAGTCATCTTGGCTTGATTCAGTCGTGCTCCAGCTAATTTGACCTGCTTAAGGTTGGCTGCCGATAGAGAAACTCCATCCAGGATAGCGTCTGTCAAATCAGCGCCTTCCAAGTTAGCCATCCTCAAATCAGCCCTACTCAGATCAATTCGAGATAGGCACAGGTAGGACAAATCAACACCAACCAAATTCGTTGACTGGAACTGTCGCTCACCAGCGCAGTAACGCTTCACGAGCTCACTACGATCCATTCAAGTGCTCCTAATTAAATAGTGAAAGAATCCAACCCAAAGACCGTTAGAAACCAGTACCCAGGCAGATCGCGAACTGAACAGGAAACAACGTTTCACCAGTAAGAGGTGACACTGTAAACATTCCTATCCAATCACTAAAAATTGCTCGCTGCGGTATCCAAATCAACGGATTCGGAAGTGAGTAAGACCACCAATCACCAGTCCATCAATTGGTCAGTTATATTAGCTGATTCACCCTTCTGTAGACTAACGATGCCATCATTAACCATCTAACTCATTTTTAGTGAATTAACAGGCAGCTATACCTTAAGACTGCTTCACGTCCCATTTTGTAATAGACTATACAGTATTGACCTAAACTTAGCCAAACCATGCTATTTGCGCATCAATACAATGCGTAAAAATATCAATTTGGATCTTAGTTTTCTGTTGAACTTTGTCGAACTGAAGGACCGACTTCCCTTGGAATTAACTCAGATTCAGACTCTCAAATGGGTGTCTGCCACTCCTTGGCATGTCCGGCAAGATTAGACGGACCTCAAACAGACATTCGCCAAAAGCAAAGGTACAGGGTATTAGGCATGGCTTAGCCTCACACTTCATTGATTAGCACCTGAGGGTTGGTGAAGAAGCCCAGTATTCTCTATGATGAGTAAGATGTAAAGAAATGTGAACATGCCTAGCAAAGTTGTTCTGATTACGGGGGCCTCGGGTGGTATTGCTCAGGCCATTGCTCCAAGGTTAGCCGCGAGAGGTGACCGGCTGGTTTTGGCAGGGCGGCGTCCGGATCCGTTGGTCCAATTGGCTAACAAGGTGAGTGCTGAGTTCGGAACTGAGGTTTTAGCGGTGCCAACTGATGTGGCGCAGTTTGATCAGGTCGAAACGTTGGTGGGTAAAGCTCAAAGCCAGTTTGGTCAGATTGACTGCCTCCTCAACTGTGCTGGTGTAGGGATCCTGAAGGCCGCACCCCAGATTTCAGTACCGGATCTAGACGCCATGTTGGAGGTGAACCTGAAAGGAAGTTTCTACACTAGCCAGCTGGTTTGCAACGTCATGAGGCAACAGAAGTCGGGTCACGTGCTCAACTTTCCTGGCATTCTGGGTCGCTACGGGATGCCGATGGCTGCAGGATACTGTGCGTCTAAGTTTGGAGTTGTGGGATTCAGTAAGTGCATGGCGGACGAGCTCAAGCGGTTTGGAGTCAAATTTACGCTGTTTTTCTTTGGGGGGGTCGATTCCCCCTTTTGGGATACGGTTGGCATGAAGGTGCAGCGAGACAAGATGTTGACGACCGCAACTGTGGCTGATGCTATTATGTTTGCCCTGAGTGTGCCTTCCGACTCGGTTCCTGCCGAGGTTGTGCTCCAACCAGAGAGCCATCAGTTTTTGTAACAACAGGTCTCGGTCAGTGCCGCTAGATACATTTTCGGAGTTGATGACTTGATGTCCGACTCTTGGCACGCGACAATGAAGAAAGTCTTAAGTTGTCCTTTATCTGAACGCTATCCGTGAATTCCGTCCGTACTGTATCTGCTACCAAGGCAGCTTTTATCAATGCCTACCCACGTCCTATTGCCTCGGTTTATCGGCGGGTGGTAGACGAAATCATTGTGGAACTGCATCTAGTCACAGTGAACAAGTATTTTGTCTATGACCCGTTTTTCGCATTGGGTGTTGTGACTGTGTTCGATGCCCTGATGGAGGCGTATCAACCCGAGGATCAGCGCGAGAAGATCTATGCAGCTTTGTGCCAGGCATTGCAACTCCGGCCTGAGGTATTGAGACAGGATGCAGAGACACTGCTGCATCTGATGAAGTCAGGGGATTCAGCTAATCTACTGCGGTTATTGCAACAGGATCCTGAGGCAGAAGACGCTGGTGGACTCCGAGGGATCCTAGCTCGGATGAGTGATTCGAAAACCTACGCCTATAGCCGTGTGTTGCTCATTGGTCTCTACACTGCGTTTGAAGTGTTTGCCCCTGCGGATGATTCGGATAAACGGACTCAACTCTTTCTAGATACCATCAGCCAACCCCTCCAATTCTCAAATGAGCGCGTTAAGAAGGACCTTGAACTCTATCGTAGCAATCTAGACAAGATGAAGCAGGCGCAAACCATTGTTGAAGAGATGGTTAAAGCGGCTCGTCGCCAGCAGGAACGGCGTACCAACCAGCCGACGGTCTCCCAACCTGAAACGGAATCGGATCCAGCACCTGCTGAGCCAGGGCAATCGTCATGACAGCCTCAACTGAATTGCTCTGGGTTGTATTGACAACTGTAGGTGATATTGAAGCTGGTCTTAAGTTGGTGCGGCATCTGGTGGCTGAAGAGTTGGTTGCCTGTGCTCAAATCCTACCGCCGATGGTTTCAGTGTATCGATGGGAGGGTCAGGTTCAAGAGGAGACGGAACATTTGATTTTGTTGAAAGTGCCAGCCCAAGTGTATCCACAGCTTGAACCTCGACTTCAAACCTTACATCCCTATACAGAGCCTGAGATTGTATGCTTGGGGGCTGCTCATATCAGTCCGACCTACCTGCAATGGGCGATCAAACAAGTTAGGGATCCATTTTAACCTAGTACTCCTCACTGACCTAGACCGCTAGACATTGATCGGTCAAGGCCTACTTTGGGACTAATGGGAGTGGATCCGCACCTGACTTGTACGGTTGTCCTCCTGAGTCATGGCTTGGCGGCATCCTTTACAATCCGATAGATTGGCTTTGATAGCTGTCGAGTGTTAGTGCAGGCGTTGAGTTTGGGACGTGGATTATGCAAGAGCGTGGCAATATTACCATTCATACTGAGAATATTTTCCCGATTATCAAGCAGTCGTTGTACTCAGAGCGTGAAATCTTTCTCCGAGAGCTCATTTCCAATGCGTCAGATGCTACTTCCAAGCTCAAGATGGCCAAGCTGGCGGGTGAAATTGAGACAATCCCGGATCCTGAAATTCAAATCAGTGTGGACAAGGAAAACCGCACGATCACTGTATCTGACAATGGGCTGGGCATGACGGTAGATGAGATCAAGAAGTATATTAACCAAGTGGCCTTTTCGAGTGCGGAAGAATTTATTCAGAAGTACAGAGGTCAAACTGAGGCTATCATTGGTCATTTTGGTTTAGGGTTCTATTCCTCCTTCATGGTGGCGGGTAAAGTCGAAATTGATACTCTTTCCTTTAGACCAGATAGTCAAGCTGTCCACTGGTCCTGTGATGGCACAACATCGTTTGAAATTACAGACTCAGATCGTGACACTGTGGGGACGACAATTACTCTGCACCTAGCAGAAGGTGAAGAGGAGTATCTCGAAACCGTCAGGATCCGAGAGTTGATTAAAAAGTACTGTGATTTTCTCCCGATCCCGATCAAACTAGGTGATGAGGCAGTCAATAAGCAGCAACCCCTGTGGCGGACTTCTCCCTCTGAAATTAAGGACGAGGATTATCTTGAGTTCTATCGTTACCTGTACCCTTTCCAAGAGGATCCGTTGTTCTGGATCCATATCAATACAGACTACCCTTTTGTGGTGCAGGGGATCCTGTATTTTCCGAAGATTAAGCCTGATTTAGACCCGAATCGTGGCCAAACTAAGCTGTTCTGTAACCAGGTTTTCGTTCAAGATGACTGCAAGGACATTATTCCGCAATTTCTCCTGCCGTTACAGGGAGCTTTAGACAGTCCTGATATCCCGCTAAATGTATCAAGGAGTTACCTACAAGGGGATCGTACGGTTCGCCGCATTGGAGATCACGTAGCTAAGAAGGTTGGAGACCGACTCAAGGAGCTCTACACCGATGACTACGAGCGCTATGTTAAGGTCTGGCCAGATGTCAGTCTGTTCATGAAGTTCGGTGCAATGAACAACAATAAGTTCTTCGAGCAGATTAAAGATATCATGATTTTCAAGTTGGCCAGCCAGGACCTAACAGACCCTGAGTACGTGACCTTACAAGCTTATCTTGACCGCAATGAAGAGAAGCAGCAGAAGCAGGTTTACTACGCAACCGATGAAGCTGCTCAAAGTTCCTATATCGATCTTCACCTTACACAGGCATTGGAAGTAATCGTACTGGATAGTTGGATTGATAGTCACTTTAGTAGTTTCCTCGAACGTGAGTATTCAGATGTCAAGTTCAAGCGAGTGGACTCTGAATTGGATGATACACTGCTAAATAAGGATAAAGCTGCTGAGATTGTAGATCCAACGACGAACAAAACTCGCAGTGAGATGTTAATTGACTTGTTCAAAGGATCCATTGGCAAAGAAGCACTCAAGGTAGACGCTCAAGCACTTAAATCTGAGGCTGTGCCAGCCATGATCCTATTGTCGGAGTCAATTCGGAGATTGCAGGAATTGACAGCGACGATGGAACAGAAACCTATGGGATTCTTGGATGAGCATACGTTAGTGGTGAACACATCTCATCCGTTAATTCAGAATCTGCAAACATTAGCTGGTGAAGGGAAGAATCCCGAGTTAGTTAAACTACTGTGTCATCATGTCTACGATTTGGCGTTAGTCACTCACAAGAGCTTTGATGCTGAGACAGCTCGATCCTTTGTGGAGCGCTCTAATCAAGTGTTGACACAGTTGACAACCGCTCAGGTCTAGAGTGTCCGCTGTGTGGATAAAAAAGGGATCCTTCATCAGGATCCCCGCACCATCACAGTAAAATAAACTTAGGACTTGAGTTCAGTAAAACTAGCTCTCAGTCACAGTCAAGGGGTAGCGCAAAGTGGGATTGAGAGGGCAGCTGTAAACATACTCACCTGGCTTGAGGGACACAGTATAATCCTGAGTGTCACCTTCAAACAGACCACCACCACTAACCTTGGGTAGGGTCAAGCCTGTTAGACCTGCACCACGAAGATAAAAACCAACTTCGTAAGGGACACCTTCGTTAGTAACGCGGAATGTGTAATCGCCTGCAGGAATAGTTAGAGGCTGAGCAGTACGACTGTCAGCTGTCTCAGAGTTAATTTGCTTACAATCCTCAGCTGATGCTGCTTCGAAGTCAAGGTTAGCCCCTTCACTTTCTAAGAACTGGCAGGAAGTTTGAGTTAACTCGATCACATTGCCATCGCTAACAACCAAGTCGAACTCAGCATCTGGCATCATGGCAGCTTCAACATCAGCCTCTTCAGCTTGAGCAGAACCCGCACAGGGGTTACCGGCACAAGGATGACCCGCACAAGCGGAGGACTATCCCGCACAGGGGTTGCTGGCGCTAT
>CAYUEE010000096.1:0-17963 GCA_964443615.1 uncultured bacterium | reverse complement strand
ACTGTGTCTAGGCTACAGACCCTCATAAGGCTCACTCTTACATAGAAATGGCTATCACGATCCAAGGGGACAGCCTGACTGTCGAGTGGTTTGACCAAGGTCTTCATCAGCAGTGCCTTTGGACAACAATTCAATATCACAACAATAGGGTTATGCCTTCTTGTCAGTAGACATAACCCTAACGGAGCTCGGTGCCGTTGTACAAACTAGGGACACCGACGACTGTAGATCAACCAGGACTATTCTTATTCAACCAGGACTATATCGTGGGCACCGTGCTGGACAGGTACAGAGTAACGGGTCTGCACCAGCATTTTAGGCTCTTTGTTTAGCGGATCTTCAACTAGCTTAAAGAAATCGATACTTCCACCTGCTTCAGTGTGATCAAATTGATCGTAGTTGACAACTGCCAGATATTCACCAGACGCATCAAAAACAGCCATTTCCGGTAGGACCGAATAGTACGGTGTTGTGTGCTCAAGGTGCATTTGCCCTGTTTCGGGATCGCGTTCTATCAAGCTGATCGAGCTAAACCATGTCCGCCGGGCATCATTGTAGGGGAGCCAGCTACGTTCCATATTCACAGCAGCAACATAGCGGCCATCGGGGGATATGGCAAAGCCTTCTGATGCAGATCGAGTCATCACCTGTGAAGTCATGGCATGAACGGGCTGACCATCTTGTTCGAAATGGTTCAACTTGATGTTCACGATAGTACTGGCTGGGGCTTCCGTCCAGTGATTATTTACATCGGTTCCCCAAAACAGGTTATTGACAATTAGATGCTCTCCATCTCCAGTGAATTTACCGATAAAGGCTTTTTTACCTACACTCACGACATTTCCCCAAAGTTCAGCACTACGTCCATCACGACTAATTTGCATAAAACGGACGCTGGCATCGGTGGAGGTAATCATGGCCAGAATATTGTCTGCGGGATGCCAGACTACATCATTCAATTCGTGCGAAAAGTCCCATTCCGGAATAGATGGTGTAGCAACCTGCGTTACATCTGAACCATCGATAAGATAGATGACCAAAGGGGTTTCCTGTCCTCCCCCCTCCTGATGAAAGCTAACGGCTAGCAAAGTGCCGTCATGGTTCACACTCACAGATAAGGGGCGCTCTGGTATATCTATCGTTTTGACTTGCTGGGGTTCTTTGGGATTGAGCAGATCGATAACTGTTAATTTTGTCCCTAGAGTAAAATCCGCAAAGGTTTCCTGAGCACTCTCCCCTGGGCGTGGTGAAAACGTTTCAACCACATAGGCATAGCGGCCATCTGGCGTAACATCCACAACTGAAGGTGGCCCTGCAACTGAATTACTAGCATCAACATCAAAGGCGTTGTAATCCTGCGGAGCTGTATCAAGCGGAATCACACTGAGTTTATCACTGCCATAGATTGGGCCAAGCTGACCATTTTCATAGGCTGAAGCCAACATATCAGCATCGGAGATAGCAATCAGATATCGGCCTTGGAAGTTCCATCTGGGTGGCACTTGTTCGGCCAGGGTAGGGACAGCGAGCCCTAATGCCAGGATTGTGGCAAGAAGCAGTCTTTTCATCAATCTATCCTTCTTTCAATCGCTAGATTTTTGTCAGTAGCCGTGCCCTACGGAGAGCTGGTCTCTAGAAAGGAGACGCCGGATCCGGTTGGTAATCTTCAGGTGAACAAGGGCGACGACCAGGTTTCTCACAAAAGGAGCGTTGGGGTTGATTCGTTTCTAAAGCAGTCAATAGCAGAGGCAGAGTTAGCGTCCCATCCACGGCTGCAAAGGGCTGATGGCAGCTATGGCAGGTAGCATTAGTGCGAACATTTAGATCGGGGCGGCCAGGCGGAAAGGATCCGTAAAGCCATGCCCCATTCTGCTTAGTTTTCACGAAGACTGTACTAGGTCGCTCAGCACTGTGCCAAGTCTCCATCAAAATCGTTGTGCCTTCCGGCAAGGCCTGACTGGGCTCTACTCGAGTGGCTGAGTCAGCATCAATGAGCATCCTGCGAAAAGAGCCATCGGGTCGCCCGACAGTAGCATAGTGGGTGAACTGACCTTCGTAGCGTCCTAAGGGAGATCCCAAAACGCGACCACTTAGCAAGGCAATGAAACCGATTAGTAGACTCATCAGCAGAGGTACAAGCCGCCGGATCCCCTTCAATGTCATATCTTTCAATGTCATAGGTAGATTCCTTGCTACTCCTGAGCATGATTTCATAGTAGAGAACGAGTATTGTGCTCGTCCAACACCTATTGCGCTTGGATCAACACCTAGAAGGTTCAAATGGAGCTCCGCCATCTACGCTATTTTCTGGCCGTGGCTGAAGAACTGCACTTCGGTCGGGCAGCACGTCGACTGCAAATGACCCAACAACCCCTCAGCCGCCAGATCCAAGCCATGGAGACAGAGCTTGGCATTCAACTCTTTCGTCGCAGTCACCGCCGAGTTGAGCTCACGTCCTCCGGACACTGGCTTTTAAAAGAAGGGCGGCGGATTCTGGCTGATATCGATCAGACTCTCGACACACTCAAACGAATTGATCAGGGGAAGATAGGCCAACTTCGCCTCTGCTTTAGTCCGTTTGCGCTGTACGGTCTACTACCCACCCTCATCAAACGCTTCCGAGTCCTTTATCCTGAGGTAGAGTTGACCTTACAAGAGCTTTGTACTGAAGATCAAGTTGAAGCTTTATGTACAAGGCAGATGGATTTAGGGCTATTACACCCTCCGATTCGGCACCCGGCACTGCAAGTACAGTCTTTGTCTTCAGATGATTTTATCCTGGCACTTCCCCATAACCACTCTCTGGCTGGCCGAGAGACCATTTCCCTCGCCTCTGTAGCAAAGGATCCTTGGATCCTGCATCCACGGACTGAGGGGCCGGTCCTTTATGACCAGATCATTAGTCTATTTCAATCAGTAGGATCCAGTCCCGAGATTATTCAACAGGTTACCCAACCTCAAACGGTTCTGGGGTTAGTGAGTGCAGGGATTGGGCTAGCCCTAGTTCCCGCTTGTCTTCAAAACCTTCAGCGGACCGGAGTTGTCTACAAGCCTCTGGTAGAAGTGACTCCAAAACTTGAGTCAGCCCTGGCATACCGAGCCGACGCCATTTCGCCACCACTACTATCTCTTCTCTCTGTCAGCCAGGATTTAGAAGCCTCACCCATTGAAGCTCTACCTATCGAAGCTCTACCTATCGAAGCTCTACCTATTGAAGCTCCACCTATTGAGGATTGAGCAGTTGATTGTCTATCACACAGGATCCCCCCATCATCAACTAGCCGCCAAGATAGCTTGAGCTGCCAAATTCCCTGAGATTGTGGCTCCCTCCATGCTGTCAATGTAATCCTGAGCCGTGTAGCTGCCCGCCAGATAGAAGTTCGGCACCGGAGTCTTCTGCTGGGGACGATAGGGATCCATGCCAGGGGCTTCCCGGTAGAGCGACTGAGCTAACTTCACGACACTTGACCAGGTTAGATTAAGGTCTTTGGATGAGGGGAAGAGTTGGTGGACTTGGTGCAGAACCTGCTCAACAATCTCATCATTAGATTTAGCAATGAACGGATCCCCTGGTGTCAACACACACTGCAGTAAGGATCCGTGTCCTTCGCGGTAGTAATCGGCAGGGCTCGTGAGGGCGAGATCGGCAAAACAGGAGAAGTCAGCATCAGCTGTGTAGAGCAAGTTATCAATTCCGGTGGCCTGGGGCTGGTCAGTTGCCGTGAGCGGGTTGGGTTGTGAGAGTTCGGTCACCCACCCATCAAATCGCAATTGCACCGTAGCAACAGGAACCGAATCAAGGCTGTAAAGTCTGTCAAACTCTGGCCATGACCGCCAATCCTTGGGGATCAATCGCTTCACACCATCCACTGCGGCAGCACAAACATACAAGTCAGCTATAACAACTTCATCGGTGGTCAGCTTTAAGCCAGTCACCTGCTTGGACTCATCGTCACTGATTAAAATTTCGCTGATCCCATGACGGGTGTGTAGTCGGCCTCCCTTGCCGGCAATGTAGTTGACAATGGGTTGGGTAAGGTACTGATCCGGGGATCCTTTCAACATGTGCAGCACCGAGGCCTCAGTTTTACTCGCGAAAAATTGAAAAATAGTGAGCATGCACCGAGCCGAGATGGATTCTGTATCAATAAAACCGAGGGCATAGGCAATCGGATTCCACATTCGCTTCAAACTGTTGTTGGATCCACCCTGACCACGGAACCAATCGGCAAAACTAATTCGGTCTAAGTCTCGGATATGCCGCATAGCCCCATTAAAATCAATCAACCCCCGAACAATGGGGCTTAGTGCTAAGGCGATACCATTTTGAATTTTGTCACGGACGGTGAGCTGCCCTGTCGTGAAAAAAGCCTTTAATCCGTGGAAAGGGGCGCCGACGGGGAAGCGGAAGTCCAGGGATCCGAGCTCACCGCCGATATTGACAAACGTATGTGTGTGTTCCTTGCGTAACAGATTGTCAAAGGATCCTACCTTCTTCATTAGGGCAAACAAATTTTCGTAACACCCGAAGAAGACATGCAAGCCCATCTCAATGTGATTCCCGTCCGGATCCTGCCAGCTGCCGACCTTCCCACCCAAAAAAGGCCGAGATTCGTAAATATCAACCTCGTGGCCTGCTTCAACCAGGTTGAGGGCTGTTACTAACCCAGCTAACCCACCGCCAATAATTGCAACCCGCATGGATGTGCTCCCTTGGATCCGGTTCAATCCGACTCAATCTGACTTAATCAGTATTATCCTCGACGCCAGAGCCCAGAGGACAGACCATCGGGCCTTATGACGAAGAAATATTAACGATTCTCATTTTGCGCTAATTCTGCGATTCTGCCAAATTTGAGAGTCGGCTTGGCGGTTTCGCCACGAGTCAGGGTTTAGTGATAAGCCGAAAGGGACGGATCCTAACCGCCCCACAGGTATTCAATGCCCACGGATATTCAAGGCATGTTGGGTAATCATGTTGGGTAATACGGTGGGCAGACTCAGGGGTTACCGCTCACGCTTGAGAGCTACTTCTGCACGATCGAGTTGGGTGAGTACTCGGTCTTTCTGTGCGGGTTTGAGGGCTCGGGGTTGAGACCGCGCGCGATAGTTAGAGGCTAGGGTATTAAACACAGTTTGCAAGGTCGTGAAGGATTGAGTGCTTCCGTAGCGACCCCGGTAGCGGGAGTAAAAGGCCTCAATCGCAGCTTCAGCCTCTTCGGTTTGGGCCGCGATCGCCTCTTGAGTTTTGTCGTCTTTGGGCTCAAGGTAAGTGCGTATGACTTTAACAACAGCTTGGCCGTCCTCTTGATAGGATCCGGTTAGTTGGAGTGCTTGGGCTGGCATCATCGCCCCCATCACAACCAGGCAGGTGAGCAGGATCCACGACATCACGCGCTTAATAAATCCCTTTAACATAATGGCCTCTCAATCAGCAGTGCAATATTCAGCATAGGGCACGACCTGCCACCATTGAAACTAGCTCACTCCGGCGTTCAGCCTGACCTTACCCACTGGATCCCCTGAGAATCCGCCGAGGATCCCCTAATCAAAGAGTGATCACAGAGAATTGTTACGTGAGTGTATGGAAGTATAAACGGGTTGGCTTGGTCTAAAGTTCAAAAGGCTGGAAATCAAACCGGATCCGGCGCAGTCGACTCAAGAGGTTTCCGTGCTTGAATAACCTGTAAACTACCGCCCGCATGGAGGATCCGTTGACACGCTTCAAACCCCGCAGCCTGCAACTCAGTCATTAGGTCAGTCTCTAGTAACTGCCAAGCCGTTTCCGTTTCAAATAACCACAAAAATAAAGCCAGTCCTGGCCAGAGTATCGGTACCGTGGGCGGATGAAAATCAATGAGCAGAAAAGTGCCGCCGGCTTTCAAAACACGGATCACCTCCTGCAGCGTTTGGGTGCGGACGGAAGGGGTCAGTTCGTGGAGAGCGAGGCTGGTGTGAACAATTTGAAAGGATCCGTCTTCAAAGGGCATCTGTTGAGCAAAGGCTTCGACATAGGTTGCCTCAGGTACATCTTCACGAGCTTTGGCGAGCGCTTTCGGGGAAGCATCGAGTCCTGTGACATGGTGGGACTGTTGTACTAGAAATCGAGTGACTTCACCTCGACCACAACACAAATCCAGCACCGGATCCTCTAGGTTGATCGAGACCCCAGCCCAGGGGAGTTGGCGTAACCGGGCATTGCCTCCCACAATGAGGGCGGTTGTTTTGGCAATAGTTTGATAGAGCCAAGGATATTGATAACTCCAATCGCGTAATACTGTGGCCATACGGATCCTGGTGAGCGCTGCTGTGATCATATCGAGTTTTGAGAGGCATCAGTTTAATCTCCGCTAGATTCAGTAGGATCTTGGAGGTCTGCTATGATGCAATCACCCGTGACCGTGACTTACACCCTAGAAGAAGTGCTCGGCCAGCTGAGTCAAAAACTCGACCGCATTGACAATAAAGTTGATGATCTGCGCCAAGATGTGGACACCAAGTTTGTTGATCTGCGCCAAGACGTGGATACCCGGTTTGACCGCCTCCAGACAGATGTTGTTGAACTCAAAATGGGACAACTCCGACTCGAATCTGAACTCAAAGGAGAGATGAAAGCGTTGGAGTCTCAACTCAAAGGCGGTATGAAGGCATTGGAGTCTCAATTCAAAGGGAATATGACCAGCCTTGAGACAGAAGTCAAAGCCATCGGTCAACGCCTCGATACCCAGGAATTTATTAATCGCTCGGTGGTGGTAGGGCTTGTCTTAGCAGTGCTAGCGGGCGTTCAACAAATCTTTCTACCAGGGTTATCCGGTTAATCCACAGTAATTAGTCTTTAGATCAACTCATTTGCCGGATACTCGAGGTTAGTTTTGAATGTGGAAGGCTTTGTCAGGCTCGCTTCCCCGGTTGAGGTCAGGGCGCAGGAGTATTGTGGATCCTATCGTTTCTAACTTGAGACCCAACAGAATTACCCCGGTGTGGATATACAGAGTAATCCATTCACTCGCTGTTTCGTGGTCTTCAAGAGGCATCGTTATCTCTATAGTCAAGAGGTTGACGTGCAAATTCAGTGTGCCGATAGCTTTTTTATGGGACTTGGTTTTACCTGGCAAACAGCAACCAACTATATATATGTTTTTCCGCTAGCTCCAAGATCCTTCTATGATTATTCCTTAGATTCAGTGTGGAAGCAGTAGCGAGAGCCATTTTAGCCTATCCCTAGCATCTATTAATTACGATTTATTTGGACTGGTCTTATGATGACGAAGCGCCTATTAACTTCTTCCTGGCTGGCTGGATCCCTCCTACTAATATCCTGTGGCGGAGGGAATACTAGCAATGTGGATCCACCCGTCATAATTAGCCAGGATCCTCTTAAAGAAGAACCGGATCCTCCAACCAATTTAGCTGTTGAGAGATTTTTCGTGTGAGCCGGATGGCTGTCGTTGAGTTCGCTAGGATCCCAGTAACCTTGGTGGCAATAGTGCGATGACTCTACCGATCACTAGTTTTCAGAAGTTACTGCGGGACCATATTACTGGGCAGGATCCGTGGCATGTGCTTCCTCATCAGGTTGATGCAGCGGTTGAGAGGATCCTGGATGCAATTGAACCGTTTCCCTGTGTAGAGCGACAGGCACGGTGTAATCAGCAGTATCGTTTTGTCCGTATGGACAGGCCAGGCCCACCACGGAATCTGCTATGCGGCTGCGTTCTGTTAGAGGATGCAACTAAACCCTATTACTACGACAAAACTCATCTGCACCTGTTTTACACCCCAGAGCAGCACCTTCATGTCAACCTGGCAGGTCAGCAGTCGCAGCCCATCTCCTCAATTGATGAAATGGTGGCCTTAGTCCAGGCCTATCAAGACCGGGTGGCACACCATCAAGCCCGCCTCATCAAACGACAGAAACAGCAGGATCTCAAGGTGCAAGCGATTCTGGCTCAAGTACGCAAAATGGCCAAAGAGGATCAGTTTGACTTTGCCACCAGTGTCGATAAAGTGAAGCTGACATTGTACGTTCGCCTGTCTGATGAGGACTACTTCGCCGTGCTTGTCCCCTTCAAAGAGTTCAAAGAGGTGTTACCTAAACTGCGTACCGCCATCGCGGCCTTGCGAGACACTTACAACACTGGCGTCCGTTTCAAAACCCGTGTCAAAAATGCCGACCGCACTCAATGGATCCGTCACCAAGATTTGTAATCTAGATCTGTAATCCAGACCCTAATCCAGACCCGACCCACAAGTTATGACTATTCGAATTGATGCTCACGATCTCTACCAAGTTCTCGATCTCACACCCCCAGCGCAGAATATCTTGTTGGTGGGCAAACATGGCATTGGTAAATCTGAGATCATCACCCACTACTATCGTCAGCGTCGGATCCCTGTCATCGTTTTCTTCCTAGGGCAAATGAGTGATCCAGGTGACTTGATCGGCCTACTGCACAAAGATGAAACCACGGGCCGCTCCATCTTTCTGCCGCCCTACTGGTGGCCCGACTCGGATCAAGCCGTCGTTTTGTTTTTGGATGAACTCAATCGCGCTCGCCCTGAAATTCTGCAAGCAGTCCAGGATCTGACTCTCAACAAGACGCTCGCGGGTAAAACCCTGCCCACCGGAAGCATGGTGATTGCCGCCGTCAATGAAGGGGACGAGTATCAGCTGACGGAATTGGATCCGGCGCTGGTCTCCCGCTTTAACCTTTACGAATTTGCGCCCACCGTGGAAGACTGGCTGCTTTGGGCTACCGAAAACACCATCGACCCCCGTGTTATTACCTTTATTCAAGACCATCCCGAGTATTTAGATAGCGATACAACGGATCCTGACTCTACCTTTGCCACTGCCGGTTTAATCAAAACGCCCGACCGCCGCGCCTGGGCCAAAGTCTCTCAATTTATGCAACCGCACCCAGTCCTGGACGACATCCATTACAAAATCGTCGCCGGGATTGTGGGCAGCCGCGCCTCTCTCGCCCTCCGCCAAAGCCTCGCCACTCAAGGGAGTCTCTCACCGGAACAAATCCTATTGCAATTTAGCAAGTACCGTAGCAAGCTCAAGGATCTTGATATTCACCATCTGGTCAATTTGAACGAACGGATCCTACTCTGGTTGAATACGGGCCACTGTCCTGAGCCCAAAGCAGAACAGGCTCGTAAAAATCTCCTCAATTATCTACAATCCCTCCGCAAGGCCAAACAATCAGAAGCAATTGCGCACTTCGCCTCTTTGATCCAAAGCCCCAAGTTCAGTGATGCTATGGCGTTTATCGCCGAGTCGCTCGATATCATCGACTTCCTCTCCGAGTATCTAGACTTAATTAAAGTGTGACTCTCACTCCCTTTCGCCTCACTTAGGATCCTGTCATGCTCCCCCGCCAGCGTATTGCCCGCATTGTGGAAAAGTGGTTGCTAACCGAGCCCCTGCTGCTAGCCACCTGGACGAGTCACGCTCTAGTGGTCAACCCTCGCATCCACACGATCCGTGTGCACCGAAGCCGCATTGAATGTAATCCTGACTTCATCAAGCAACTCAATGCCCGACAACTAGAGGCAACTCTGCGATTTGAAGCCTTACGGATCCTATTGAAACATCCCTACAGTCGCCGCCAGCCCCATGTCAATCTCAGCTATGCGGCCAGTAACATCACGGTCCAAGAGTACCTCCATACCGACCTGCCGTTTCCCCGTGCGAAAGAGGTCTTCAATACCTCAGACTATGACAAACAATTCTTTGAGTTCTACTACTACAAACTGGTAACCCACTCATCTCCATCAGCAGGCATCGGATCCCTAGAGTCCCATAGCACTGGTTCTTCCAGCCAATCTGGTGAGTCATCTGGTGACCTATCAGCTTCACCTGGTCCACCGGATCCGACTGCAAATTCGGTAGAGGCGGATCCTAAGGGACTGTTAGAGGCGTATGCGGATCCTGTCTTAAGTGGGGTTGAAAACGCAGACCAGTGGGATCAAGATGAACTCCTCGCCGACCGCATCGACGATTTAGTGAGAACTGCTCAACTCAATCAATCGTGGGGAAGTCTTTCCGGTCAGCTTCGCCAACACCTGCTAGCCAACCTCCGCCCTCGCCTCGACTATCGCAGTGTCCTCCGCCAGTTCCGCACATCCATTCTGAGCCAACACCGTTGCCTAACCCGGATGAAGCCCAATCGTCGCTATGGTTTTCAATACATGGGGAGTCGGCGGGACTTTAGCACCCGTTTGCTGTTCGCTGTGGATGTCAGTGGATCCATGGGAGAGGCGGAACTCCAGGAGGGGTTTTCAGTCATTAATCGTTTTTTCAACTATGGGATCCCTTACATAGATGTTCTGCAATTTGATGCGGAGATCACAGCTCCTGCGACTCCATTCAGACAAGCCAAATCCACTGTGGAGCTGCAGGGACGCGGCGGCACCAACTTTAATCCAGTGATTGATTATATTGATCGCCATCACGAGTATGACGGCCTCATCATCTTCACTGATGGCTTTGCCCCTTGTCCTCATGCTCCAGCCAACCGACGGACTCGACTGCTCTGGCTCTTCGTGAGCGAACGAACCTACCACACCAGCTACCCCAACCTTCGTCACCTTGGGCCAGGGGCTTTTTTGAAACCGTCACCTCGTCATCTGTCTTGATCGCCTTAGGTCACTGAATCTGGATCCCTATGCCATTGCAACCGTTGAGACAGCACTTCAAATCCCTGCGCATGGTAAAAGGCTTGGGCCGATTGATTAAACTGCCACACATCTAGAGTAATTGACGGAATCTCAGCCTCATCAGCAAACTGTTGTAAGGCTTGGAGTAGCTGGGATCCGTATCCGCGTCGCTGCATATCTCGCCGCACAGCAAGCTGTTGAACATAGAGATAGCTGCTCGCCTGCCGATACACCGAGTCTCCCTGCCCACTCACTTCCGCATTCAGATAGCCCACAACCCCCTCGTCTGTCTCCAGGATCCAGACAATTCGCCGAGGATCCTTTAATAGTGTCTGATAGCGCTCCCATGTGACCATGGCGGGATCCGGATCCTTATAAATCTGAGGCAGAGCATCCGCATGGATCCGTTGAATGTCAAGAAAAAGAGCAGCTACCGTTTCAAAATCAGTCAATCGAGCAGGACGGATGGGCATTCAATCTAACAGGCATTCAATCTATATCTATAGCAATCGCCTAGTTACACAAATAAATCTTCGCCGCACAAAATCATCGCTCCGCACTACAAAATCATCGCTCCGCACAGTGCTTTAAATGGAATAAACCCCTGGACGTCTTACCATGTTTCGACTCCAGGGGTCTATTCTTCACACTCCTCACACCAGACTTAAGAAAGAAGAGGCATCCGGACGTCTTGCCGTGTTTCGACTCCAGCGCCTCTTCTCTTCACTCCTCACCAGTAACAGGTATACCGTAGGATCCTGGAGCTGTCAATCACTTGGCTCAAACTCTCTCAAAATAGAGGCGGTGGGCACGAAAGAGTCAGAGGTTAGGATACGCTGCTAGCCTTATTGAGCTCGGGCGGTCTTGCCAGGGATGTCTCCGCTTCCAAAGGGTCCAGAATATCCAATCTGGTGTAAAGCCCCTAGTCCGCAGTGCACTCCACTGAAGTCGAGTCTGGCTCGGGTATCTGCTCCAACCGCTTCCCAAGCTTTAAGCGCTCAAACTGCCACGCATGGAGAGACTGGCGAAACTCAGGATACTCAAACCGGGGCATAGCCTCACGCATCGCTTGGAAATAGCCTAGAACAATATTGAGTCCGCCGATAATGTATGGCTGTTCCATCATCCGGTAGACACCGATAGCAAAAATGTAGAGTGGGTGCGTACCCATGAAATACTGACCACGTCCCCACCGCCGCCGACCGTGCAGGATCCCTTGATGGGAGGAGCCCATCAGCCGGAGGTGCAGAAAGTTGAGCTCGGGATGCCGAATACTCCGTGTTCGCCAGCCTTCCATTCTGGCCCGGTGAAAGGCAATGCCATCCCAGTGCACTTGACGGACAAAGCCACCGATCGCCTCAAAACACTCACGTCGATAGAAGTTCACCTGACCCGCCACCATCTCGTCATTGGTACGCTCTTCAACCAGCTGGCCGTCCTCTTGCAAAAATGGTTTTCCACTCGCAGCCCCTAAATATGGATCCTGCTCAAAGAAGGTCATCAGACGGTCAAAGTAATGAGGGCCAAGTTCGATATCGCCATCCATTTTGCACACGAAGTCATAGTCAGTCGTCTGGATGCGGTCATACCCATAGTAGAACGCTTCAACCACTCCCGGCCCCACTGCTCGAATGCCCCGATCTTCTTTATTAATCACCCGGATCCAATCATGCTCTTGGGCATACTTAGATAGGATCTCAGGCGTGCGATCCGAGGAGCCGTCATCCACCACCACCCACTCCACTGGGCGTAGAGTTTGGTTGATGATAGAGATAATCGTGGTTTCTAGAAACTCCTCTTCATCGCGAACAGGCGAGATAATCACAATTCGGCGCTGGGGAGACGCGGCAGTTTTAACCGGAGAGACGACAGCTTGATCAACCGTTGGCTCAGTTTGCGATGCCACGGGGGTCGACACCGAGGGGCGGCTGTTGAGCGGGCTGCCGTTGAGCTGGCTATTGACAGAGGCATTATCCATAGTGTTTCTCACCTGTGACTGTAAGGATCCTACAAAGATCGGGGACTCTAGTTTGGATATGACATCTCATAATTTAAAAGTCTGACATATTGTACTGATCGAGATCGTCCGCCATTTCATCGAATTACAGCGGGTAAATTGACAGGCCAGACGGCGAAACTCAACAAAGTATTGATCCTGAACCTGGTCAGGTCTCAAGCCCAGCGTACAAACCAGGTCATCATTCCGGAAGCGAAGAATAGAGTGGGGAAAGGTGACAGGTTGTACAGGATCGAAATAATCATTCTCTAGACATTCGAGTGGTGACCCATAGCACAGAGCTTGAAGTGGATTGCTCATGGCCACGAGTCAGCTATTGGAGGTCGATTTAGATATCTAGAAATTTTTGGCTTGATGGGCCTCGGGATTGAACTCAAAGCGAGCCTTGTGATTAGTTTCACCATAAATATTGAACGTCACCATAGGACCATTCCCAACCGCTTCTACGCAATGAATGGCACCGGGTGCAAAACTGATCACGTCCCCTGGACTAAAAATTTTCTTGCCAACCGGCGTAATCTTGTCTTGAAAATCCTCAGTAGGGGTCCGTTGCCAGAAGGTATTCTGCTCTTTCCCTTTTAGCAGGGCCACAACTCCCCAGGTCCCATGATTGTGGATAGGCGAAATCACTCCGGGAAGATACGTATTCGTTTGAACTGTTAGGGGATAGCCAATCTCGTCGTAAAGGGTCTGGATCGCAACATCAGTTATGGCTCTAGGATCCGGGTGCTGAGTCTGTAACCAATAACTATTGAGAGTTAGCTTGCGAACTAGATGACGGAGGGCAGGCAAACAATCATCCTCATGGGTAGTACCTTGCAACAGATCTTCGACCTGAGTCAGAAAGCGGTGGAAGCGATAAGGTGTTTCCAGTAGGTCCCATTCCCGTGGTGTTGGACAGACTTGGCACTGCCCATCCTCAGTCACCATCCAATCTTGACCGTGTGCCACCCTTTTTACCTCACTCAATGTACTCATCACTTGAATTCTCTACACTCGCAATGACTTGTTGTGAGCCTTAACAGGTTTAGTCTAGTGTTCGGGTCTACCATGCACATAGGCTGCGAGGCTGTATACGACGAGGCAAACCATGACATCCTTCTCCCCAGACTCACCGCACCCAACCTTCGATAGCCAGAATCCCCCGGATCCAACGCTGATTGATGCCTGTGTCCACTGTGGGTTCTGTCTGACTACATGTCCCAGTTACCGAGTGATCGGTAAGGAGACGGATTCACCGCGGGGCCGTATTTATCAGATGAAGTCGATTAATCAGGGGTTGATCGACCTGTCTCCAGCAACGGTGTCCCATTTTGATAGTTGTCTGGGATGTTTGTCCTGTGTAACGGCTTGCCCGTCTGGGGTGCAGTACGACAAGTTGATTGAGGCGACTCGGGTGCAGGTCAAGCGGCATCATCCTCGGTCCTGGCGGGAATGGATCCTACGAAAGGCTATTTTTAATCTGTTTCCCTATCCCGAGCGGTTACGGCCTCTGTTGGCGCCGTTGGTGGCCTATCAGAAGTTAGGCGTTCAAAGCTGGCTCCGGCAAACTCAATGGTTAGCGAAGTGGTGGCCCGAATTGGGGGCGATGGAGTCAATTTTGCCCCCGTTAACCCTGCAACAACTACAACCAGAAGTCTATCCGGCTGAGATACCCGCTCAAGGCTCCCAACGTTATCGAGTGGGCATGATTTTGGGATGTGTGCAGCGCTTGTTTGCTCCCGAAGTTAACCAAGCAACGATACGGGTGTTGACAGCTAATGGATGTGAGGTAGTGATTCCGAAGACACAGGGATGTTGTGGGGCCTTATCACATCATCAGGGGGAGGAAGAACAGGCTAAGGCGTTAGCTCGTCAGATGATTGATAGTTTTGAAGCTGCTGAGGTGGATGCCATCCTCACTAATGCATCGGGGTGTGGACACACATTGAAGGAGTACGGGCATTTGCTCCAAGAGGATCCAGACTATCGAGACAGGGCAGCCCAGTTTGCACATAAAGTGAAGGATGTTCAAGAGTTTCTCGCCACCGTGGGAGTGACAGCTCCTTTGAATGCCGTGACGGACGGATCCTTGACGTTGGTGTATCAAGATGCCTGTCATATGATACATGGCCAGAAGATTAGCCTGCAGCCTCGACAACTGTTGAAGCAAGTTCCAGGGGTAAAGTTAAAGGAGCCTGTGGATGCAGCATTGTGTTGTGGAAGTTCAGGAGTTTACAATATTTTACAGTCTGAGGTGGCCGATGAGCTGGGGCGGCAGAAGGTAACTAACCTGTTGAACACTAAGGCCGAAGTGATCATCTCGTCCAATATTGGCTGCCGGATGCAGTTGAAGAAGCATTTAGCCCTTCAGCACAAGGCATCAATGCCCCTCCTACATCCCATGGAATTGTTGGATTTATCCATTCGGGGCGAACAGTTGGTCATTGCGGATCCTGAGATGGAACCAAGCTAGGATACAGGTCTAGATCGACTGGTTAAAAATAATACATGACTCAGCTCCCTGTCACGGTGATGCCTACCCTGGGGTGAGCTATCGAGGGTAGCCAGTCAAATCAGTCAAAAACTACTAGATGGTGTGCAGAGTGAAGCGAACAGTTGTAGCAGGAAAAATGTAGTCAAGTTCAGCGATAACGCCTTTAATTTCAGTTAGGATCTAGACAGTTCTTTTCTATGAAATCGATGGCTGCTATGAAATCTGTAGCTACAATCTCTGTTATTATGTCTGTCTACAATGCTAGCCGTTATCTCGCTCCTGCTATTGAAAGCATCTTAGCTCAAACTTATACAAACTTTGAATTTTTGATCATCAATGACGGATCCACTGATAATAGTCTTCAGATCCTGCGTGATTATGCTGCCACTGACTCACGGATCCGTCTGATCAGTAGAGAAAACAGAGGGATGGCCCGCAGCGGTAATGAATTAATTCAAGCGGCTGGGGGAGATTTTATTGCACGGATGGATAGTGATGATATCGCTCTACCCCATCGGTTAGCTGAGCAGCTGGACTTCATGCATCAGCATCCCCAGGTGGTTTGTGTCGGTGGAGCTTACGATGTCATTGATACCCAAGGACGTTACCTTACCTGCTTGACTATGCCTGAAGACGATAGGCTGATTCAGCTCTTAGCTCTCAAAGGTCATACACCTATCAATCACGCCTGTAGTTTTATCCGTCGCTCAGCGTTGCTAACTGTTAAGGGATACGATGAAACAATGACGACTATTGGAGATTTAGATTTATTCCTCCGGCTAGGGGAAGTTGGGCAGCTGGCCAACCTCAAAACATCTATATTGCGATACAGAGTTCACGATAAGTCAATTAGTGCAACTCTACAGCAGCAACAGATTGAAGATAAACGTATCGCCTGTGAACGAGCATGGCAGCGACGGGGTATTCAAGGATCCTTTGAAGCGACCGAACACTGGCGGCCTTCTGAGAGTAAAGACTCTCGCTATCAATACTTACTCAAGTTCGGGTGGTGGGCTTTTAACAGTCAACAACGATTAACAGCTTTAAGGTATGGAGTCAAAGCAATCCTAATGGTTCCCCAGGACTTGGGTGGTTGGAGGCTAGCCAGTTGTGCCTTATTCAAATCAATCCCGCCTAATCCATCATGTTAACGCTGTCGCCAATAGTTAGTTCATCACAGTTAGTTCATCACAGTCAATTAACGCCTCTGATGTCTTTCCTTAATTTTTGCCTGAATATGCATTGATAATGCAACCACAGTATCTACAGGACCTAACTGCCATTGCTCAGCCAGCCAAGTATTGAAAACGGGGCATGTTGTCGGAGTATTTTGTCGACCTCCTTCCGGATAAATGGTCATCTCACCTAGAAGAATGCCCTCTGATGTGTCATACAAATCGATTCTGACAAAATCTAATTCCATGCCGAGCTGTCGCGCAATCGCCAACATGTCCAATAATCGATCCGGGGGTGGGGGTAAAAGATCCGGTAGTGCCTCTTTATATCTTGTTAGCGGGATAAGATCCCAGTTAGGAGTGAAGAACGCATTTACTTTTCTTTTTCTGTAGAGAGCTGAGCCAATATTAATGGCCTTAACCTCACCACGAAAAGTGTAACATCTATAATCTTTTAATTCATCACCCACCCTCGGAGCGATGATCGATTCAACTATAATTTTGGGCTCAATGTGATGGTAAGCCCATTCCCCTTCTAGGTAAGACTGCTGCAGCCACTGCCGACAAGTATCGATTACCTCCTGCCGAGTTAACTGATATTGAGCAGCCGCTGCCTTATTCAGAAAAGATCCGTTGTCATTAACCAAATTATGACCGTCTTGAAATAAATAGAGATTAGAATCAAAACACAGAATATTCCAACCACAGCCATGATTAGCTTTTATAAAGTAAGCAGAAGGCAAGTCATCAAACGGAATAGTCTCGGGCTCTGTTGTTGCATAAAGTAAAGGGACTGTTTTCACTCCTTTCGAACTCGCATAATCTCTAACACGATACTTGTCTTGGAGCTCAACAAATATTGGCGTTTTCTGGTACTTCATCCGCCACCGAACCTTGGCGGCAAAATCCATCCGAGTATTCCGTAAAACCTTCTCCGCTAATCTTGCCACTGTTATTGTTTTCATATGACTAATTTTATGTGACTAAGGATATAGTTATATACCTACACTACCATAGCCCTAGGGATCAGGAGGATACAAACTGCGAGATCTTTTAGAGATTCTACAGATTCATGACAGTAGATTGATGCCCGAGTTGTGATGTCTGGTATGATACGGATTCTGTCTAGGGATGACCGTATGACGACGTATCGACTTGAAACTGACAGTTTGGGCACTATTGAAGTGCCGAGTACTAAGTATTGGGGAGCCCAGACACAGCGGTCTTTGAAGTATTTTGCCATTGGTACAGAACGGATCCCACGAGAGGTGATTGGGGCGTTTGGGATCCTGAAAAAAGCTGCAGCGAAGGTGAATCGGGATCTAGGTAACCTCTCTGCAGATAAGGCTCAATGGATTATGCAAGCAGCGGATGAGGTGATTAACGGATCCTTAGACGCTCATTTCCCGCTGCGAGTCTGGCAAACCGGCAGTGGGACCCAGACCAATATGAATGTAAATGAGGTCATTGCTAATCGGGCGATTGAATTAGCAGGAGGATCCTTAGGGAGTAAGACCCCGATCCATCCTAATGATGATGTAAACCGTTCACAGTCTTCAAATGATACATTTCCTACAGCAATGCACATTGCAGCAGTGGCTGAGTTGACTCAAGAGTTAATTCCAGC
>CAYUEE010000095.1:0-18111 GCA_964443615.1 uncultured bacterium | reverse complement strand
CATGAGGTAAACCCTTGAAAAAGTCACATCAACCGATCCGTGGCAGTCTTCTGATTGTCGAGGATGAGAAGATCATTGCCAAAGATATAACTAATACACTCAAGAAATTTGGCTACATCGTACCTGCGATTGTTGCATCAGGCGAAGATGCGATTCGCAAACTTGAGGATACCCAGGTAGATTTGATTCTGATGGATATTGTGCTCAAGGGTGATATCGATGGGGTTGAGGCAGCCAAGGAGATCTATGAGCGCTTCAAAATCCCGGTGGTGCATTTGACGGCCTATGCTGATGATGAAACCCTGGATCGTGTGAAAGAAGCCAATCCGTTCGGTTATGTGATTAAGCCCTTTAAAGAGCGTGAACTCTACATGGCGATTGAGATGGCTCTTCATCGGCATCGGACAGTACTAGACGAAGAGCTAGAGCAGGAGAAGCGCACCGAGGAGTTACGGCTGAAACTGCAGCGCCTACAACAGTTTTCGGATGTTAAGGATTCACTGTTTAAGAAGTTTCTACGTGATTTGAGTGATCCTCTCTTAAATCTCAACGTTGCGATCCGGTTACTTAAGGAGAATCCGATTGGACCCAAGAGCGATCATTACCTACGGATCATCTCTGAAGAGTTTGAGAGAGAAGTCGAACTCATCAACCAAACCTCCAACTTGGAAGACCTCCTAAACGTTGAGAACGTTGAGCTTCTGAATCAGTTCAGCTTATTACGCAAGCACACTGAAGAGATTGAAGCGGAAAAGCCTGTACCCCCTACACCGCTAGCGCCGGTGGTCACACCATCTCCTGTTGTAGCCCCTCCACCTGAGCCGGTTGTTGTGCAGCCCACACGCTCATCTGCGCCAACCCCCAGCCCAGCTCCCAAAGTGGTTGAGAAGTCAACGCCATCCCCTTCTCCATCACCCTCCCGAGGTAGCAGCCAAACCCGACCGCTCAACCAAACTCAACTGGCTGAACGTCTAGGAGTTGTAGTTTCAGCAATCACCTACTGGAAGTTCAAGGCAGGCTTTCCAGAATGGAGTCGTAGTAAGGATCCTGAGGGAATCTCCTGGAAGTATTCCCCTGAATCTAAGCGGTTTTCACCGGTTTAGTCTCATCTGAGCTGAAGTTCTAAGCTGAAGTGACAACTAGCAACTCAATAGCAGATGGGTGAAACGGTCAAGTCAGGATCCTTTCACCCACTTCATTAGGTTGGGGTACTAAATTGGATTCGTTAACTCAGTGTCATGAGAGTCCAGGTTTGAAGACTAAGGGGCCAGAACTTTGATCCGCACGGGGATAACACCTGCCCTAAGCATATTCAGAGCGCGAGCGGCACCATAGGACACATCAATGATACGTCCAGGCAGAAAGGGGCCCCTCTCGTTGATCTCCACAACTGCTTGCTCGCCGGTGGCTAGATTAGTAACCTCTACCTTGGTGCCGAAGGGGAGTGTGGGATGAGCGGCTGTCAGCCCCTTGTTCCATGCGTGCGGATGGTACCAGGAGGCGTAGCCTTTCTCAGTAATAGTTTGGGCAGCCACCATCGTAGGTCGAGTATCGGTCAGGTTAACAGACGGGTTTATGGAACTATCAGCCTGGATAGCCGGATCCTTGAGCGGCAGCGTCTTCGATTCACTTGACTCTGTATCTAAGCTGGGTGAGGGGACGATGGGGGGGGCACTTAGGAGGAGGCGACGTAAGCGGTTGGCGGCTAACAGAGCCACTTGAGCCTGCGTCTGTTGTGTATTCATGGCCAAAATACCCTCATCCACAATCAGCAACGGATCCTCGTTCAGAGAGACCTTGTACCGGGAGGCTGTCTCCGCGCGGTCGAGAGTGATGTCATCGTCGGTAGACAGAGACCCCGACAAGAGGTTTAAGCGCGAGACTAGCCGGCTAGCCCGAGCCAATGGATCCTCAGCTTGCGGATGGTCCATAAAGCTCACAATGGGCAGATCCTTGAGGTAGACGGTCACAACCTCGCTCCCATCCATCTCGTGGCGATGCAAGGTCGACATCGGCAGATCTGTGGAGGAGGCGTCCGGTTCAGGTTGTCCCACCTTGAGAGCCGCATCTTCAGGGAGTTGCCAGGAGCTATCTTGTGGAGTAGCTGGCGATGGGGTAGCAGGGACCACAGCCCACTCAACTTGGTGATCGGAGGGGCGTGATTGAGATGAGGCTGGCTTGAAGTTAGATTCTTCTACCGGGGCAGACCAAAGAGCGTTCTCTTCTATCGAGAAGGACTCAGTATCTGGGTCTTCACTTCGGATAGGGTGACGGTCTGAGGCTGATACCTGTAGAGTCCCGACCCAACTACTGGCCAAGACAATAAGGGTTAAGCCTAATACGCGTTTTTTACCCATAGGAGACGTAATCCTTGTCCAGTCAGTACAGAACGTGTTTAGCCGCTGTTTAATGTACCATGGCTTTTGGAGATCAGCGGTTCCAATCACAGGTTTGCGTGCTGCAGACATGCGTTACGGAGCAAGCCATGAGCTCTAGCAAGCTAGCAGGGTTGAGCCGTTGGATTATCAAACTGCAGGGGTTGACACCCAGTTAGCCCAAACATTTGTCAAGAGTATAAAACCTTATGTAGACCAAACCTGTCAACCTGGGGTGCTAGGGGGTTTGGGTGGATTTGCGGGTCTGTTTGAGGTTCCGACAACCTATCAAACTCCGGTACTAGTCGCCGGCACTGATGGAGTGGGCACTAAGCTTAAAGTTGCCCAGGCCTGTGCCAGTCATCACACAGTTGGCCTCGATTTAGTGGCGATGTGCGTCAATGACGTGTTGTCTGTCGGTGCTAAACCTCTTTTTTTCCTGGATTATGTGGCCACAGGTCGGCTGGATCCTGAGCAGCTCACAATGGTTGTGGCAGGGATTGCCGCCGGATGTGAGCAGGCAGGATGTGCGCTTCTGGGGGGAGAGACTGCTGAGATGCCAGGGTTTTACCCCCAAGGGGAGTATGATTTAGCTGGATTCTGCGTTGGGATCGTGGAGAAAACCAGGATCCTGAATGGCACACAGGTACAACTGGGGGATCGGGTCCTGGGGTTGCCTAGCTCTGGGGTTCATAGCAATGGGTTTAGCTTGGTGCGTCGCATTGTCGAGGAGCGTGGATGGGGCTGGGAGACCTCGCCATTGCCGGGCAGTCCAAGCCTAGGGGAGTTACTTCTGACTCCGACGGTGATTTACGTATCCGTCATTCTCAATGCATTACAGGCAGGATTAGACATTCACGGGATGGCTCACATTACAGGGGGGGGGTTGCCGGAAAATGCACCGCGTTGCTTAGGGCCAGACCAGTCCATTCAGATCGAACCCAATAGCTGGAAGGTACCCCGCCTATTTCAGTGGTTGCAGGCACAAGGATCCATCGAGACCCTCGAAATGTTCCGAACTTTTAATATGGGTATTGGGTTTATCGTAATTGTTAGTCCAGAACAGGTGGAGCAGGCTCAGACTCTTCTACCAGAAGCGATTGATATCGGCCAGGTTGTCGCAGGTCCAGGAGACGTTCTGGGACTGGAACAGTGGGCACTGTAAATTAGGCTCATTCAGGTCAATTGGGCTCATCCAATCAGGTCATCAATTAGGGACGTTCCGAGCCGCTGATTAGCGACATGAGACGACTAATAGCAGCTTGATACTGAGGGTCGTCTAGTGAGCTCAATCGGCCCCCATTAGATGACAGACGGCTCCAATCAGCCTCAGACCACTCGCTGTTGACATCTGGCGTAAGGCCTTGGTGGTCTAGCTTGGATCCATCGGGGAGCTGGTAATGGGCAACGGTGATGACAAGGCCAATGTCACCATCAAGCTGGTAATTGGCCTGAACCGTACCTTTCCCAAACGTAGGTTGGCCAACGAGGGTCGCACGTCCATGGTGTTGCAAGGATCCTGCAAGCACTTCGCTGGCACTAGCAGATCCTTGGTTAACTAAGATAATTAGAGGTTTGGTCGTCAGGACTGTAGGTGTGGCTCGGACAGGGATGACATTTCCCTCTCGGTCTAAAAGGGAGACAATTGTGCCTTGGTCTAGCCATAAGTCAGCAATATCAGCACTGGCCTGTAAGGATCCGCCTGCATTGAATCGCAAGTCAAGAATATAGCCGACAACTGAGCCTCGCTCTAATGATTGGATAGCATCCTTGACCACAGCGTGAGAGGACTCACTAAATTCAGTTAGTTGAATATAGCCAATAGGCCCAGCAACAGCAGGATCCTTCTGAAACCCATTGGTTCCAGTCTGAAGGCGACGGCGGAAGGAGGCAGATAACGATTGCTGACCTCGCTGCCAAGTCAGTTCGAGCGTAGACGCCTGTGGACCACAAATGCGACTAATAACATCATCAAGGCTAAGAGTTTGAACAGATTGGCCATCGACAGTTTTCAATCTGTCACCAGGACGAAGTCCCCCCTCAAAGGCTGGGGAGCCTGGAACAGCTGAAATGACGATAGTGTTAGAGGTTTGAGGATCTCGAGTCAGGTGCAGTCCCACCCCAACGGAAGTTTCAGAGGCTAAGACCTGTCGAGGATGAATGAGTCGGGTGTATGGATCCTCTAGATCATGCAAAGCGGCTTGAAGATCAGGATAGAGATGCTCCAGATCAGCATACTGGGTATTCAACAGGTCGTTGAGTTGGCGCTCCCAGTTCGCTTGAGCGTGGGGTAGTGTCAGGAAATGTTGACGGACAAGCTGATCAACTTGACGGACAAAGTGATGAGGACGGGATCCAGCATGAGCTGGTGCGATTAAACAACCCGATAGAATCCCTGTGAACAGAGCTAGGTAAAGGCCTCTCATCGTTGCAATACTATCTCCCGATCAAGATCTCCAGAGATAGACTACCCATGATGGTGCAAGACTTATGCTGTCATAGCTACACCGTTGGAGGCCTCAGGACATGACCTATCTGTATCTTGATTAAAGAACTCTCTACAAACAAAAGAGTTAGAACCGGTCAGCTTCGCGCTCGTGGCGTAGGATCCGGCGGTGGCCGTGGGTTGAGGCCTTAACGGAGGATTCTGCTTCAACAGCATGAGCAGACTTAACAAGGCCAACAGCAGTAGCACCGAGTAGAGCTAGGGATCCACCACCGAACGCTAGGGAACGGAGGAACAGACGGCGAGTTTGAGGATTGCGAGACATAGTGATGATCGAGTAACACCCTCACCAGTCAAACATAGTCTCGAGACTGTCAGGGTTATGGCAAGTTTAATCTTGTTAAGATTGATGGCGGATTCTGAGTCTTATTGCTTACCGGTTTAGCTCAGCGTCCATGAGCAACCGGCGTGATTGAGGCAAGGGTTAATTAGCACTCTGCTCGGGATTTGACAGGGTATCGAGGAGCGCATGGATTTGGTCAACACAGAGCTTCGTCGTGACTGACACGTCCTCTCGATCAGAAGAAGTGGGTGGTGGCACAGGATCTCCAATCGCAACCGTAATGGGTTGAAAGAGTTTGGGTCGTTTCTGCTGACGAGGGAAAACCTGATGAGTACCGTATAGAGCCACAGGCAACAGGGGAGTTTGAGTCCTAGCACTAATCAAGGCCGCGCCGAGGTAAGGACTTGGAATCCGGGCATCATCTGTGCGGGTACCGTTTAGAAAGATACCTACAGCCCACCCTTCAACCAACGCTTGCTCAGTGGCTTTCAGAGCACCCCGATCACTCCCACCCCGTTTGACAGGATACGCCCCGTAAGCCCGAATCGCTTGTTTCAACCCTGGAACCTCAAACAGTTCAGCTTTGGCCATGAAGGCGACCGGACGACAGACAGCATTGGATAAAATGGGCGGGTCCAGATAACTCGCATGATTACTGACTATAATTAGTGGTCCAGACGCCGGTACGTTCGTGGCTCCAAGGACTTGGCCAAAGTAGACTAAGCGGAATAGAGGGTTAACGACCAGCCATTTCAGCAGTCGATAGTAAAACCAGTTGACCCATACTTGTTTCGCCATATGCACTCAGGATCCTAGTCAGTACAGAGCGTGTAGATGCAAGACTATTTGGAAGTGTAGACCAATCTTGACGATGGTTCTGGGTGAACACCGCTCAACGCAGCAGCAAATCCAGTCTCTCGTCGAATTCAGGTTGACTGAGGGTGGTTGTAGTAGCCACTGGCTAATCCAAGTTCACAAGTAGGGTCACTATTGTGACATTCAAGCGTTGGGATGAGAGCTAAGTATTGACGGACCGCTGGTGGTAAGAGATAACGTTTGAGGAAGGATCCGCGTTATGTTCTACCCAATTAAAGGAGTCTTTATGAGCGTTGTAACAGGCCCTAACCAGACCTTATGGACAGAATTGTCTTATCCAGATCAAGAGCACGTGAGCGGTGGTGTAAATGAGGTTAACTTCAGCTTCGGGTTTTCCAATTTAAATCCAGTGACCAACCCTCCTGCGCCTCCAGGGCTAACGGTTCTGTTATTTCAACCGACTGAGATCACTCGCCCTTTACTCAATATTGGTGTTGACTTCGGTCAGACTAATCTCCTTTCTAACATCTTCGCTTCCATTCTGGCTGGGGGTGTTGATGTTCAAGTTGGGCCACTGTAATGGAACTTGATCTTGAGTTAACCTGGTCTTAGTAATTATCCCGCCCTGCTAGCTCCTCACCTGGCAGGGTTTTTCGTGGGTGAGCAGACAGGGTGGTGCTAAACAATAACAGGATCCTGTCGTCCCAAAGCCCGCAACTCCCGACCTTTTTCAGACTCGGTGCACTCAACGGTGAATAGAGGGGAGGCCCCTTCTAGAACAGCTTGAAGATGATCATCTATGGACTGAACCACCTCCGTCCAATCATCTAGCTGCTGCTGGCGAAATAGGCGAGCGGTGGGATACCAAGGGGTATCTTGACGGTCTAAAAACCAACGCCAATCGGCAACATAGGGCAATAGGATCCAAGTGGGCTTCCCCATCGCAGCCGCCAAGTGAGCCACGGCAGTATCAACAGTAATTACCAAGTCTAGTTGAGCGATAACAGCAGCAGTATCAGCAAAGTGACGTAACCGTGTTCCCATTTCAATAACGTGTGGATGGGAGCGCCACGGATCCAATTGTTGATGATCGGATCCCACCTGCAAATCAATCACTTGTACTGCCTGGTGCTTTAACAGCCCAGGAAGGATCTGAGCCGCGGGAATAGATTTAGCGGTGTACAACCATTTATTTGAAGGTGTACTGGCCCAACAGCAACCCAAGCGAAAGAATCCCGTTGAGGGAATCTGTAACTCAGGCGGCCATTGAGAGGGTGTCCTAAAATAGGGGACGGGAGCTGGGATGGCTTGAAATGTAGTGCTAAACCGGTGTGGTAAGTCGAGTAATGAGCAATGAAAATCAAAAATAGGATCTGGATCCTTGACATCCATCTCAGAAATAATCGTCAAGTTAGGATCCGATTGATATTCAAATAACTGCTGAAAGAGAGGGAGTAATGGTGGTCGAACAGCCAGGGTAACAGTGCCCGCCAAGTGGAGCATCTGAGGAACATAACGTGAGAATTGAATCGTATCACCTAACCCTTGCTCACACCAGAGAAGACAATGGTGACCTTGAATGGGTTGATTTTGCCATTGAGTGATCGTATTTTGGACCTTTTGGAGTCGGCGAATAGACCAGGCTTTGAAGCGAGACGCATAGTAGGGAAATCCTTGCTCTAGGTCTCCAATAGTGAGTAATGTCAATCCTAAATTAAGGCGGATGAGATTATGATTAGGATCCCTGAGTAAGCCTTGACGAAAATAATGAAGGACGAGATCAAAGGATCCTTGACGGTAATAGAGGGCTCCCAGGGTCAAGTAGTATCGACTGTTATGGGGGTCTAGATTTAAGGCACGAATGTGGTAGATCTGAGCGAGATCGAATCGGTTTAATTGTTGGTGAGCTAGACCCAAGGCCGAGAGCGCACGACTAGAATTAGGGGTTAATTCCAGTGCCCTATTTAGGACTACGAGGGCCTCTGAATAACGGGCTTGGTCAATGAGGACTAATCCGTAATTGAGGAGAGAGGGGGTATGGTGAGGTTGAATAGCTAGAATGGCCTCGTACAAATGCGCTGCTAGTTCCCATTCCCGTGCGGTTTGATGGTTTCGAGCGCGGTGGTGGGCTTGATCGACAGTCATCGGTTCATACCCCTGACAATGCACCCACTGCTGCAATCGCTGCCACAAGGCTTGGATATCACGAGGAGGGTGCGCCCCCGCTATGACCTGGCGACAACACTCACGGGCCGCACTCCATTGCTGGGTTTGATACCAGAGTTTGGTCAAGTTTGACCATGCAGACCGGTTAACCGGATCCTGTTCAATCACCTGTTCAAATGCCGCCGCCGCTTGCTCAACCCGGCCCTGCGCCACATAGATTACGCCGAGATTGAGAGATGCCGTTACCATTTGAGGATCAATCGTCAGGATCCTGCCATACAGGGCTTGAGCCTCTTTGAGTTGACCCGCTTTGTGGTATTGAACGGCTTGTTGAAGGAGGGCTTGAGTAGAGGTCACCGGATTATCCTTTTGTTGATAGGATTATACGCCTGTAGATGAACTACATAGTCTCAAAACCTTAGCAGACCAAGAATTGACTTGTAATTTATACGGAGTTGCACTGAGCGCTAGAGAAGAATACTGAGACGATTTTAGGTGATTGTGTAAGGGATTATGTCAAACTTTAGGTGGTTTGAGCTAAGGCCATGTTAGGGTTTTGAAGTAACAGCCATGGAGCTTTTGAGATGCCTAAGGATCCTTTTTCGCGGCGGAATTTGTTGAAGTATGCGGCAGTGGCGGGTGCTGCAGCAGTCCCAATTGCAGGTGCTTCTTATGCGGATAGTCACGCCTCAGCTGGTGGTCGCACCTCGGGTGATGAGTTTGAGTTTGAGATTATCCGGACTGAGGCCGAATGGCGTGAGATGTTAACCGACCTGGAGTATTACATCCTACGTGATGGGGGAACAGAAACCCCTAAGACGAGTGCTCTTTGGAACAATGAGGAAGAGGGAGATTATCATTGTCGAGGGTGTGGCTTGCATCTTTACTCATCAGATTTCAAGGTCCTTTTGGATAAAGGATGGGTGTTTTTTACCCACAGCGAACCCAATAGTGTTTTGACAGGCATTGACCAAGTTGGATCCACGCAAGTCATTGAGTCTCATTGTCGACGATGTGGGAGTCACCTAGGCCATATTCTGATCGTTGAAGAGCAGATTCTTCATTGTATTAATGGCACCAGCTTAGTCTTCGAGAAAGCCTGAGGACTAACGGGACTTTGTTATTTTAAAAGGATAAAGCTTCCACTGCCCACACACTCTTTTCGGATTGATATAGAGCCGGATTCTTAGTGCTAATCTCGTTAAGTTGGGTCATTTTTACCGACAAGATGACTCAGATGGAGTCCGGCATTTTCTGGAGTAAGAGTCATTGTTGTTCAAGATTGTTGCTCAAGGGATCAACTCAAGGGATCAACTCAAGGGACTAACTGAATCTGCATTCCCCAGGTGCCAATCAGCGTCAAGATTAAGTTCGCAATCGCGTAAGTTCCGGCGTAGCTTTGGACAGGTCGTAAACTTTGTGTTTCTTGAATCAAAACCGTTAGGGCCGGTGTACTCGTCATAGCTCCTGTGATCGCGCCCAAGCTCCACACCGGATCCTGTCGCAACGCGGCTCTGGCCCACAGATATCCCACGATCATGGGTAGCCCTGTGAGCAGTGACCCCATACCAATGATGAACCAACCTGATTGGCGGAGTTGTTGGAAAAAGTTGGGTCCGGTCTCTAAACCAATGGTCATGATGAAAAGAACCAAACCCAGCTCAATCAAGAAGGCTCGGATCCCTAATTCAGTATGCTCAGCTTGCAAGGATCCTAAAGCACTCACCCCAATGCCACTGAGTAAAAGACCTCCAGTTGTCCCAATGCCCAATGAAACGGATCCTACATGAATATGAATCTCTCCCAGAAAAACACCTACAGCTAGACCCAATCCCCATAACAGCAGATCAGGAGGGTTGCCGGTTGGGCAAGGTTGAAGGAGGGTTCAAATCATCGGGCGGGATCCCTTTTTCCACTGAGCTAACATTTTCCACTGAGCTAACATTTTCCACTGAGCTAACATTTTCCTCTAAACTAATAGAATCCATTGTCTCTTGTAAATTGGGTTGATTGATGGGAGCCGTGAGTTCCGTCAACTTCGTTTGCTCAGGTAAATCATTAGGGATTAAAACTTCTAACGACAGACGCAGTAGAGAAGGCACAACTTTGACAAAGATAACGACCCCCATTAGACCCCCTAAGTAAGTCAAGGCGTATCCTGTCCCTAGATTTTGCACAATCTCTGCCGCCTGCACCGGATCCTGATTGGCTACCCCACGAGCTGCCACTAAAATCGGAGTACTGGTTAAGGCTCCCGCTAACATTCCCACCACAGTCCCCACGGGGAAGGAAAACCAAGACTGCATTCCCCACCCTAGGCCTAACGCCGAGCCGATTACGATGACGGTGAGACTGATATACTGCAAGGCTTGTTGACGCAGACTGGTGAGAGCCTGAGGCCCCGCTTGCAAGCCAATGGTGTAGATGAAGAGCATAAACCCCAAATCTCCGATGACCCGCGGAGACTGAATCCGAAGCGCCCCTAGCATGAGACCCATGATCAAAACGCCGCCTGTGGATCCTAAGCTAATACCCCCAATCCGCAACCGACCCAGCAGGCTACCCAGGCCAATCCCCAAAAAAATGGCTAAAAAAGGCTGATTTTGAAGCAAGCTGAGAGTATCGATGTCCATTAAACCCTGATGCAAGTCATCCCCTTATACTAAGTCCTATAGCCCAATATTTAGAGGTCTACGATGAGAGTCCTGTTACTCCTGCTCATTCTGCTGTTTACCTTAGGATCCTGCTCGGTCTCCCCGACGCTGCCGAATGCTGTGGTTGATGCTGGTGTTGTTCAGTCTTCTCCAGTGAGTTTGGCCTCTAGTTGTGGATCCATCGTGCCCGCGTCCTTAGCTGCTGACTTGGATCCGGAGGTGGTGGAGTTGAATAAACAGTTAGGATCCAATTGTCAGACTTTAGAGCAACAATTATGCATCAATGGCCCCCTGACACCTGAGTGTGAGCACCGTCTACAATCTGAGGTGAAGTTGGTCCGAAAAGCTAATACTCATGGAGAGTTATAGGCCACTTGGTGGAAAGTCGAGACGATTGAAAAGGCCTCCTGACCCTGGCAAAAGTCATTCGGATCCCTTCAAAGGTCATTCGGATAACCTACTGTGCCGATGGAGGAGCTTGGGCGATCCCTGCTTCTTGTGCCGCTAACTCGACTGCCCCTGCAACAGCTGGTACTACCCTAGGATCAAACACCGACGGAATAATCCACTGAGGATTGAGTTCAGCAGAAGAAACTAACGCAGCAATCGATTGGGCTGCCGCCAGTCCCATCTCTGCAGTAATAGATTGAGCTCGACAATCCAATGCCCCTCGGAAAACACCTGGGAAAGCTAGAACATTATTAATTTGATTCGGATAGTCACTTCTCCCAGTGGCCATAACGGTTACGCTATCGGTCACCAGCTCCGGTTGGATTTCAGGAGTGGGATTGGCCAGCGCAAAGACAACTGGATCAGAAGCCATCGTTTTGACCATATCGACTGTCAGAACATTTTTGGTGCTAACCCCAATGAAGACATCTGTGTCCGCTAATGCATCCGCCAAGGATCCGGTCATCTCCACAGCAACTGACCGCTTTTGAGGGGTAAGGTCTTCCCGCTGGTGACTGATGATCCCAGCCCGGTCACAGGCGATAACGTGTTGAGCGCCAGCTTGTTTGAGCAGATGGATCACAGCAATGCCCGCTGCCCCGGCCCCATTCAAAACGATCCGAACCTTTTCAAGGGGTTTGTTGACCACTCGCAGTGCATTGATTAAGGCGGCCAATACCACAATCGCCGTTCCGTGCTGATCATCATGAAAGATCGGCAACGGTAGCATTGATTTCAAGCGGGCTTCAATCTCAAAGCATCGGGGCGCACTGATATCTTCCAAATTGAAACCACCGAACACCGGGGCTAGATTCACCACTGTTTGGATAATCTCATCCGTATCCTGAGTCGCCAAGCAAATGGGAAAGGCATCAATTCCGGCAAAGGTTTTGAACAAAGCCGCTTTCCCCTCCATCACGGGCATCGCTGCTTCAGGTCCGATATTACCTAACCCCAGAACTGCACTGCCATCCGACACAATTCCAACGGTATTCCCCTTCATCGTGTAGCGGTAGGCCAATTGCGGATCCTCAGCAATCGCACTGGAAACCCGACCCACACCAGGGGTGTAAACCATCGCTAGTTCAGAAGTGGACTCCAGCGCCCGCTTCGCCACCACCTCTAACTTTCCGCCCTCATGGACCGCAAAGGTTCGATCGATCACCTCTTCAACAACAACATGAGGGACCTGCTTGACCGCCTCGACAATGTGGTGGGCGTGCTCCGTCCCAGACGCATCCACCGAAATGGTCCGGCTGGAAATCTCCTGAGTTTGATGCCGCAGTTCAATCTGACTCAGGTTTCCCCCTGCATCAGCAATCGCCTGCGTTACCTTGGCTAGAGCACCGGGTTGATTCGGTAGGGTTAATTGAATGGCAACACTGAAACTGGAATTGGGACGGAGAGCGCTCATAACAAACTCAGGAAGGATGAACAACAGCATCATACTGACGGCCCCGCCACGATCGAGGTCGCGTCATTGACGATACCCAAATTCGAGCCACAGCCAACGGATCCGCCAACGGCGATAGCCAGAAGGGCCAAGGCCGTACACTATAGGAATGGGCAATCCCTAGCAGCAGCCCCCATCGGAAGAGGACTAACCCAGCATTCAACCCCAGCAGGGCGAGCCCCAAGGTTGATAATCTCATCCACTGCTGTACACCTAAGCAGATCCCGAGCACTAAGATCGGTAACCCCTGAACCGCTAGCAGAAACGCCCCATCAAACCACACTTGCTGCGGAGGTGAGGCATCCTTGAGATCCAACGATCGACCCCACTCCCGCCAGGTCTCACCCAACGAGGTATACATACGTACTTGAATGAGATTGGATCCGTCCAAAAAGCCAACCTTGAATCCCCGTGCAGCGATTTCACGGACTAGCGTCACGTCATCACAGAAGGACCCTGCCGCCAGGGTGTATCCATCCACTTGTTCAAGGACCGTCCGCCGTACAAAAAAGCATTGGCCATTAGCCATCGTTCGTTCCGGGCTTTCATTCTGATCCCCAACGGCCCCAAATCGATAAATCAAGGTAATCAGCAGTGCTGGCTGTAACCAGGCTTCCCCCCAGTGTTGGAGAATGAAGCGGGGTCCCAGGGTAATCACATCGAACTGTTCATGGGTAGCCACCTCTAGCAAACTCGCCACTAGTCCCGGCTGTGGTCGGGTATCAGCGTCAATGCCCAGGATCCATTCTGACTCAGGGTTGACCGATTGAAAGCCTGAATGTAGCGCCCAGGGCCGTCCTACCCATCCTGCGGGCAAGGGATCATCTGTCATTACCCGAAACCGAGAATCTTGGTGTTGCATCTGCAGGACGATATCCGCTGTACCATCTTGTGATCGGCTATCAACCACTAAGACTTCACGAACTTCAACACCTTGTTGATGCAATCCCTCTAGGCAGGGTTGGATCCGGTCGGCTTCATTCAATGTCGGAATCACCACTGATACCTGATCCTGACACGTTGGATCTGAATCGCGTGGTTCCAGTGGAGGCCGCCGGAACGGAGCACGGATAAGACGGGCTAGTAAGATTGCAGTGGCCGGACCTTGGAAGGCGAGCAGTCCAGCTGCCACCCAGTCAAACGCCATCATCACTCCGTGACAGCTCCCGGTTGCGTCATGCTCAAATCTAAGGCTGGAGAGGAGCCTTGCCGTTGGCGCTGCACTTGAGGATCCGGTTGTGCCATCCACCACAGCCCAATGGCAGGCCCTAACCCCAACAAAAGGCCTAAGGCTACAGGAGCAATGATGCCCGCCGCCAGACTCATCACCATAGCAAATACAAAATTCGCAATGTAGAGCACCAGAGGAGCGATCAGCTGAGACCGATTCAGGTCCAACTCATTGCGACTCCATAAAAGTCTTGCCACCCACATGAACAAGCCACCCGTGAGCATCCAGCCCCCAAAATTTTGCAGGGGCATCCCGAAAAATGGGCCGGGTTGAAACCAAGTCCAGAAGGGGATCATCGTTTGCGTCATGGCAGGATCCAACACAAAATCCCAAGCAGTGAGGAGGAGAGCCCCCAGTGCAATCGATTCAAATTGAAGCAGCCAATGCCGAGATTCTTGCAAAATGACCCGGGCCAAAAGGTAGGATGCCAAGCCCATGTAGAACCAGGAGAGAGGTATGGTAAACGGCACTAATCCAGCGATTTTGTACCCAAGTCCGCTGAGATAGCCATAGTCCCCAAACGGTATTCCAGTGGACGTTCCCAACAATTCACCTGCGAGGGAAATCACCACTGCAGGCACCATGAAGCAAAGCAGTCGTTTCCAACCCAGGAGGCGGACCCCCATCAACACAGCAGCTATCGCCCCAAACACCATGTAAGCAACACCACCATTGCCCATACTGAAAGCAAACGCCTCAGGGCCATAGGGGACATCAGTCAACCATTCCGAGTGAGGAACGACAATCAACAACCCCGCGAGGCCAAACACCATAGCGGTGATGTGGAGGCTCAAGGCCACCCATTCAGCCCACACTTGGGGAAACGACGATGCAAACAAACGATTCATGCCAATGCTCCGGAACACACGAGCTCGTTACAAAACTATAAGACTTGATAGTACATGGTACAAGCGGATTGTCATCTCACTGGTATGTAGATATCACTTGACCATCACTTGAAAGCCTTACCACCTACCAGTAGAAGGTCTATACCAGTAGAAGGTCTATCTTAACGGACCTAACGGATCAGACTTATCGGATCCCAACTCGTTATCTCAAGTCAATGCTATCTCACCTTTCAATTGAAGATTTCAGATAACAGAGTATCCTAGCCTCCAGGGTTTAGGCTTGCGGCGCTAACTTTGTGAAAAGGTAAAGTTCGTAGAGTTACGCAACATTTCAGGGTGATCATTTTAGGGCTCTGTATGAACTCACTCACATGAATGAATTCATGTGAGGATTGGTTCAGCTGGCTGTCTAGGTGGTTAACTTTGAAATCCAGATCCTCAGTCAAGCAGCACCCTCTACTTCAGCTAGCAATCAGCGAGATAGAGACTAAGGCGAGCCCGACCCCTAGCGCTTGTTTCACACTTAAGGTTTCACGGAAGATGAGCAATCCTAAGGCAATAACAACTAATGGATACAAAGCAGTTAGGGTAGAGATGATGGCAATGGATCCTTTGGAAATGGCGTTGATATAGAATAGAACGCCGAGAAAATTTAACATCCCGGCAATGACGGATAAAAGCGCTCCTTGCGGGTGAGTTTCGAGCTGATTACCAACCTGGATGAGGATGAGCAGCGCGACCATCGCTCCACCTAAGCCTTGATAAACAATGGCACTACGGGTGCTGATGTGTTGTGCGGAGAATTTGGGGAGAAAAGCCCACCCACCCCAGCATAAAATCGAAAAAATTGTCGGTATTAGCCAGTCTTTCATAGTTCCTCAAACTGTGGTCAGATCTGGACTCACCATAGCGGTCAATGGGAAATAGATCCTGGGATGGAGGTCATCCATTGAGGTTCTGTCCTGCGGTTCTGTCCTGAGGTTCTGCGTTGAAGTTATTTTTCGAGTTGGGCTTGGAGGAGGTCTAGGTCGCGCTTGATATCGAAGGCTAATTCACGATTATGGGGTTCTGTCTCCAATGCTTGATGAAGGTAGTCTTTGGCTTCGCGATAGTGACCTGTCATCAGGTAGTAACTGCCCAGTCGCTGGTAAGTGAGGGCAAGTATATGGATTGTTTCTGGTGTTACATATTTATCCACCAAAGTGTCGGCTTTGGCGACTGCTGCCATCCACTGCCGTTGCCGTAACAGTTTCCGGATAAGTTGAATCTCTTGAGCTTGTTCCTTTTGTTGGTTTGGCGAGAGGGTATCCATCTGTGGGGTAATCACAACTCTAGGATCAGTATGAGCTCGGTAGACCTGACCAGACTGGGCCCCCCGATGGACTTGCCAGGACTTATGAAACTTCCGCCGACTCGTGGGATCACTCAGAATCCGATAGGCCTCATGGATCCGTTGAAAATGATCGGTAGCCTGTTGACCAGCCACATCCGGATGGTATTGGCGGACAAGCCGCCGAAAGGAGCGCTTAATCTCCTCCAGATCAGCAGCAGGTGAGATTTCTAGGATTTCGTAGTAATCGACAAACGCATCCATAGCGTGGTCAGTTCTCGGAAAGACTATCTTGACCATCATGGCATGACTGCTCAGCAATCGGGAGCGCTTTTCTCCCCTTTGAGATGCTCTCAAACAGCCTGAGGAGTAATCCTAAGGTCAAAGACTACAACGCTGCTGAACAGCTTGCCAAATCTCTTCCGTGACGCCTTTAAGACTGTGATCAGCCTCAAGTTCAAGGAGCGTCACCCAAGGTCGAGTGGCAGCGTACCGTCGACTAGCCTCAATGGGTACCACTTCGTCCTGGATCCCATGAATAATGAGGGTGGGGAGAGAACGAGCTAAATGAGTCTCAGGATACAACCGAGCATCGCGTACAAAGGTGTAGTTCAAAGGGAGTGCTTTTTGCTCCCCGTAGTGGTGAATGGATAAGGATCCTTCTTTTTCCCAGCGGGCAATGGCTTCATTACCAAGACGGGGTAGCCAGTGATCAAGAAATTGAAACGCAGGAGCTAGCAGAATCAACTGCTCGACTTGCGGATGGTCTTCAGCGACCCAAGCAGCAATTAAGCCTCCTAAGCTAGACCCAATTAAAACCACAGAGGTTCGAGGGAGGAGTGTCGCCACATATTGAATTTGACGGGTGAGGGTCAGGTTACTGAAGTCAGACTGATTCAAGTCAGGAATTAGAAGTTCTATGTCAAGAGCGGCTAGTCGATGTTGGAGATCAACGCCTTTAGCAGAGCGAGGGCCAGAGGCAAATCCATGCAGGTAGAAGTAGGTGATAGCCATCGCTAAGCCAGCTCCTTGAACAGTTGATCAAGGGTATCGCTATAGCGGCGAGGGAAGATAATCCAGTGCTTGGGGTAGGCAGTAGTGAGGGATTCGACTAGGGGTGAAAGTGTCGCAATTTCTGCGAGTCCCGCTTCAGTCTGTAAGGTGATACCCTGCTTGTACAAGGTATAGCCCTGAGTCCGAGAGGCCTGGATCCCCAGGTAATAGGTAGGATCCCATCCATCGCGGCGGATCCGTTCGGCTAAAGTCCGTTGCAGGGTCTGGCGGCGCTCATCATCCAAGTGGGTGATGCTACGAGCTTTGAAGAGGTCACGGTCTAGGTAACGGCGGGCGAGATCCTTCAAAACGGGATCCGGATCCTGGGTCCAGAACCGGAAGGAGTAGCTGAACATAATATCGTCAGCAGCGAGGTAGAGGTCCACGGGTAGTGCATCAATGGGCCGCGTTAACCAAGCCATAAGAATCGGATCCACTAGGAGCAATCCTTCTTTTACTAAGAATCGAGCCCGATTAAATACGCGATCAAGCACAAAACGGGCGGCGATACTCTTCGGGTGTTGATAGACCTGAGTGTACATAAAATAACGAACAGATAAGTAATGCTCAATAGGACCCAACCCTTTGCGCGCCGAAATTTTGAAGGATTTGCGCTCTGGATCGTAGTCCATTACCGTTACAATTCGGTCGAGATCCAGACGCCCGTACTGAGCCCCTGTCAACAGACTATCCCGCATTAAATAATCAAATCGGTCACAATCCAATTGGCTAGAGACAAGTTCAATAATTAACGGAACCTCAAAGGTTTTATCCAGAATCTGCTGCATCTGTTGGGGGAGATCAGCATCAAAGGTGGCTAGCAGTTCTACAATCTGAGGATCCTCTTGGAGGATACGACGCGTCCAGGCTTCGTGATTAAACTCAAAGATGTCTTCAGCAGCATGGCTAAAGGGGCCATGACCAATATCGTGCAGAAGGGCTGAGG
>CAYUEE010000094.1:0-18216 GCA_964443615.1 uncultured bacterium | reverse complement strand
AGAACACGACCTGGTCTCAAGGATCCCGAGCCTTATTCCCAGATACCGTGACCACACGCGGTCAAAAACATATTCAAGAGTTAATGGAGGTTGTAGAGCAGGGGCATCGAGCCGTTTTGTTCTACTTTGTGAATCGGGAGGACTGTTCCGAGTTTGGTCCTGGGGATGACAAGGATCCAGTCTACGGTCAGCTGTTGCGAGAGGCCGTTGCGAAAGGCGTTGAGGTGTTGCCCTATAGGTTCCATATCAGCCCCGCCGGGATCCAAGGGTTAGGATTAGCTGACGTCAAACTTTAGGTCTTGCAAGTCTAAGCTAGAGCTCACGCTTCAAAGCACTCACATGCCTGTGACGGAGGAGGCGATCTGAGAGCCAGGTCATAGCAACAAAGATAACAACACCTAATCCACTCGTTAGGGTCAAAGCCGCGAACATACGGGGAACTTGCAAGTTAAAGCTAGAGATCAGAATTTGATAGGCGATCCCTGCCTTCTGACCGCCTGTGCCCGCTACGAATTCTGCCACAACAGCTCCGATTAAAGAGAGTCCGCCACTAATGCGAAGAGCACCCAGAAAGTAGGGCATTGCACTCGGTAGACGGAGGTATAAGAGGGTTTGGAGGGGTGAGGCGTTGTAGATTTTAAACAGATTGAGCAGGTTGTGGTCAACACTGTTAAGACCGAGGGTTGTGTTGGAAATGATCGGGAAAAAGGCGACAATCCAAGCACAGATGACCATGGCTAGAAACGTGTTATCACGGAGCCAAATGATGATGAGCGGAGCAATGGCAACAATGGGAGTGGTTTGAAGAACAACAGCATATGGAAAAAAACTGCGTTCAATCCACTTACTTTGGGCAAACAGGACGGCAATGGCTAACCCAGAAACCGTCGCCGCGAGAAATGCAGAGACAGTTATTTGCAATGTGATTAACAATGACGGGAATAGCTCTCCCCAATCTTGGATTAACGTTTCTAAAACGACCAACGGTCCCGGCAAAATATAGACAGGGGTCTCAGTTACTCGAACTAGGACATCCCAGCCGACGAGGAACAGGATCCCCACCATCACAGGTGCAATCACATCCCAAGGGATCCGAATAGTCCAGGGTTTAGCTGGCGTTGCAGAATTAGGTTCAGACCAGGGTTCAACGGAGGATCCTTGCATAGATTGGATAAGCGTGCGAACAGGTGACGGCATTTTCATAGGGCCTCGTAACAGATTTGAGATAGGAGCTAAGCGTTTGAAGTCTTTATCCTCTGGAAAAGGCAGTCGGACGGTATGGAGGGATCCCGTGTGTTGCTTTGGCGAGGTGGTGGGATACATCACGACAATAGCTGATGTAAGTTGATGAGGTTCTAAACTCTTCAGTTCGTGGATACGGTTCCTCGATTGGAATATCTGCTATCACACGCCCTGGTCTGGACGCCATGACGATGACTCGATTGGAGAGGTAGACGGCCTCATAAATATTGTGGGTGACAAATAGGACCGTCCACATTTTTTGACGCCAGAGGTCGAGAAGGTCACTATTCAATTTGCTACGAGTGATTTCATCTAACGCACCGAAGGGTTCATCCATCAGCAGCATCTGGGGCTTCGTCACTAGTGCCCTGGCAATTGAGGCTCGCATCCGCATTCCCCCTGACAACTCGCGGGGATAAGATCGTTCAAACCCCGTTAAATGGACCAGGTCCAGCGCCTTGTGAATATCAGGATCCGTGTTCTGCGGTGATAGTCCTTTCAACTTGAGGGGGAGACGGACATTATCCATAACTGTAGCCCAAGGCATCAAAGCAGGTTCCTGAAAGACGAAGGCGAGCCGGCCCAAGGCTTTTTGATTCCCCTGCGGTCCCCATTGAATTTGCCCTGAGGTTTGTTGAGAGAGACCAGCAATAATTTTGAGTACTGTACTCTTTCCACACCCTGAGGGTCCCACTAAACTGACGAATTGAGAGGGTTGCACCGCCAAGGTCATATCTTGCAGGGCGACGGTTCCATTGGGATACTGCTTACTGACGTGATTAAGTGTAATCGTGGGGTCCGTATTCATGGCGCAAAGGATCCTGAAATAATTGCGGCAGCAGGGGAGTGACATTTCCAGAGTAACCTGCTGTTATGCCTTCGTGGGTAATCCACATAGCCAAACGAAATAGCCAAACGAAATAGCCAAACGACGTTGGATTGGATCCTGGTCTCGGGTCCGGATCCTGGGCTTAGACTCTCTTAGCGGACGCTTGTTAGAGATGGAATCACGAATGGAGTTATGGATGTAATGATGGATGGATAGACTGGCCAACTCGCTTGAGATCAAGGGCATAACCGGCTACCACCAGGTAAATCGCCTCTGCTCTAGAGCCCACCTGCTGACAGAGCTCACCTAAACGGTCTCGAAATAGTCGTCCCATTGGATAGGCGGGTACTACCCCCCATCCCACTTCTTCCGCCACTAGGATCACCCTCCGTTCCGGTTCCTCCAGCACTGTCAAGAAATGGTCTACCTCGGTTTGCCATGACTCCGGATCTTGCTCAAGCTGGTTTGCTACCCATGTTCCCAGAGAATCGACTAGACAACAACTAGAAGGTGGGCAGGTCAGCAGACTCGGCCCAATATCGCGATGGACTTCAACCGTTTGCCAGTCGGGGGGACGGCGTTGCTGGTGTTGCCGGATCCTGGCATTCCACTCGGGATCATCATCACGCTGTAGAGCAGTAGCAAGATAGACCACAGGCTGATGTGTCTGGGCCGCCAACTGCTCAGCCCATTGACTTTTCCCTGACCGCGTTGGGCCGGTGACGAGAACGGTAGCCATTGCATTACTCCATCAGTGATGATTCTATCGGTGATGACTCTATCGGTGATATCTTCATTGGTGATAATTCAGGAGCCAACAAGGGTTCAGCTAACTCCTGACTATCTGGTGGATCTTCAAACCAGGTGAAGAATGTGGTGATTCCTTTCCGCAGTTCTGGCTCAATGTAGTAGAAGTTCTCACCCCGGTCAGAGAATTCCCAAAAATCGGTTGGGGTTGCCTGAAGTTCATCTTGAATAATCCGTAACCGTGCCAGAGGTTCATCTTTCATATCTCGATAAATCAAGTAGGCAAGTTTCTTGTAACCCAAATTCAAATAGTAGGCAGCCAGTTTAATCTGTGATTTCCGGATCCCTCGGAGTGTATTCTCCTGCTGTTCACTTTCCGGATCCTGGTCGATCTTCAAGAAAATGCCTAACAATTCCGGTGTAATATCAGAATGATAGTCACAGCACATTTGAGATAAAATGCCTAAGTCAAATGCAAACGTTTCTGACAGAAAAAACAAGCCTGCTTTGTAAGACAATAAGCTGTAATACCGGAAATGTTGAGCAATTTCAAGAGCGAGAGCGTCATTGTGGGTTTGGAGCGCAGCTTCAGCAATCAGACGGTACTGCTTGAGGATATTATAACCGGTCCGAATATCTCGTGTGTTGATGACAGAGCGGAGGTAGGTGTTGAAAAATCGAATGCACAATACTGAGATTTCCTGCTGATTGCGGTGGAGTGCCCGCTCGGCAATTTCTCGTGTATTGATTGAAATTACATAGCATGCTTCACGCATTTGATTGAGAGAGTCATTGAAAATAGACTGATATTGACGAAAAATTTTCACCTCCAACCATAGTCGCTGAGCCTCAATATCTCGTAGTTTTGTAATATCCACTGAGACAAAATCAGGATCCCGGTAAATCGGCTGGGTAAGTAAAAACCAGTAGGGTGGGAGCTTATGTTTACAGACTCCATAGAAGAATGCAAATGCTTTGTAGCTATCAATAGCATTGAGCATAATTAAACTTTCCCGCTGCCGAATCGCGCTTAGAGCAATTTCTTTGATTTCATCAAGTGCGGTTAAACACTGTCGATGGGCGGGAATAACCTCAGACTCAATATTTGATAAGGAAAGAGAATGAGTGACAGCTTGACGGATTTGCTGTTCGATTTTGCGAATAATTGAGGTGGGCTGCAAGAAATTGAAGACGAAGATAAAATAGGGAATCAACACGAAAAACGATAGTGTACCTAGGACTAAGTTAAGAACCACTAGCCCTAACGGATCCTCTAGAAAACCGACGATAAACGTTGTCCAAACTGCAATCAAATTAGCCACAATCAGGAACAGAATAACGGAAAAGTTAACCTTCTCCCGGATAAATAACTCTGTCACTTTAGGGGTAAACCGATCCGCACTCAGTTGAACCACAATGGCCACAACCGAAATTGTAAAGCCGAGCACCCCAGACAACACTTCTGCTAAGACGCTGACAAATCCTTTGAGATCATCAGGATCCTGTATTGATAGCCCTGGATCTATCATCAAGGCTCCGAATAGGCGCAGCCCCACAACACTTGCGATGCCAAACCCCAGCAGCCACCACCGAGAGGGGCTTTGGGTTAGTAAAACCCTCTTTGCCATGTCACCCGTCCAGGCCTAGCCTACGTGCCTCTTTCCTAGGGAAGACCCCATCTTGGCATCCCCAATCGTATCACTGGATTAACGTGGACCTAGTAGAACTGCGTCTAGTCCGATTGGCGAGAACGTCATCGGGTAACTCACGGGGGGTCAATCGCCCCAGTAAGCCATAACTCGCTAATCCGATATACTCCCGTACAATCGACAAGGATCGGCGCACACCCTGTTCACGAGTCAGACCTGAACTGATGTAGGGAACGACCTCAAATCCCAGGCTCTTGAATGTTAACCAGGATCGCAGCATATGAGGAGGATCCGTGACCAAAATAACGCGCTCAATGCCTTGAGGTTGTAGAATCGCAGCCGTAAATTGAGCATTCTCTTCAGTTGTTTGCGAACAGCCCTCCGATTGCACACCCTCTGCAGGAAGCCCACCTTGAATGAGCTGTTTAGCCATCCGTTCTGCATCCCCCGACCCACTAGCAAACACCAAGGGAGCCCGTTCGTTGGACCACAAAGTAATGGCTTCATTCACTCGGATCCGCCCTAATCGCCCCCCTCGCCCCAACAGCACAATGGCCTCAGCGGGTTCGCCCCTATCAGGTGGGATCCATTGCGTCAGCCCCTGTTCGGCTAGATTAATGGCTGGAGGCCACATGGCTAAGAGGTAAATGATCAACGGGAGAGACAGGATGCTACTGCCTACCCGGCGTCGCTTGCCTCGCCAGAGAAAAACCGGCGCAAGGGCGAGCATCACTAATAGTGGCAGCATCAGGTAAGGAGTGGTGAGCCATTGGCTAATCCCTGACTTCACTGAAATCCAAGGTATGGTTTCGCGTTCACACAAGGCTGGATTGAGCATAGTCTCTCTCGACAACGTGTTCATTCAACCGTAGTGGACGGATCCTGACCTTGCCATCCCCAGTTTACCGGAATTGAAGGATTGCCTGACTAGAGTATTATTTTTAACGCGTGTGCGTACCTGTGTGGGAGGTGTAGGAACGTCTTCGTACGGGTTATTTTCCTACGAGTTATCTTCCTACAGGTTATTTTCCTACAGGTTATTTTCCTACAGGTTATTTTCCTACAGGCTAAAGGATCCCTAACTCCTGCGCTTTGAACACAGCACTCACCCGATCAGTGGCCTCTAATTTCCGATAGACTCCGCTAGCATACTCTTTAACCGTGTCGATACTGATGCCTAACTGCCGAGCGATTTGTTTGTTGGCCAGTCCTTGAGTCATTAAACGGAGCACACTCAGCTCACGGGGTGTTAATTTTGGGAGCTCCTTGATACTCGGCAGCCAATCCTGGGACGGATCCTGCACGATTTGATGAATGGTTGCGGCTAAAGAAGGGGATTCAGTTTCCTTGGAGAGAAACCCCTTAGCCCCTGCTTGCCGAGCGGCTTGAATTAGGGCAGGTTCTTGAAATGTTGTTAATAAAATTACGACTAAATTAGAGTATTGCCGAGTTAGCGCTTGACAGGTTTGAATCCCATCTCCTCCCGGCATTTTCACATCCAGAATAGCCACATCTACAGGTAGATCTGCACACCCAGCAATGGCTTGCTCTCCGGTCTCCGCTTCCCCGATGACATTGAACCCCTGGGCTTGGAGCGCAAACTTCAACCCTAACCGAAACAAAGGATGATCATCGGCAATAAAGACACGCACGGCAGAACTCATCTCGCTCCCCTCAAGCCTGGACCGATCATTCCCATGATAGAGGGTTCTACTGCGTTTCAGCGTCTGCATTCAAGAGTGAATCTACAGGATCCTTGACACTCACTTCACTGGATAGCCCCCACACTAAACGCAAGGTTGTTCCGGATGGATCCGACTGCACCACTTCGATATACCCGCTATGAGCTTCCAGGATCCGGCGAGCAATAAATAGCCCCAATCCACTAGAGCGAGCTGTGTAGCGTTGGCCGGCCACGATGAAAGGTTCAGCCGTATAGGGTTGGGCTAACTGGTCTAAAGGTGCGGGTAACCCAGGTCCATCATCACTCACCTGAATGGACTCGGCATGAACTAGGATCCTGACCTGAGACTGGGCATAGCGCAACGCGTTATCCATCAAGTTGTACAATGCGCGTTCTAACTCTGGTCGATCCACACAGGCAGTCCCGGATCCTTGGACACTCAGTTTAAGCCCCCGTTCGGTAGCAATGGGTTGAAGACGGGTCACTAGACTTTGGGCTAATAATTTCAAATCACAGTCCGAGCGATCTAATGTGATATCTCCTTGCTCAAGGCGATGGACATCGACCATTTTTTTGACGAGTTCTAGGATCCGTTCATCTTCCTGTAACAGTTGGCTGAGGATGTCATGACGTTGATCTGGGGTGAGTTGGGGATTATCTTTCAAGGCAACAAGGAGGTGATGAAAAGCAATCAGAGGTGTTTTCAAATCATGGACCAAAGTGGCGGTGAAGGCAGCTCGTCGTTCCTGCTCCAATTTCACCTGATGGAGGAGTCGGCCAAACGCTCCCCGTAAAATAATTGCTTCACGCGGATCCTGAGGGCGAACGGTTAACGTCCATTGCTCCGGCTGGCCGAGCACAGATTCTAGTAAGCTCAGTTCCTTGGCTAGCAGCGTCAGCGGTCGCACCAGAAAGTGAGAGGCCCAGTACCCCACAATGGCAGACAGGATCCCTGCGGTCGTTAGCCAGACCACCACACCCATCAGAAACCACTTGGGCAGAGCCCTCACGTTTGGGTAAAGTCCCAGTGTTGCAAAAATCAAGGCCGCATTCGGTAAAAAGGAGAGGCCCGCAATCAGCAGAGCAACCTGGCCCCGTAGGCTTTGTGTCAAGCGAAACTCCTTGAACAGCTCGCCCTTAATCATGGTCAACTGGTCCTGGCTCAGCGGAAAATGATTCCGTTTCGAATGAATCCGTTTCGAATGAATCCGCTTCGATAGACCTGAGGGTATCGAGCAGTGAGTCTAAGTCGGGTAACTCCAGATTGGTAGTGGAGTCTTCTGAGGTTGAGGCAATGCGGAAGATGACTTGATCGTCAACGACACATCGTTCCAACGGGATCCCGCCCTCTAGCATAGCTTGGGCATTATTCAGGGTAGGAGCATTTGCTAAAAAGTAATCAAGAGTCTGTTGCTTAATCCAACCTCGCCGGACCAGAATCTCTCCAAATCGCAGCCCACTGGTGGATTGGTCAAATAGTGCCAACTCGATTTGTTGATCCGTCAAGAGTCCGGCTTCCTTCAAAAGCTGACCCAGTAGTTTGTGGGACGGTGTACCCATATCGAAACCCTTGCCGCAACTACCCCTACAGTACTAGCTCAAGGGATCCTATCTAGATGCCCAGAAGCTGAGGCCGGGGCCAACAGGACTAGAGGAGAATAGGACTAGGGTCGTGACAGCCTGTTAAGCTTTTTTTCGCTTTTGTGTCTTGGCGGTTGGCGGCGCTTGTGGTCGAATTAAATACGTCGTGAATAACTCACCACTGGCTTGCTCAACAATCTGCCCTCCCAAATCCTTAATCTGTTGTTCAAACTCGGATCCGTCTATCAGTTGAGGTTCCGTGCCCTTAAATAATTCGGTTAAACCCCATTCTTCCACCCAAGGGGACTCCGTGTTGACCCACTCGAGTAGTAGGTGAGTGCTTGGTTTCAGGTAAGGCTGCAACCGCTCCCAAATCAATGCTACATACTCAAGGGGATAGTAGTACAAGAATCCTGTTGCAATCACGACATCGAACTGCTGAGTATCGTAAACCTCTAGGAGGTGAGCTGGACCTTTGTGCATAGATTTGAATAACTTGGGATTCAATTGCGGGGCGCGGGACTGAATCATTTGAACCACGCGGGGACTCAATTCATGCCCGTGGAAATAGGCACCCCAATGACTCCAGGGATAGATCAAGAAACTCACGCCGCACCCTAAATCGAGGCAGCGCTCTTGCTTCTGCGGCTCTCGTACCTGATAGAAGGGCACACTCAAGCGATCGAGAAGATGATCCCGTTGACAGGCCTGATTAAACGGTAGGTGTTTGAGATCCTCCGGTAAGTCCCAAGCTGGTTCGCCCATCTGGATCCCTACTTCGCGATCAAACCGCTGTGCTACGGCCTCCAGACGCGTCCCCCAATCTGGAGTGGATAACAGGGATCCAAGAGCTGAGCTATCCATACAATCTATCCTTGTATCGTTTTAATGGCAGGGTTGTCTTAACTGTATTGAGGACTGTAAAGCGCACGACATGAGAGTAGGTCTAGGATGGATCCTGATCTTAAGGCTGTCAAGGGGATCACAAGGTCAATGGAGACCGATCCTTACCGTCACCGGTTATGTCTAGAGGCTATCTCCTCATCAAGGTGTTCCATTGTCTGCTAGTGTTCCTGAGCGGTTAGACGAACAGAAGGAGATGGACAGGATCCGGTGAATGCCTGGCCTACAGCAGGTTTTAGGATCCGTAGCTCCTCCAGGGTGGGACCAGTAAAATAGGGCTATGACGACTCCGACTCTCAGCTCAGATACGGTCAATCAAGTACGGCAACGGGCTGACATTGTTGAGGTCATTGCCGACAGAGTTGTTTTACGTAAACAAGGCAAGAATCACGTCGGCCTATGTCCCTTCCATTCCGACCGTAAGCCCAGTTTCCAAGTCAGTCCCACCAAACAGATTTACAAGTGCTTCGCCTGTGGTGCAGGTGGCGACGTTATTCGATTTGTCTCCCAGTATGATCGGGTTTCCTTCGCCGACGCCGTTCAGCAACTAGCCCAGCGCTATCATGTTCCTCTCCAGACTGCCTCTCCACAGCAGCAGCGCGTCCAGGCGCAGACCCTATCACGGCAGGATCGAATCCTGGAAATCTTGGCGTTAGCGGCTGAGTTTTACCAACATGCTTTGAAATCAGCCATCGGAGCCCCAGCCCAGCGTTACTTAGAACAGCGCCGGATCCAAGCTGAGTTTATCCGATCCTTTCAACTTGGCTTTGCCCCCCCTGGCTGGCAACCGCTGTACGACTACCTTGTTAATCAAAAGCAGCAGCCGGTGACATTGGTCGAAGCCGCCGGTTTAATCAGTCCGCGTAAAAGTGGCAACGGGTGGTACGACCGATTTCGGCATCGGGTGATCCTGCCCATTAGTAATTTGCGCGGTCAGGTGATTGGGTTTGCTGGGCGGACGTTGGGGGATGACCAGCCGAAGTATCTCAATTCGCCCGAAACAGAATTATTTAATAAAAGTCAGTTGCTTTACGGGTTAGATAAGGCCCGAGACGCGATTGTTAAGGCAGATCAGGTGTTGGTGGTTGAAGGCTATTTTGATGTGATTGCTCTTCACCAGGCCGGGATCCCGAATACCGTTGCTTCAATGGGAACAGCCCTAGGATCCGATCAAGTCAAACACCTCCTGCGCTACACCGAATCAAAACGCTTAATTTTCAATTTTGATGCGGATAAAGCCGGGATCACAGCGGCGGAACGGGCTATTAACATTGTCGGAGATCAGGTCCGGCGCGGAGAGATTGAATTACGGATCCTAACTATCCCCAATGGCAAAGATGCGGATGAATTTCTACACGCTCACTCAGGTCTGGCATTTCAAGAAATGCTGGATGATGCCCCGCTGTGGCTGGACTGGCAAATTCACCAGGTGCTCGCCGATAAGGATCTCAGTCAAGCGACAGATTTTCAACAGGCGCATCAAACCTTTGTGAAACTCTTAGCTGGGTTAGGGGGGCAATGGCGCTCCTTATATTTGCATCGAGTTGCAGATTTATTAGGACAGGGGAATGGTCGGCTCGCTCGGGATTTGGAGGAAGAGCTGCGGCGCAGTGTGCGGGAATATCGGTGGTCGAAACCCCGGCAACCGGCTCCGGCTAAAGCGTCTAAACTATTACAATCGGAGTCGCATCTGTTACAGATTTTTCTCCACTTTACGGAATATCGCAAAACGATCCGCCAGGAGCTGACGCAACGGGAATTGCAATTTAGTTTTATGCCACACCGGAAGCTATGGCAGCAGATTTTAGAACTCGTGTTTAGACAGACTGGTGTTGAAGAGGACGGAGAGGGACTTCTGACTCTTTTGCGGGCTATTTGCAGTCATGATGAAGAGCTCAACCAGCGGCTGAGTCACTTGTTGTGGTTAGATGAAAACACCCGTGTCGCCTTGATGCGCCCTCGGATTGTTGTCCGTGCTGCCATTGCCAACATGGAGCTAGAAATCCGGCAAAAGCGCTATCGGTATTGGACTCAGCTATGGGATCAGGCGTTCTCGGCCCGTGATAACGAGCTGGCCCAAGAGTACCAGGATCGGATCCAGGGTGAATACCAAGCTATCCAAGCTTTGCAAAAGGATGCCCAACTCTCCATCCAGGATATGGTGCAAACGCCAGTGACCGAAGATCTTCTCTAACGAACGTCCTCAACGGATCCGTCTACCCCCACCACGGTACTGACATAGGGTTTCGGATCCGGAGTGAGCGCTGTGGGTAGATTGAACTCTAAACGAGGTTGACCATGACCGTAGGTGAGGCTGTAACTAAAGCTGAGGAGTCGATGCCACAGTTGAGGGGCACGCGGTTCTAAAAACGGTTGCACCTGTCTAATCATGACCGGGAGCCATCCCCGACACGCTGCTGCAAACAAGGCCACTACTGTGTAAACCAAATAGGTGGGGGTCCAACGACGGAAGCCTTCAAACCCGACCGTTTGCCACACCCAGACTAGCAAGCGAGGATTAGTCCAAGCCGTCTTCAATGCCATCCGCGTGAAATCCCACCAACCGGCGCGATCTTTAATGAAATCATCAGCTACCTCAGGCGGTTCTGTGGTCAGGATCCCGAAAAAGCTGTTCAAAATGGCATTTACATGCGCCGGCGGTAACCTCATCCCCGTTGGGACCATCATGCCCCGAGAGAAGAGCCAGGTGATTGCCGAGTTACTTTGAAAGGCTCGAACCCGTTGCAAATCTTGAGCAGAGAGTAAGTTGTGTCGTAAGGACGTATCCAATAAATCTGCTAAGCGAGGCAAGTTCCGTACCAAGGATCCGAACCCTGTAAAACTCAATGGAGATTGCATGGCGGCGGCATCCCCAATTGTTAAAACACGGTCGTAGATCGGATCCTTATCTTTAGCCGTGCCATACCGTCCTGGAATATAGCCAAAGGTTGCCTTTTTCCAGACTAATTGGTCCCTATCACAGCGTCGATACTCAGGGAGAATTGCGAAGAAGTCTTCATACATTTCTAGCAAGGATCCAGGATTGTCTGGATGGATTTCGTGATAGTGGAAGAGATAAAAGGTTAACTCCTGTTTTGGCCCCGGAAAGAGCTCCCAAATGAGCTGACGGCCTCGGCTAATATCTCCATGACTCGCCAAGATATCACCAAATTGAGAATCCCAAACACCTTCGGCAAACCCGTCTTCGATCACGGCACCAACGGTAGGACACACACTGTCAAACGCCTGATTTTGATTTAATTGTTGGGCAATAGGAGAGGCTGTCCCCATAGCATCCACAACCACCTGTGTGCGGAGAAAAAAGGTCCGTTCTTCATCCAGGTGGACCAGCTTTACGGTGACATGCTCAGGCTCAATAAACGCTTGCTGAAATTCAGTGCGATCAAAGATTTGGCCGCCGGTGGAACGGATCCGTTCACCACAATAGGCCAGCAACTTTCCGGCATCAATGGCTAGGTTTAAAACCGTTGGTGTGTGCAAAACGGGAGCTTTGATCGGGCCGGTGCCATCAAAGAATTTATTAAATCCATCGGTATACTCCCGCAGGATCATACTTTCAATGTCAGCGTCAGAGAAAAGGCCGATATCGACTAACGTAGCAATCTCGCGGCGGGAAATATTCCACTCCCGATTCATGCGGCCGTAGGGTAACCGTTCCACTAATGCCACTTTATAGCCCAACCGAGCCATCGTTGCGGCCTGTAATGCTCCCAGAGCTCCCCCCACCACCACGAGATCCCACGTGGACTCCGGATCCTTTGGCCCAGAGTATTGATCAGGATAATACTCTGGACAGGATCCTTGTACCAAGGGTAGGGTTGTTGGCAGGCGTCGCCCCTGTTGAACTTCATCGCGCCAGCGTTTTTCCCACCAGTAAACCCGTTGCAAGTCAAACTCGCCGTTGGGGATCCGTTGAAAATAGTGCACGGTAAGCGGGTAATCTGCCGCTAGCGTCTCAAAAATCGATTCAGCAGGATCCTTTTTATCGGGTGGGGCTGGGTAGGTCACCGGGAATTGTGTGTGGAGAGCTTCGGTGAGGGTCGTGAGGAATGGATCCTGCTGTGGCAGGGCTCTCTCAGACCACTGGAATACTTTGAGATATGTCGTGCGTTGGAGAGACCAGGTGAACACTGCGAGCTCCGCTTGACCGTGGCAGAGTCGGAACCCGACTGGAGTGAGATGCTTGTCCGCGCTAAGGGGGGTCTCCTCAAATGCATGTAACCACTCGATCACAGCTGCTTGATCAGGGGTCGGGATCTCCTGGTACAGCAGTTCTTTCATTGCAATCCACCTAGTAATGTGCGCACAACTGACCCACTGTTACAAAGACTAATGGGTTGTTCTCCATTTTGACACGATTAAAACGACTCTCGACGAGGAATGTTATGGGTCCGTCTCCGTCTCCAGTAGATCCGATCGGATCGGCTGAGGATTCCAATCAATATACGTTTCTAATAGACCCTCTGGAGGCGTGATTTCAAGACGACGGGTGTCTAGATCAACCACGGGCACAATCGGTTTCACAAACGGAATTAAAATGATGGCTCCCGCCGCTGTTTCAACTTCAAGTAAATCATTCCCCGCGGGTACAATTGCCCGGAGATACCCCAGCAGGATCCCTGTCTCTTGATGAATCACGGCCATTCCAATCAAATCTGGTAGATAATACTCATCCTCACCCAATTCCGGTCGATGCTCATCTGAAATTAGGAGCCGGGCCCCCACCCACTGCTCTGCCTCTGTTCGATCGGCAATCCCACTCAAGCGTACGAGGTAGAGGTTCTTTCCGGGTTGAAATTGCCCCGTTTCCAAGTGGATTTCCCGAGGGGAGTCTGGATCTCGCTGCAGCCATAGAGGGCCGGGTTCCGTTAACCGTTCGGGGAAATCGGTGAGCGACCGGATCTTAACCAACCCTTTCAGGCCGTGAGCCGCCACAATTTTGCCGACTAAATGCAATTTCAAAGGATCCGCTCCCATACCGTTTGCCCCCTGCCAAGGATCCTAATTTTAGAGGAGTGATAGGACTCGGTGTCACCTATAGTTGGAGGTGATTAACCGGATCCCTAGGGACTTAGGGGCCTTGGGCCGCCAATCCACTAGTGTGTAGGCGGCTTGATGGGGTTCACGATAAAACTCGTGTTCAGGATCCTGAATATCGGGATCACCGAGCACTCGGTCGTCATCATGGATGACCAAGAGCTGCTGATCGGACAGCACCGTCACCGCTTCTGCCTTATGAGCAAAGACCAAGGGGGATCCGTCTTCTTTGGTGACCAACGTTGGTGGGGTCTGCTGTTCTAACTCCTCTAGGGAAAGGGTCCACAAATACGCGCCCAGACCTGTGTCGGACTCTTCCGCTTCGTAAGATGTTAGGAGCAACAACTGTTGATGATAAGGATCCCAGGCCAAGCTGGACAAACCGGCATCAACATCAATTTGAGGGTGATCCTTAGGTGTGTAGGTGTAGATCCGGTTTAAGTTGCCGACGTCTGCTGGATGCGTGGGATTCCAGTCTGCTGCTACCAACTGTAGAGTGTAATTGAAGTCATTGTAGGCCGCTCCTATTTCACGGATCCCGAAGATTAATTGATAGGGATAGGTTGGGAGCATTGCTAATCCTTCCACCTTCGAGTAGGGCGCTCCGGCAGGGAATTGCTCCGTAGTTAATGCGCGCTGCAACCGAGGTCGTAAACTGAGAGAGGTCTCGGGTTCCCCTGTGGGTTCAATGACAACTGCTTTGTCTTCTTGGCCAGGCTGCCAAACAAGTAGGGTGTTGTAGGCATCCCACTTGATGTCATCTGCTAGAGCACGGTCAAACCCTGAGGACAGAAAGACCCAGCTCTGGTTTGGAGCCACCGCGAAATCTTCCGCCTTGCGTAGAGCCATCATCTGGGGGACTTCAAGGTAACCCGAACGAGTGAGCTCAGTTCCCTGTCGGGTCAACGTCATCACCGCTGATGTGCCAGGAATTGCTTTATCAGAGGCTGTATAAAGATAATCACCGACAGCAGCTACTGCAGAGGTTTCACAGTAAACTGCCTTACCTTCTACCTCCATTGGGGCAAAGCAATCGAAGATCCCACGCGCATTAACATCAGCCGTAGATTTACCACTAGCCCAGGCCGGAGACAGCCAGACCAGCAGTCCCAGACAGGATGCCAGGATCCCTGCTATAATCCTCTGTAACATAGGTAACCTTAGAAGAACGAGTCCGAGTAAATCCTATCACCAGATGGATCCTTCAAGTGGTGATGGATCCATCTAGTAGTTGGTTCTTCAAGTGGTCGATCCTTCAATCCTCTGGGCTTCAATGAGATCCTACCTTAACGTGCTCCCTGAGCCGGTTAACCTCTTCAAATAGAGCCACAATTCGATCTTTCCATTGAGACCCGCGTACTGTCATCCGAGCGTTGACCCAGTCGATGATTAATTGAGCTTCAGCAGCCTCGTCACCCCTATCTAGATCCATAAAACGCTTGAAGTAAGGAATGTCGTACTCCAGCATCCTGACCCACACATCATAAGGTGCAATAGTCCAGTCAATTTGCCAAACCTGGTCGAGCAGGCGGAGAAAAATAATTTCAGAAGGGTCACGACCATCAGCGGCGGCGGCGGATTGAAGTCCAGCACTCAAGGCTGCTTTATTCATGAGATTACCTCAGACAGATGCGCAATACTATACCAAAAGTTGCCTTCAACAAGAGCTCAAGATAGCAGGTTAACACTAGAATCGAGATCCAAGTCATTCCCATCAACACCTAGGAGTTCAAGAGTAAAGCCAAGGAGTCGAAACCAATATCTGGCTCACCCAGTTGGGTTACCTCGTTATTGCTGTACATCCCTACTCTCAGGTCTCCAACGGTAGTACTAGCATCGGAATTTCCATAAGATGCGTTGACACTTCATCCTGGAAAGACTCAGATTTAAATTTTTTCATCTCCACCACACGTCGTTATTGTCAATTCTTAAGATCTGGCTATAACTAAGAATAAGATAGGGCTAGATGGCTGGACACTGTCAGTATAGAGAGTTAGTCATGTCTCGATGGATCACAGTAGGGCTAGCATTGATTCTGGCAGGAGCTTGGACTGGGAACCCAATCTGGGCTCAATCTCCTGCTGAACTCGTCCAAGAGGCTATGATCGCGGCTGATCAAGAGGATTGGCAGAGGGCTGCGGACCTGTATCAACAAGTCATTGAAACGGAACCCACGAATTCAGCTCTCTACAATAATCTTGGGGTCGCGCTGCGACGAGCAGGAGATACCCAAGGTGCCATCACTGCTTATCGACAAACGCTGGAACTGGATCCTTCTCTTAGTACCGTCTATGTTAACCTTGCAATTGCCCTGCTTTCCGAACAGCAATGGGCTGAGGCACTAGTGGTTCTTGACCAAGCTCGGATCCGTCTCCCTGACGAGATCTCTATTGTCCTCTATCAAGGCGTAGCCCATGAAAAGCTGGCTCAATGGCCGGAGGCTGCTGCCGCTTATACCCTTTACACGCAATTGCAACCGGATGCACTAGGATACTACCGCCTAGCAATTGCCCAGTGGCAAGCAGGTAATGCCGAAGTTGCTTTAGAAGCATTCCGTCGCGCGGCCCGTCTTGAACCGGATGTCGGTCTCTATCAAGCAGAAGCTGGTCGTGCTCTTGCAAAGGTTGGTCTTACTGAGGATGCCATTGCTTTTCTCGAAGCATTGCCTCAAACCTGGTCAAATCCACAGGACTATATTCTCTTAGCCCGCCTAGCCTACCGAGCAAGCCATCCCAATATGGCGGAAGACGCTCTACAACAGGCTCTTATCCTTTCCCAAGGATCCGTCACTCCCTCGTTAGGTACTCTCAATGCCCGCACCGTCCCAGCAACTCTACTTAATGACATTGGGGTGTTGAATGCTGAACGCGATGACAGTGAAATGGCTGCTGCCTATTTGGAAGCTGCTGCTATCAATGCTGACGCTGCCGGATCCTTCCAAACTGGAGCCATTGCCTACGCCAATCTTGCTGATGTATACCTCAATCAAGGCCTTCTGGATCAAGCTCTAGCGGCCGCTCAGGCAGCGGTTGAACGGGATCCTTTACACCCTCCAGCATTGAACACCCTAGCATCTACACTTCTGCAACGAGATCGGATCCCACAGGCGATTGAAACCTTTGAGACGGTAGTGCAGCTGGATCCTGATTATTGGCAGGCCCACCGCAACCTCGGTATTGCTTACGCTCTAGTTGGCGCAACAGATGCAGCCACTCGATCCCTACAACTCGCGATTGAATCAGCACCCGATTTAGCGGTTGTCCAATTGTTAAACAGTGAATTGATCAAGATCCAGTCAGGACGCTTGTGATTTTAGTGTGTCGGAGTTGCTGTAAACACATACCCCATGAATTAACAGACCAACACAGACTCCATTTCATACCTCAATCAGCAGATGACTGGGTCGCACTCAATCGGGAGCGGATCGCCTCGTCTTGGAGCAGAGTAGTGATGGATCCTGAGGCTTCAACCTGTCCGCGTTCTAAAAGGTAAGCGCGATGACCAATCTGCTGGGCCAGATCAAGGGCTTGCTCAGAGATGAGGAGGGTGAGACCCTCTTGATTGAGCTGACCGAGAGCTTGAATAAGGTCTTGAACAATGATGGGGGCTAAACCTTCAGACGGTTCATCGAGGAGGAGCAGGCGGGGATGACCCATGAGGGTGCGAGCGATCGTTAACATCTGCTGTTCCCCTCCACTCAGGTATTGTCCTAACCGGGTTCTCATTCGCTTTAAGGTAGGAAACAGGGCGTATATGCGCTCAAGCGTTGCCGCATCGGATCCGTGTCGTCGACCCACGGCTAAGTTTTCAGAAACGGTCAGCTCCGGAAAAATGCGCCGTTCTTCAGGCACGTAACCAATGCCGAGCCGATTGATGCGATGGGGGGGATAGGTGTGGATAGAGTGATCTTCAAACGTGATGGATCCGACTCGCCGTGGGCCGAGACCCATGATACTTTTCAACGTGGTAGATTTGCCGACTCCATTACGCCCAAGCAAAACGACAACCTCCCCCAGGTCCACCTGTAGTGAGAGATCAAACAGGATCTGAGCCTGACCATAATAGCTGTTGAGATGATGGATCCTCAGCATTGAAGTCCTGAGACATGGGTGATGTGTGCACTTAATCCTACCCTCTGGGGCTGGAAGTTTTCTCATCAAGTTGTCAGCTCAAGACGGATCCTTACTCAGATACTGATGAAGACTGATAATATCTTCGACACACTATTTTAAACATCGCTGGCTATCTTTTGCGAGCTTATTATAGCTGGTTTATAAGTTCCTAGCTGGCGCATCAAGACGAATAGAGGCACTTCGATAACGGATCCTACCTCTTTCGGATCCCCAAAAGTAGATAACCATTAGAATCTAGACAAGCATTAGAATAAGGCAAACATGGCGACTTGAAAAGGATCCGTTCAACCCTTGAGATTTAAGGCGGGAATTGAATTTATCAGGGTCAGATCCTGGAGACTGCTCTCGAAAACAGTATTCTAGGGATTTTTAGAGGCTGGATCGAGAGGA
>CAYUEE010000093.1:0-18394 GCA_964443615.1 uncultured bacterium | reverse complement strand
GTGACAGTGACCATTGTTAAGCTCCTAGTTTAATTGAAATTAGAGACAAGCAATCGCATGGGCCAAGGTTAATCAGTCAGGATATCGGTCGGCAGAAGAGAGCCGCTTCCGCTTCCCGCCGCCGGCGCAGTCCGACTTCAGCCGCTGTACCTGGATTACGATATTTCACAAATTGAGCTGTTACCCAGGGCACATCAAACCACCGATCGGGAGTATTGCACACCCGCGTGATGGATTGAAAGTTAGTGCCGCCATAAAAATAGGGGCCTAAATTGTACGCGAAACTATACAGAGCCCCCCTCTGATTCTGATTCATCTGAGTCCAGGTCGGGATCCGCTCTAGATTAGGCCGGCAATGCTGTTCAACTTCCCACACCAGATACTCGCTCGCTTGCGCTGGAGTGATGATGTCCCCTTGCTGCACCTGACGTCCATCGGGATATTTCGTGGTTCCATAGCCAATGGTGGGAACTACCCAGCCGTGTAACGGATCCGCATAGGCTTCAGCCCGGCCATCGGGTAATGCTCGGTGATAGCCTTCAAATTCTTTAATCAGCTCAAGACCCACTGCTGGAATGGACTCTGAGACTTCTGAGGGTGTAGAAGGGATCGTTTGGTCACCCCGCCAGATTTCTAAAGCTTGCTCGCGTTCAGTCTCAGATAAAGCACTCCAAACATACATCATCATTTGCGTCTGGTGGGGGACTGCCGTAGCGTGGTCGTAAAAGCTGGCAGCCCGCACCAGAAAATTAGGATCCTCAATACCCATTTAGAACTCCTTAAAGAAGCGTTAATTCAAGCGGTGCAATACACGGTTAGTCTACCTCAAGGTTTGAGCCGTGAAGATCGCTGAACTCAAGTATCAATAGGACTGTTTGAATGGATCCTAAGTTTGATCAAGCCAGAGGATGATCAAGCCAGAGGATGATCAAGTCAGAGGATGATCAAGCCAGAGGATGATCAAGTCAGAGAGTGATCAGACCAGAGGATGATCAAGTCAGAGAATGATCAGGCCAGAGAATGAGGTTTTTCCAAAGCATGAGCTTCCATCAAGTCTTGATCACTCATGATGTCGGCACAGCGACCATCCGCAACCACCTGGCCATCATCGAGCAAAATGACGCGGTGACAGGTTTCCAAGATAAATTCCAGGTCATGTGAGGCAATCATTAGGGTTTCCTGGGATCCTTGCAGGAATTTGATCAAACGTCGCCGGGCCCGCATGTCGAGATTGGCGGATGGTTCATCATAAATGACGATATGGGGCTGCATCGCTAGAACTCCCGCAATCGCCACCATCCGCTTTTGCCCCCCAGAAAGATGATGGGGAGGGCGTTCCGCCAGTTCATGAGTACCGGTGAGCCATAGGGCCTGCCTAACACGACGAGTCACTTCCTGGGTGGGTAATCCCATATTTTCGGGACCGAAGGCCACATCATCCCACACCGACGCTGAGAACAGTTGATCATCAGGATCCTGAAAGACTAACCCTACATCCGGACGAAAGTGCCCTGGCACTACCGGTTCACCCAGGATTTCAATCACACCCGCGGTGGGTTGCAGCAGCCCACAAATCGAGAGAAAACAAGTCGTTTTGCCCGCACCATTGGGACCAATGACACCCACCCGCTCCCCTTGATAGATCCGGAGATTAAGACGCTGGAGAATAATTGACTGATCCGGATAGGCAACGTGAAGATCCTTAATGGCAATGGCATCACGACGATCAGCCGTGTCCAGACGATTGTTAGTTAATATAGCTGGAGTCATCTCAAGTTAGCGCTAGACGTAGGCCCTAATTACGACTCTACGCAGGCCGTCCTCCCCGCTACCCAAAACCTCAGGGATTCTATAGAATTTGCAACCCTGCAAAACTCAGGGCCATCAACACCACCGAGGTCAACGCACTCCAACTCCAACGATCCGGTGGGGCATCCCACTGCAGCTCAGCGGCGGTAGCAGATCCATACCCTCGAAGTCGCATGGCTTGATAGACTCGTTCAGATTGTTCATAACTGCGGATTAAGAGAGTCGCCACCAGTGAGACCCAGCGCCCGATATCCCGGTGTTGGAGCCGGTGCTGGATCCGTCGTTGCTCCGATTGAATGGAGGGCTGGTCTGGGGATGGCGATTGGAAGTGAGCTTGGGATTGAAATCCCCGCAGATGCATGGCCTGTTGCATTCTATTCAAATCATGTTCAATTTCGGAGAGGTAGCGATAAGTCAACAGGAGCATATCCGTCAAGACTTGCGGTAGGCCCAAGGTGCGTAAGGTTTTAACGATCGTCAGAAAAGGTGTCGTCCCAATCAGGATCAAACTCACCGTGAGGATGCAGAGAAAGCGACCCGCAATGATCGTGGCTAACTGACTGCCCTCCGCTCGCAAGCACAGGATCCCCCACTGCCACCACACAGTTTCACCCGACAAAAAGGGTAGGAGAGCAATGACGGCGGCCAGAAACACCCCAGGATAGCGCAAACGTTGACACCAGAAGCTCAAGGGTAAACACGACAACCCATACAACGAGGCTGTGATTCCAATCATGAACGGGAGCAAGCTCAGCTTATCCACCAACGCAAACGCGAAGACGAGCGACATTAAGCCAACTAACTTGGTGCGCGGATCCCAGCGGTGCAGAGGGGAGTTAAGGGGAATGTGGCCATCAAGAACCACGGCGCGGCGGTGAGTAGACTGCTTCAAGACCATTACCATGCAACATCAGTCATTGGCTAACAGCTCTGGCTTCACCTGATGCAGAAAGAGAACCGTCATTGTAGTGAAGATGCCCTCCAGGATCACCAGGGGGCCATGAGCTAGCACTAGTGTAACGAGCGCGGTCCGTTCTGCTGTCCCTGCCAAATCGGAAGCAATTGTGAATAATAGGATCCCGTAGAACAACCCCACCGCTAGTCCTACGCCCAAGGATCCGCCGATGAAGGCCGACAGCCCGATTGCCTGCTTCTCCGGTAGGATCCGTTGCCATAGGGCGCGACTGCGAAAACTGTAGTAGGCCAAGAAGGCTGGGAGCCCCATGATCAAGGCATTAAGGCCTAAAGTGGTCAGTCCACCATGGCCGAACATCACCGCTTGCAGAAAGAGCCCAATCAGAATCGCGGGGAAGGCGTAGTAGCCTAACACGACACCGAGCAACCCATTCAAAATGAGATGGACGGTGCCGACAGGGGGAATGGGAATGTAGAGGGCAGAGGCCACGAAGAAAGCTGCGGTTAACAGAGATGCTTTGGGAATGCCGGTACTCGGATCCGTTTTTTGGTGGATTTTGAACAGAGAGAACCAGGTGGCTAATCCAGTTGCAGCGTACCCGCTAATCCAAACGGCAGGGGGCACAAAACCATCAGCTACGTGCATAGTGTCAGAGAGCCTGAAGGGTTAAACAGTGGTCTTAAAGCAATATTTCAAGAGCTTCAATCTAGTTGAAAGCGTCATCTCATCTCAATCGCAATGCAATCGCAATTTATCTCAATCACAATGCAATCAGTACACAATCAGCACGCAATCAGAATGCAATCTCAATCACAATGCAATCAGCACACAAAGCTGAAACGGATTGTGCACCTTAATTTAATGGGTGCGTCTTGAAAAAAAGAGGGCTGTCCCCACACATCCCCAAAGAATCGCAGCAACCATAATCCCCCGTTGTAGGGGACTCGTTGTAGCTGTTGACACCACGGATCCTGAGACCTCACCTTCCGCCGATACGGGGATCACCAGAACATCACCATGACCGGCCTGGCGGACTGTCACTTCCCACTCTCCTGCTTGATCGGGGACGAAGGTATAGTGGCCTTGGTCATCAGTAGTGCCCGTTTGCCAGGGTGTGGCCGGATCCTGAGGAGAATAGACGGTCACGCGGGCCTGACCCATGGGTTCACCTGAGTCAAACTGAGCTTGGATGGCGATGGCCTGGGTTAACTCAGCTTGCAGATCGACGCCATGTGACCAGGCGGGTGAGATCCCGCTGATAAGCACACTTCCTAGCCCTGCTATCCACACCTGACTCATCGCTGAGATAGTCGTGCCCATGCCTCTCCCTCCTTCACTGCTTGCATCCTGCCATAGGTCCTGTCCCCTGCCATAGCCCTCCTGCTATCGGTCTGCTATCGCCCTGTCGAGATCCCTATCGAGCTGCCCTGCCGAGATCTCCCACTGAGATGCCCGACTGAGATCTCCTACCGAGACGCGACTGTTTCCTCACAGTGGCCTTCGCCTACATGACCAAGACCAATCAAGGCCTTCAGTAACGTGTTGTAATCAGACTCGCTCAACTCAGTTTGTAGCCGGTTCAAATCTGCCGTGATGGATCCTTCCTCCATCAACGCTGCCAAGGGGTCAAATCCAAGCGCCCCGGTGTTGATCGGATCATCGCTAGGGGCTTCACCATCCCCGAAGACATGATCAAAGTGAAAGGTGGCTTCAAGGTCAGCTTCCCCCTCTGCAGAGAGGATCCCTTTACGCTCATCGCCAACGAAATCTCCGCAGAGGTAGGCGTATTCCTGATCAATTTGAAGGTTGAAATCGTACTGCAATTCATCCTTGGCGGCGGTGCCCATCAAAACTAGAGAGGATCCGGCAATGGGTCCCTCTGCGGCGGGGGTCATGCGCCAACTGAGAGCGTTGTACCGTCCGGCAGGCGCTGAGAGTGACTCGATCACAATAGGGTCGGCATCCGCATCCCCTTCAGCTAAATCAACAGTGATGGGAGACTCTAGCGCCACTTCCACCTCAGCCTCAATCTCAGTACTCGCGTCGGGATTAAAGGGAGGATCCGTTTGATAAGCTGTAACGTCACTGAGGTGAACGTAAACATGGTCAAAATCAATTTGCCACCCATCTTTTGAAACAAAGCCTTGACGGACAAAATCTTCCCCATTGCCCCGGAGGGTGAGTGTGCCCATATCAGCGGCTTGAGCTGTACTGGCCCAGAGGAGGATCAATCCTCCCCACAGGATCCTGTGTTGGTGCATCATGTCATATACCTGCAAAGTAATGTACTCACTCGATTCATCAGTGAGTTGTTTAATAGCAAACCATGCCCACTCGGGATCCTACAATCCCCTGCTGGGGCATCGAGCAACAAAACGATAGATTCAATGAACTTTTTAGTTTTAATTAACTTCTGTAACAAGGATCCGATTGAGTTCACGACTCTGGCGGCAGGTAGGGTTGATCGCTAGGATCCTGACAGGGGTGTTTGAAGGTTGTGATGGCTCGAGCGGCAGATATTGGCAGTAAACGATTGATCAGCTTGGATCCGCAAGGATGGGGGCAGTGGATGGCCGAGGATCCTACTGTTCAAGTGGTTGAGATGCTCACCTCTGATTTTCAATGGGTGGGCCGCGAGGGGGATGTCCTGATGCGGGTGCGGGATCTGCAACAAGGTGATTATTTGATTGCCAATGAAATTCAACTTCGCTACTCCCCCAGAATGCCCCGCCGGATGCGAGCGTATGCCGCCTTAGCTGAAGAAAAGTTTCAACTCCCTGTGTTCCCGGTTCTCGTTATTATTTTGCCCGCCCCTAGAACCAGCTCGATTCTCCCAGCTGTTCAGAGTGGGCATCGATTTCTCTGCGTTCACTGTTAGGCAGATTGTTTTAATTGGGATCCTCAGGTATCAAATCGTTGACACGTATTGGTAGGATCCTCAAACTCTGGGGATCCTATTCAAATAATCCGGTTCCACCCAACTAAGCTAGTACTCTCACAGGCATGATTCCCAAGAGCTCATCAGGATCCCCCATCCCTGTGATTTGTTTCACCTGCTGAAGCCCATCGGCCCAGCCACTATACTAATAATCAAGCTCCCTACCCATGCATCATGACTTCAGCCCTAGACACCCTCTCAAATCTCGATACCCTAGAGGACTGGGAAAGTATTGAACCCCCCATGGAATCCGATGAGCATCGTGACCAACTTGACCTTCTAATTGCCTGTCTGCGGTGGTGGTGGCGAGACCGCTCTGATGTCTACATCTCCGGTAACACCACCATCTTTTACGATCCCCACCAACAGATCACCGCATCCGCCAAAGGCCCCGACTTCTACGTCGTACTAGGTACTGACCCCAGGCCCCGCAGCAGCTGGATGGTATGGAAAGAGAACAACAAATACCCCAACCTCATCATTGAACTTCTCTCCAAAAGTACAGCGAGCAAGGATAGGAAGACGAAAAAAGCAGTTTACCAAGACATCTTCCAGACCCCCGAGTACTATCTCTTCCACCCACAGACCCTGAAATTTGAAGGATATCGCCTCCAAGCTGGCGTTTATCAACCCATTCCGGTCACAGAGCAACGCTGGTGTTGGAGTGAGCAACTGCAGTTATACCTAGGAGTCCATCAACAACAACTGCGGTATTTCACCTCTGAGGGAGAGTTGATCCCAACGGCTGAAGAGCGGGCTGAGTATGAACAGCAGTTACGAGAACAAGAGCAGCAGTTACGAGAACAGGAACAGCAGTTGCGGCAACAGGCGGAACAACGGTTGAATCAGGCCGCTCTCAATATGCTCCAAGCCGGATTGTCGCCAGAACAGATTACAACCTTCACCGGACTCCCCCTAGAACAAATTCAACAGTTGCAATCCCCCCATTGACTCTCCTAGGATCCTGGGCAAGACGGATCCTGGGCAAGACGGATCCTGGGCAAGACGGCAAACAGTTACAAGCGATTCAAGCGGTGATAGAGCTTCCCGCAGAGGATCTGAACGAGACGAGATCCTGTTCAAATGGTGTCCTGCTCCAGAGTAGGATCCTCACAGTTGGCAACGGGTCACCAACGATAACCCTGATCAGACTCCGGTTGAGCAGAGATTAGGAGGCTTGTCGCTCCTGCCAGGTGCGCATTTTGCCCGGATTGAGAAGACCCAACGGATCCACCTGCTCCTTGAATTGGACTTGTTGTGGATCCATGAACTTCCGACCACCATCTTCAATGATGAACGTGTGGGGATTGGCGATGAAGGCTCCGGCGGCTTCGTGATAGCGGATAATCTCGTTGAGACGGTCTTCAGTGGTGAACTGGACAATTTGCAACCCGGCTGGACGCACACTGCCATCCACACGGATAAACTCCAAATGCATTTGAACTTCAGTCCCGAAATGGTGATACAACTGCTCCAATAGAGTTAAATCAGGATCCGCGGGAAAGAGCGTTTGCAAGTAAGTCAGAGTCGGATCCACATTACGGGCATGGAGAGTGGTATGGTTCCACGTGAATTCCCCCAGGGCTGTGCCGCGACTGGCTTCAGTAGCTGACTTTTGATAGGTGATGGATCCGTTGTAAACCTTGACCAGATCAGATAACGGATCCAGGCAAGACTCAGCGATCATCAGCAGCGCACAGGACTGGCTTTCTGGTAGAAACGATTTCAGCGCCGCAAAATAACCAGGAATGGGCCACGCATGTACACTGATCATCTTTTTAATGATGCCATCTGCACTCCCCAACGCTTGACCAAACCGGGCCGCCCGCATAAAGTCTTCAAAGACAACAATCACCTCAGCCCACGGATACGCCGGTCCTAGCGGGATCTCCAGTTCCGTCATGATGCCATTCAACCCCCAAGCATGACTAACCTTGTGGACATCATCTCCTCGTAATTCAATCGTGCGGGGCTGCTCTTCAACCGTGACCACCTTCAACGCCAAAATATTGCCTCGATCCCGCAGTTGACCGTAGGTGATAGATCCAATGCCCCCACTTCCTCCGGCAATGAACCCGCCAATACTAGCGGTGCGATACGTCGACGGTGCCATCCGAATTTCCCATCCCGTTTCGCGAGCCTGCTTATCAATAGTCGATAACTTGGCCCCAGCTTGCACCCGAGCTACCCCCGGCTGTGTCCAGAGCACCTGGTTAAGTTTGCTCATATCCAGGACGACCCCCCCCTCCAGCGGCACACACTGACCATAGTTCCCTGTCCCTGCCCCCCGCACAGTCAACGGGATCCGCTGGGCATAGCACGCTGCCGCAATCTGCATTACCTCCGCTTCATTATGAGGGCGAATGACAATATCCCCAGACTTGCCTTTGAGCTGTCGGATTAGAACCGGGCTGAAGGTGTGGTAGTCCTGCGAGAGCTTCGCCACTTGATTGGGATCCGTGATGATCTCTAGGCCAGACAGGGAGTGCTGGAGGGTCTCTAGGTCGTAGCGGGGGGCAGTGGTGGTCATGGCGGATCCTGATCGAGCGTGCAATGGTCCTAGGGTAGTCGATTTTGTCTGCTCTCATCTTGAGTTGGACTGGCCACGGAAAGGGTTCAGAGATAACGGTCCCGCCCCTTTGAATAACCTGGTGTTTTCACCTATCATCAGACGGCGGTTGAATTGGTAACATGTGATCACAGTTGATCCCTAACGTGGGATGTTTTGCCCAGGATCCGGGTTTGAATCGCAACGGATCCGTCGCTGATCTGACTGTTCCCACCCCACTAGCTTCTACCCCCACTATGAACGAGCGCATTGCCTTGGAGCATCGAACAGTGATTGACACCCTCTGGCTTATCCTCTCAGCTGGCCTTGTCCTTCTGATGCAACCGGGGTTTATGTGCCTGGAGTCTGGGGTGACGCGCTCCAAAAATAGCATTAACGTTGCGGCCAAAAACTTTGCAGACTTAGGGGTCTCCCTAGCCATCTACTGGCTCATCGGCTATGGGCTCATGTACGGGACCTCTGTCGCCGGTTGGGTGGGAAGGAGTCAGTTCTTCGTGGATCCGGGGGATAACTTCAACTTGGCGGCCTTCTTCATTTTTCAAGCCATGTTCTGCGGCACTGCCACCACCATTGTCTCTGGGGCCATTGCCGAACGTGTGAAGTTCATGTCCTATCTGGTCATCAGTGTTTTAAGTGCCAGCCTTATCTATCCCATCGTCGGTCATTGGGCTTGGAACGGACTCAATCAAGGTGCTCCTACCGGATGGCTCGGATCCTTAGGTTTCACGGATTTTGCCGGATCCACGGTCGTACACAGTGTAGGTGGATGGATTGCGTTAGCGGTGTTGCTGATTATTGGCCCCCGAACAGGACGCTATACCGACACGGGCCAACTCCGTCCTCTCCAAGGATCTAACCTCCCCCTGTCTACGGTGGGCACGCTTCTCCTGTGGGTTGGCTGGATTGGCTTCAATGGTGGGAGCAATCTCGTGTTTAATGAACAGGTCCCGATCATCATCACCAACACCCTGATGGCGGGCACCGCTGGCATGATTGGGGCTGCCGGTTTAAACTTTGCCCGGGATGGCATTATTCAACTGGATACTTTACTGAACGGATCCTTGGCCGGTTTAGTCGCCATTACAGCCGGTTGTCACACTGTTTCAACTCCCATGGCCGTTTTGATCGGCCTCATTAGTGGCTGGGTGATGTGGCAAGGTGAGCAGCTATTACATCGGTTGCAATTAGATGATGCCGTAGGAGCCATTCCAGTTCACTTGGGGGGAGGTGTGTGGGGCACGCTAGCTGTTGGCCTCTTAGGACAACCATTTGAGTCGCTATCTAGCTTTCTTCAAACCCTCGGGATTCAAGTGTTAGGGATCGGTGTGACAGGGGTCTGGGCATTTGGGCTGACCTATCTCCTGTTGAAAACGATGGATCCGTTCTACCCCTTGCGCGTGTCGGTCGAGGAAGAGGAACAGGGCCTCAACGTCGTTGAACATCACTCCCAAACCGAGTCCTACGATTTGATGATGGTAATGTTACGCCAAGCTCAATCACAGGATTTAAGTCTACGGGCACCCGTGGATCCGTTTACTGAATTTGCTCCCATTGCCCAGCGCTACAACCAGGTTATGGGCTCTTTAGAAGAAGCAGTAGCCAGAACAGAAGCCATTATCCAAACCGCCACAGATGCCATTTTGACCTTTCGACCCCAGGATTTACGGATCCTGTCCGCCAATGCTAGTGCTCAGGCTATATTTGGGTATTCAATAGTAGAGTTATCTAACCTATCACTGCATCAGTTATTGACCTTACCGGCAGAGGGATCCTTAACTCAACTGGATCATCTGGTGCAGCAGCAAGGTATTCACGAGGTCATGGGCTGCCGGTCTGACACCTCACAAGTGCCTCTAGAGGCCAATATTACAGATGCTCAACTTGGTGATCGGACCTTCTTTACAGGCATCTTTCGGGATATTTCCGATCGCAAAGCTGCTCAAACTCGCCTGGAACAAGCGCACCAAGAGATTCTCTCACTCAATGAAAAACTGAAGGAAGAAAACCTCCAAATGGGAGCAGAACTGGAGATCACCCGTAAAATTCAGCGCTTGATTCTACCTGCAGAACAGGAACTGCGACGGATCCATGAGTTAGACATTGCGGGATTTATGGAGCCTGTAGCAACGGTGGGTGGTGATTACTATGATGTGTTGCAACAAGGCGAGGCGATCAGGATTGGGATTGGCGATGTTACAGGCCATGGTCTCCATAGTTGCCTGTTAATGTTGATGGTGCAGACAGCAGTCCGGACACTTTTGGCTAGCGATGAAACGGATCCTGGGCGATTTTTGACTATTCTGAATCGAGTCATCTACGATAATGTGCAGCGTATGAATACAGATCGAAATCTCACATTATCCTTTATTGAGTATCAAGAGGGGCGGTTGCGGTTGAGCGGCCAGCACGAAGAGATGATTGTGGTCCGGCACGGGGGGCACGTTGAACGGGTTGATACCATTGATTTAGGCTTTCCCATTGGGTTAGAAGAAGATATTACGGCATTTGTTGATCACACTGAAGTGCAACTCAATTCTGGTGATGTTGTTGTACTTTATACCGATGGGATCCCAGAAGCGGAAAATGCTGCTGGTCAGCTGTATGGACTCGATCGCCTCTGTCAACTGGTGAGTCAACACTGGCCTCAATCCCCCTGGGAGATCCAATCGATTGTGATTGAAGACGTTCGCCAACATATTGGCACCCACACCATTCATGACGATATTACACTATTGGTTTTGAAGCAAAAGTAAATCAGCAGACGTCAGCCTCCTATCCCATTTTGCCACTGACATAATCCCGAGTTGCTGGGTAAGCCGGATCCGCAAACAGCTTATCGGTCTGGTCGTACTCCACTAAATATCCATAACGTTGTCCCGTGGGAGTCAGCTGCACATTGAAAAAGGCTGTTTTATCAGATACCCGAGCGGCCTGTTGCAAGTTATGCGTCACAATGACAATGGTGTAGCGTGATTTTAGCTCTTGCATCAACTCTTCAATTTTCAGCGTTGAAATCGGATCCAAAGAAGCACAGGGTTCATCCATCAAGATCACATTTGGTGTTGTTGCCAGAGTTCGAGCAATGCACAATCGCTGCTGCTGACCTCCCGATAACGCATAGGCACTCGTACGTAATTTGTCCTTCACCTCATCCCACAGAGCGGCCTGACGTAATGAGGCTTCCACAAGCTCCTGTAAATTCCCCTTGTAACCGTTTACCCGCGCTCCATAGGCCACATTATTGAAAATTGACTTCGGCAATGGATTCGGCTTCTGGAACACCATCCCGATTCGCCGCCGCACCGCCACCGGATCTATGTCCTGCCCATAGAGATCCTGGTTGTAATAGCGTACGGATCCGTCGAGCCGAAAGCCTTCAATCAAATCATTCAATCGGTTAAAGCACCGGAGGATCGTACTTTTGCCACAGCCAGAGGATCCGATAAACGCTGTAATAGAGTGCGGTACAATTTCGAGGGAAATATCTTTAACAGCTAAGCTGCGCCCGTAATAGACCCGAAGAGAGTGAGCCGTAAGGATAGGATCCATCATGCCTACAAGAATACGTAATAGTCTTCGTCGTTACACCGATCTAGTCTCGGATCCATTATTAGTTGGATGAGATGATTGGATAAGGCGACGATTAGAGTAGTATTCCGCAACTGCAAGCAAGAATCAATGGATCCTTGGAAATGAGAGGCTCTAGGCGGTGAGTCCTTCTAGTCAAACTCTCAATCTATAGACCCTATCGTGTATCGGAAGACTACTGTATAGGCGCGAGAGATTGCTGGTAAATGGTAAATTAAGGAAGCCCATCTCGTTGATCATTAGCTGGACAACGGTGCGATTTAAACCCAGGATTAGGGTTCAATATTGAGCTTAGAGAAAGCCTTAAGTCATTATGCGGTGGGACCCTTTTTATGAGTGAATATTCATAAGTTGATGACACTCAAGTTACCGTACACCAGTCTACACTTGCCCCCCCACGGAGGGATCCGTACTCTGCTATAACGCCGTGGCAGCATGACTTGACTTGGCTGGTACCCAGTTGCACAAGCATTTATTTCTCAGGTGGAAGTGGTGGTCTTAAGTAGAGACGAGGTCATGACCATCGGGTTCCCTCCTAGAGATTAAAGTTACCTCGGCATATTTTCAGCAAACCCATCAAGATTAGGGGGTCATTTCTCAGACAAATACGGTAACTTTAGTAGGTGAATGCAGCTTGCATTCCTTAACTCGCTACCGGCCTTCCTTTTGGTAAAGATTGTTGGTAGCCTTAACGCTTAGTACCTCCAAGGAGACAATTTCATGAAAGCGCTACTAAAGGGTGGATTTTTGGCAGCGGTAATGAGCTTCACTTTCACGACTGCAGCGGCTGCAATGGATCCTGCCATGATGGACATGGAGCCCGAAAGCCCCATGTTCGATGCTGTGATCCTCGAAGAGCTACGCCGCCTCAATGCTGAGATCCAAATGCTCTCTCTCATGGGCATGGAGTCTCAGGATGAAGAGGTTCGTGAGTTTTCTTCCCAAATGCTTGAGGAAGCAACCGAACGCGATCAAGGTTTGAGTCTTCTGCGTAACCGCATGATCGGTCGTAGCCCTGGTGAGGAATAGTCAGAGCTAGTTCACGGGGTCTGGCCTCATCAACATCTGCCTCGTAGTTAAACGTTGGGTTAAACGTTAGATGCATGTGTGATCGAGCCATCAGGTCAAGCGTTGGGTCATTAGACTCAAATTAGCCTTGAACCGGCTGGCCGTGCCTATGGCTCGATGCATCATCTCGACCTATGGCGCACCGTCTGGCGGATGTCTTATCTCGGTGCCCTATTTAGTAGGGCTTTCATCTCGCAGAACGTAGCCTACTCCTCTGACCGTTTGAATGAGTCGGCGCTCGCCGCTCCTCTCCAGCTTGAGGCGCAAGTAGCGAACATACGCTTCGATAATATTAGAGTCACCCATAAAGTCGTACCCCCAGACCTTTTCCAGGATCCGGTCCCGTGTCAACACTTGGCGGGGATTTGCGAGCAGATAGTCTAGTAAGTCGAATTCTTTGGGGGTGAGCTCAATCAGTCGATCTCCTCGATACACTTCCCGTGTGGTGCGATTCAAGCTCAAGTCCTCAAATGCCAAGATCTCGGTCATCAGATCCTGCTTGCGGCGCAGCTGGACACGGATCCGAGCGAGGAGCTCCTCAATACTGAAGGGTTTGACCACGTAATCATCGGCACCCGCATCTAAACCTGTCACTCGATCCTGGGTATCACCTTTTCCTGTGAGCAGAATGATAGGGATTTGGCTACCTGTTTTCCGCAACCGTTGACAGATTTCGAGCCCAGAGAGGTCGGGTAAGCCAACATCCAAGATAATTAGGTCAGGTTGCTGTTCCCGTGCAGCGGTTAAACCAGACAACCCATCTCGAAGCACTATCACGGCATAGTTTTCACAGGCTAGTTCCAGCTCTAGGGAGCGAGCCAAGCTATCGTCATCTTCAATCAGCAGGATCCGGGCTGTCATCAGCACTACCGTCTGGCTATGAGTGGTTATTAGAACGGGTTGCGGCCTCTCTTGTCAATCCCGCAGGGTCTCTGTCTAACTCTAGGGTCTCTGTCTAACTCTAATGACTCGCTCTAGCAACTAACTTTCGGGGCTATCACGCTCGGGTGCCCAAGGCTGGCGACCTTTGTTAGGCTACTGCGGAGCTGTTCGCAAAATACGAATGTACAGGTTACGCTGTGTGGGACATTTGCCTCTTGCTTAAGGTCATGACAGCGGGTCTGCTCGGCTTCTCACGTTACAAACGAACTATCGAGGTCCTCTCGACCATCAGCTATAGGACGGGGGAGTTGGCTGATTATTTGCACACGATTGCAAATGGGGTATGCGAACTGATCGGGGTCGATATTTCGGTGGTGACCTACTGCAAAGATGGATGGGAACGGATATTGGCAAGTAGCGGTTCCGCGCTAGAGGTAAATGACTACTCTTATTCGTTGCATGGAACGTTGACAAACACCGTAATTAGAACAGGAGAAACCTTAGCGGTCCAGGATGCCTTGACCTGTCGTAACTATGGTCAACCGCCTGAGGGCTATAAGGCCTATTTAGGTGTGCCGCTACGATTATCTGATCAGCAGATTGTGGGGACGATTTGCTCCTTTCAATGTCAACCCCGTCTGTTTGAGGCTGAAGATATTCAAATTGCTGAACTGTTTGCTGAGCGTGCGGCTACAGCTTTAGATAATTATCGACTGTATGAACAGCAACGTGATTTTAACGATGCCTTAGAAATTGAAGTTGATCGATGTACGTTAGAACTGCGCGAGGCCCAAGCTAGTTTAATTGAGAAAGAACGTCTGGCAGCAGTTGGCCAATTTGCGGCGATGATTGTTCATGAGGTACGGAGTCCGCTAGCAACGATCGATCTAACTCTCAACTTTTTCAGGCGACAGGCAACAGGATCCTTAGAAACGGAACGTCTAAATCTCGCCCTGTCTGAATCTGCTCGCCTAGAGCGCCTCTTGAGCGAAATTCTACTGTATTCCAAGCCCCAACAGGGCCAGTTTGAAGTAACTAATCTCAATGAGTTTTGTCAGCAGGTGTTAGATACTGTGCAATCGCTGCCGGTTGCGGCTCAACGCCGGATCCGTTTCATCCCCTCGCCTGAGGATCCGTATGTACAAGCGGAGTCTGACCGGCTGAAGCAAGTGTTCATCAACTTAGTCCGTAATGCCTGTGAGGCGGTGCCAGCAGGGGCTGAAGTGCAGTGGGAAATTGCTACGGATCCTGGGATGAACTCTGTGACGGTGAGGATTCAAAACGGTGGGGATCCGATTCCGCCTGAGGTGTTACCGAGGATAACAGAGTTGTTCTATTCCACTAAAGCGGCGGGGACTGGACTCGGCCTTGCTATTGTGAAGCAGTTAGTAGACCTGCATGGTGGTACATTAACGATTACTTCTGCGGCGGCGACGGGAACGATTGTTGAAGTATCACTCCCTCTCGTTTCAAATAGCCATTAGACTCAGGTTGTATCAGGTTGTCATGGATCCCTTACTGAGATGAAGCCGGGACCCCATTCAACACATTGAACCGTACCCCAACTTGAGCTTGACCGTCCGGTAATGCCGTCAACCCTTGAAACCCATAATTACCCACTGTATTCCCCACATAGACATCCAGTGCGTAGGTTGAATTGCCAGCGGAAATCAAACGCCGGACACCCAAGGTGTACAGTGCAGTTCTGCCATCAAGATCGTTGAGGGTTGGATCCGAGGATAATTGGTTATCCCCTTGAGCAATTGGAGTCACTTCCCCGAGGAGTTGAGTATTCTCGCCTAAAGACCACTTGGCCCCGACACTAAGACCCAAGATGTTGTCGATGGCGCTGGCTTGAGTGGGAATGAGCAGTTTAGGGGTTAGGAGCCAGTTGACGGATCCGGTGGCAGGTCGCCAAGAGATCGCTAGATCGCTGTACAGAGCTACATCTGTTGCGCCCTGAGACTGTTCATAGCCCACTAAACCGAAACTGAGTGCTGCAATCAGTCCCGTTTGGCCGCGATCGGGTAGTAGGGCTAATCGTCCGTGGATATCACCTTCAATCCGCAGATTGGAATTGCCCGCCGGAGGATTGAAACGGCTAAAATTCAAGGCTAGTTCCAGATCATCAAGTAAACCGAAGCGAGCTGTCTGGGCGTATTTGTCTTCAGAGGCATATCCCAATTCATACAATGCGCTACCCAGAGGGAGAACAGCACTGGGAAATCCATTCAAATTAGATAGAAAGGCTTCAGATTGGGGATACTCGTCACGTTTGGTAATGGCGTAGCGAGTCCCCAAATCAGGGAGGTATGTGAAATCTAGGGCAATGGCTGAATCCCCATTCGGTTGGGCGAGGAGGTTCGCTGGGGAGTAGGACACAGGACCAAAGCGGTTGGTGGCATAGAAGTCAAGGCCCAAGCGGCTGTTGGGGGCAAACCGGATCCCCGCGTTCCAAACGGCTCGGGTGGTGAAGATGGAGTTACCACGGTCATCGCCACCGGGAGAGTTATCGCCAGAGAGGATCGGGGTAAAGTCAGCTGCAAATTTGATGAATCGATTGAAAGTGTAGTCAAAACCCAGGCCGAGACCAACCACGGTGCCGAAGTAGTCTAATCGAGTGCCATCGAAGCCAATGGAGGCCTCTTGAAGGGCTTGGACATCCCCTTGAAGGGCTGTGACCGGAATGTTCTCAGGGAAAATGCTGACTTGAGGATTCACATGGACGCGTGCATTGGGGGTCAGCTGCACTGAGGTGGGAATACCGACGCCAAGATAAACCGTTTCATCTTCAGCCAGGAGGGCATTTTGTAGACCGGAGTCTGTGGTGATTATGATCTTACGAGAGTCAGGATTTTGGCTCAACGTTTGGTTATCGATGCGGCCTGGGACTGTGTTGGCGGGGAATTGGGCGCTGACGACGATGGAGGTTTTGACGCGTTCACTGTCGTAGGCTTTCAACTTCACTTGCGCTGGGATCCCTTGGTAGATAAATGAGATACCGGTGTCATCACCGATCAAGTTGGCAAAGATGGTGTCGTCCTTACCTTCGGCTCCGAGGGAGAATTGCAGGAAGTCCGTGAGGCCAATGTCGAAGCCCAGGCGAATGTCGTTACTACGGTTGTTATCGCCAAATAAGACCGTTCGGAAATCGTTGGGGTTATCAAAGGAGGATCCACCCACACTCAAAAGGAGTTCTCCCTGCCGTAGGGTGTCCCCTGTTTCAAACCCAAATAGTCGAGTCATGGGACGTTCTAGGGGCGATAGCGGTGGTAAGGTGAACTCTTCAGGGGGCAAGATGGCCACAGTTTCAGGGGGAGCCGCGAGTTCGGGAGGTAGAGGCACCAGGGAATTGCGGTCGAGAGGAGGCAAAATGTCGGTGTCTGCCAGATTCTGCAGAAAGGGTTGTGGTTGGAGTAGTTCATCTGTAAGTTCAGATTGATTCGATGGATTGATTTCAACCTCTGGACTGAGTTCAATCTCTGGGCTGGGTTCTACATCCTGACTCGGTTCAATATCCTGACTCGGTTCAATATCCTGACTCGGTTCTGCATCCTGACTCAACTGGGGCTGACTTTGTTCAAGGGTCGGGGTCAAGATAACAGGTTGATTAGCCGCAGCCACAATGGATCCGTCGGTTTGAGTGAAGTCCAGTTGAGCGGTGGTGGCGTGCTGAGCCGGATCCGAAACTGGGTTGAGATCAGTCTCTCCAGAGGAGGCCAGTCCAGCAGGTGGAGCCCCTCGTTCTAGTGTGGGAAAGGGATTCTCGGGTGTGACGGGAACTTGCTGCCAGGTAGGATCAGGGACTGTAGCAGCTGATTCCAAGATCAATTGAGGCTCGGCCTGATCAGGATCCTGATGCGGTTGCAAATTGGTGTGAAGAGGCAACGGATCCGGAGAAAACCAGACTTGTAACGTTTGGGTCGGTGAGGCTGCTGTGGTGGTTTCTTGTCGGATTTTCAAGGGTTGCTGAATAGTGGCAGTGGTGCGGATCCCCAGTTGGGTCGTTTGGTTGATTTGCAGCAGGTCAACTGATTGAATACCCAGTTCAGGAAAGCTGTAGGGAAATCGTTCAACAACATCCTCAGTTAAGGCAATGGATCCTAAATCGAGGATCAAGCCTTGGTCAGATGTGTAGGTGGTGAGGGCCGGTGGGTTGTGGACGGATCCGTGCCACTTCAGGTGAATAGCGAGATGGTCCCCGGCTGGGTGCAGGTCGAGGGCGGCTAGCTCAGGTTGAGCCCACACGGGTAACGGGATACTCGTAAGTCCGATGGACACTAGGATCCAAGGGCGTGGGGATGCAGTGAGTCGAGCCATAGGGCTAAGGGGTCCAGTTAAATTAGACTATGAGATTAAATGTAGCCGCTTTCATCAAAAAAGCACTTCTATGCAATGTGCCCTGAGATCATGTGGGGAGCTCGTGCATACGGATGAATTGGAGAAGGATCCTGTAGTCCTCAGACTTCAATTAGCCGCAGAAGGAGGAAGTCAAGTTAGGGATCCTTAGAGGCATCAGTCAATTATTGAGAGGCATCAGTCAATCGTTGGGGGACACTGGTAAATCGTTGTTGGGCAGCAGTAAATCGTTTTTTGGCACGGGTCAAACGTTCGGTGAGGGCGG
>CAYUEE010000092.1:0-18696 GCA_964443615.1 uncultured bacterium | reverse complement strand
CGCACAAGCAGTTTGTGTTCCCTGAGGAAGTTCTGCCTCGTGGTAACGCTCTGTAAACCAATGCAGCTTGTAATTTGACGCTAACTGGGTGTTGATCTGAGCTAGGGGGGATGATGGCTGAGTGTTGAGCTTTAAGGCTCTTTGACTTAGGATCCTCTCTAGCTTTTCTATTTGTGAGTTAGCTCAGTCCGGTAGATATCTCATCAAGTGGCACAAGCGAACCTTGGTGGGTGCAGGGTGAAGATAATTTGGACAGTACGCCTCAAAAGACAGATGTTTTTCATGAGAATGTGCAGTCCTTGAGATACACTCTGTAAAATAAGTTGACATACCTTTCCTTAAGAATGCCGTTTTCGCAGGAGGCTGTCCTCTGTGACATCTGTAACGTTTACTAATACGGCAACTATGCAAGACCGTACTCAGGGCGGTTTTGCATGGTGGTCCGGTAATGCCCGTTTGATCAATCTGTCTGGTCGGTTGTTGGGTGCTCACGTTGCTCACGCTGGCCTGATTGTATTCTGGGCTGGAGCCATGATCTTGTTTGAAGTGGCTCACTTCGTTCCTTACAAGCCTATGTATGAGCAGGGCTTGATTCTGATGCCTCACGTAGCCACTCTGGGCTACGGTGTTGGCCCTGGTGGCGAAATTGTGGATACGTTCCCTTTCTTTGTAGTGGGCGTACTGCACTTGATCTCATCTGCAGTCCTAGGTCTGGGTGGTATCTACCACGCAGTTCGGGGTCCTGAAACTCTGGAGCAAGCCTTCCCCTTCTTTGGCTACGACTGGAAGGACAAGAACAAAATGACCACCATCATTGGGATCCACTTGATCCTGTTGGGGCTGGGTGCTTTGTTATTGGTAGTTAAGGCCATGTTCCTCGGTGGCGTGTACGACACTTGGGCTCCCGGTGGAGGTGATGTTCGTGTGATTACGAACCCCACATTGGATCCAGGCGTAATCTTCGGCTACCTCGCAACAGCTCCCTTCGGTGGCGAAGGTTGGATCATCAGTGTTGACAACATGGAAGACATCATTGGTGGTCACATCTACATCGGCATCATCTGCATTGCGGGTGGCGTATGGCACATCTTGACTAAGCCTTTCGGTTGGGCTCGGCGGGCATTCGTATGGTCTGGTGAGGCCTACTTGTCCTACAGCTTGGCGGCTGTGTCCTTGATGAGTTTCATTGCTGTGACCTTCATCTGGTTTAATAACACTGCTTATCCTAGCGAGTTTTACGGTCCTACGGGTCCTGAAGCATCTCAGGCGCAGGCGTTGACCTTTGTGGTCCGTGACCAGCGCTTGGGTGCGAACATTTCTCAGGCTCAAGGTCCTACGGGTCTAGGTAAGTACTTGATGCGCTCTCCTACGGGCGAGATCATCTTCGGTGGTGAGACCATGCGTTTCTGGGACGTACGGGCGCCCTGGAAAGAGCCTTTGCTCGGTGTGAATGGTCTGGATATTGATAAGTTGAAGAATGATATTCAGCCTTGGCAAGCCCGCCGCGCAGTTGAGTACATGACTCATGCTCCGTTGGGATCCCTCAACTCTGTAGGGGGAGTTGCGACTGAGGTGAATAGTGTGAACTTCACAAGTCCTCGGACTTGGTTGTCAGCTCACAACTTCATCTTAGGGTTCTTGTTCTTCGTCGGTCACTTGTGGCACGCTGGTCGCGCTCGTGCAGCTGCAGCTGGTTTCGAGAAAGGCCTGAGTCGTGAGAATGAGCCGGTTTACAAGATGAAGGACCTGCGCTAGATCTCTGGTTTGTTTACGTCGTTGCCCTACTATTGGGTAACTTAGGAGAGACCCCTGCCCTGTGCGGGGGTTTTGTGCCTAGCAAGCTGAATCAATCGGTTGAAGCCGACGCTTTACTAATAGTAAATCCACTCAATTTGTGACTACATTCGTGACATGCAATCTAAGACCGTTTATCTAGCAGGATCCTTATTTGATTACAAAGCTCTAGCGGGTAACGTGTTATTAGCGGATGCTATTGAGCAGGTATCGGAGGGTCAGTACAGCTGTCTACTACCTCAGGACCTAGAGCAGGCAGAACGGGCGAAACGGGTGCGCGATTCAGATTTGGCTGCAATTGCTGCTTGTGATGCCATTGTGTGCCTCCTGGATGGGACAGAGTTAGATTCAGGTACTGTAGTGGAAAAGATGGTGGCGCTGATGCTGGTAATCCCTTGTGTGGTAGTACGCACAGATTTCCGAAAGGCGGGGGATGGAGGTGATTTTAGTAATGAGGGATATTTGGGCGATGAAGCAGCTCGTTATTTCAATCTAATGGTGGCGTATTACCCCCACACTGAGCTCGTTTTAGCTCATGCTATGGCAGACTATAAGACGGCCTTGCAAACGGCAGATGGACAAGGGGAGCGGAGTAATCGTCTCCAGGCCATCATGATGATTCATAAGCAGTTGGCAGACCGGATCGTAACGGCGTTAGATCAGGCGGTTCTGAAAGGATCCTCCCTGCACGCTAACCTTGCTCCTGCTGTCCATGCCCACTTTCTAGAAATTATCGGCTTTGATCAAGAACTGCACGCTAGGGTAAAGCAAGTCCTCCAGCGCAAACGAGATCACTAATTCGACATCCCCATGCATCGACTGGATGTTCCTTTAGATGAAACCCATTTTCTCGATAGGCTAGATCGTTGGTTAGCTGAACAGTTAGCTAATCTATCACGATCTCGCATTCAAAAGTTAATTGAAGAGGGTGAAGTAAGCTTGAACGGTGAAGTATGCACTGCCAAGAAGCAGCCATTACAACCTGGCGATCATATTGTGATTCGGATCCCTCCTGTTCAACCTGTTGCCATTATGCCGGAGTCGATCTCTCTGGATGTATTGTATGAAGACAGCCATTTGTTAGTGATAAATAAACCCAAGAATATGGTGGTGCATCCGGCTCCGGGTCATACCTCAGGGACTCTGGTGAATGCTCTACTCGCCCATTGTCAGGATTTGTCAGGGATCAATGGAGAGCAACGACCAGGTATTGTTCATCGGTTGGATCGAGATACAACGGGAGCGATCGTTGCTGCTAAAACAGACCAAGCTCATCAAAGTCTACAGGCTCAAATTCAAGCTAAGACAGCTCAACGGATCTATTTAGGCGTAGTGTTTGGCCATCCCGAACCGTCCGGACGGATTGAGGCCCCTATTGGGCGGCATCCCGTTGAACGAACTAAGATGGCAGTGGTGGATGTATCAAAGGGACGAGCAGCAGTAACTCACTGGCAGGTTGTTGAACGGCTAGGTAATTATTCTCTAGTTCAATTTCAGCTAGAGACAGGACGAACTCATCAAATTCGGGTTCATGCAGCGTTCAAACGATGGCCAATTGTGGGGGATCCTGAGTACACGTCCAGCAAAACGTCACCTGTCAAGCTTTCAGGTCAGGCGTTACATGCGTGGAAGCTCAACTTCAAACACCCAATCACGGCAGAACCAATTCACTGCACAGCTCCTTGGCCTAAAGAATTTGAGCGATTGCTGCAGCGTCTGCGACAGATTTCCAGCTAAACATCAAAACAGCGCTGGAATTGAGGACTTCACCAGAATCATCTTGTTCAGCCCAGTTTGCGAGCTGTTGTGCAGTTCTCAAGTTGCGATTAGCCGATGTTTGCAAAAGCAGGCTTTATGATAAACGTCTCCAGTCATTGTCCAATCAATGTGTAGATTTAGATTAGTCGAGCAAAGAGTGTAAAACTGTTCTGTCATTATCTGAATGTTTGGTATCACGGATACCGAATCAGAGGTTTTATAGTCGTTCAAATAAGGATAAGACACTAGGCAGTGCAGTAGGCCTGTATGACTGCATCTAGAGATGTGTCAGCTCTCGCATACATTCTCGCCCTCTTCAGAGCACTAAAATCATGCTCTATATCATTTAGATCAGGGGAGTATTTAGGGAGAGATATCACCTCACGTCCTTCCTCCTCAACTAGAGTCTTTATCCTCCCCTTGCGGTGAATGGGGGCATTATCCATCACTAATACCGACGGTCTATCTAGACTCGGGACTAGATATATAGTCTAGGATATCCTAACCTCTGTCACACTGCTAGTTGAAATAACCATATAGTTAATTTGCTTTAATGGGGTACATCAACTCCAGGCCAGATAAGAGTTTTAGCTTACCGATCGTCTCATTCTCAGTTGAATCAACCACAATGAGGAAATGAGTCACAAAATCTCTACGAGCTGCTTACTTAAGCCTAACAGAAGGATCCTTTACCAGAGAGTTTAGGGAATAGTCCCACCTAGGACTAGGTACTGAGACATTGGTCACACGCCTCAAATCAGAGTACTGTAAGGTGTCTTCGTACATAGCTGACTTTGAGCTCCTATGACTGCTTTATCTTCCACTGCATTTCCTAGCGACATTGAAATTTCACGCAGCACACCGCTGCAACCCATCACGGCTATTGGTCAACAGATTGACTTGGACCCTGATGCCTTGATTCCGTATGGCAAAACCAAAGCCAAAGTGCCTCATACCCTGATCCAGCCTGAGCGGCTTCAACAAACTCCGCTTGTTCTGGTTACTGCAATTACACCCACACCTCAGGGCATTGGCAAAACGACAACGTCAGTGGGGCTATCGCTAGGTCTTACCAAGATAGGGAAACGAGCCGTTGTAGCTTTGCGTGAACCTTCTTTAGGTCCTTGCTTTGGTCTGAAAGGTGGAGCAGCTGGAGGAGGCTATGCTCAGGTGTTGCCGATGGAAGATATCAATCTTCATTTCACGGGTGACTTTCATGCTGTTAGTGCAGCAAATAATACACTAGCGGCCTTGCTAGACAATTATCAGTATCGGGCATATCGGACAGGTCAGGATCCGTTACTCAAGCAGATCCTTTGGAAGCGAGTTTTGGATGTCAATGATCGATCCCTGCGCACTGTGGTGACTGGGTTGGGAGGGTCAGGCCATGGGTTGCCTGCTGAGACAGGATTTGATATCACACCTGCATCTGAAATCATGGCGATCCTGTGCTTGGCCACTAGTCTTGAAGATCTAAGGCACCGGATTGATCGAATATTACTAGGATACCGGGTGGACGGATCCCCTGTGATAGTGAAAGATTTGGGGGTAGGAGGATCCTTAACTGTTTTATTGAAAGATGCGATCAACCCTAACTTAGTTCAAACCACAGAGCAGACACCAGCGCTAATTCATGGGGGACCTTTCGCAAACATCGCCCACGGCTGCAATTCAGTCTTGGCGACTCAGTTAGCGATGACGTTAGGAGAGTATGCCGTAACGGAAGCCGGCTTTGGAGCTGATTTAGGGGCTGAAAAATTTCTAAATATTAAGTGTCGGCAAACAGGATTAGCTCCTCGTGCTGTTGTGATGGTGGTGACCTCTCAAGCTTTAAAGTTTCATGGTGGAGTACCTCTACGATCAACGTCTGACGCTAATCTAGAGGGATTGAAGGCTGGCCTTAGCAATTTGGACAGACATCTGGAGAATATGGTGCAGTTTGGGTTGCCAGTGGTGGTAGCGTTCAATCGGTTCAGTTTCGATCGAGAGGATGAAATTGAATATGTGCAGCGGCATGTGCAAGACCAAGGACAGCAGTTCGCTGTGAATAATAGCTTTGCTAAAGGAGGGATAGGCGCTGTTGAACTTGCTGAAGCAGTGGTGAAAACTGTTGAAGCCCGTGCTCCGCAACCGCTCAAATTCACATATGAGACAACTGACACTATTCCTAACAAACTGGAGAAAGTGGCCACACGGATCTACAGGGCCAAGGGAATCAAACTGGAGAGCAAGGCCCAAGCCATGTTGAAACGTATTCAAGAGTACGGCTATGATCACTTGCCCATATGCATCGCGAAAACGCAATATTCGTTTTCGGATGATGCCCAGCGAGTGGGAGCAGTAACTAATTTTGACTTAACCATCCAAGACCTCATCATCAATAGTGGCGCGGGATTCATCGTGGCTGTCGCCGGTAACATCATGCGAATGCCTGGCCTACCCAAGGATCCACGCGCTCTCAAGATTGATCTAGTTAACGGTGAGATTGCCGGATTGAGTTAAGACTGTAGATCAGGATCCTTGTCCTCCACAGGGGCATCTCCAGACTCTGCTGAGGAATTGGAGTCTACCGGATTCAACTCAGCAGCCACCGGTGATTCCGATGTAACTGGGGTTGATTGGGGATTCTCCTCTGTTTCCCAGATTTCTTCAGGGGAAGGATCCTCTTTCACCGGCGGAACGGGGGCTGCCGAGGGTCTTGGGATAGGTGGGGTGGGGACAACACGACGGCTGCGAGGGCGACGGGGTCGGATGGGTTCAGGCTCAGGTTCAGGCTCATAGACTGCATCGTAGTCATCATAAGCTTGTTCATATTCATAGTCCTCTTCGTAGTCTGGGTAGTCATCGTAGGACTGGTCATAGCGATCCTCGTAATCTTCTTCAAAGATTGACGCTCGGCCTGGTGGTAGGGCGGCTATGGGTTCTCGCTGCTCCCAAGCCGGTTTGCCAATGTTGAACCACTTGAGAAAATAACTGGTGGTTTCAGCCACACACTGAGTTTCAGCCCCTTCAGCCGCAATGAGACGACGCGGACCCACCTCGAGAATTTCTTCACTTGCAAGTAGGTAGGTGCTATCAATCTGGCCTGGGAGTAAGGGGATCCCTAGATTTGAGAGAACTAGGTCACTGAGAAATCCGGATCCGGGCTCAAAAATGAAATCTTTCACTTTGCCGAGGCGCACACCTGCTTCAGTAACCACTTCAAACCCAACCACTTTTACCAATCCTTCCTCTACCGGTGGGTATGACTCAAAAGCCTCTTCACTATCAACCAAGATGGCATCGGGGCCGACTGCTCTAGCCTGATTAAGGTCCATGAGCACCATAGCTCCCGGTTCGAGAGGACGTGGAGGTCCAAGAACTCCTAAGGCAACCACTTGGCGAGCAATGACATCTACCCAGACTTGATCAATAATCCCAAGGCGGGCTGCACTAGCCTGGTTGATTACCTGAGTCCCCAAGATCTGGGAGCGCCGACAGGGTTCTGCCCGGACGATAGCAACAGGTTCATTGGTTGTCATATCATTACCTCATCCCGATCTTGGCCAACCCTATTAAAACAGACAAAGGTCCTTAGCGTGTCTAACCATTGTCTGGTCTTAATCTAGTAGCTTGATCCAGAATATGTTTCATCGCCTGAGCACCTGAGCTATCCGCACGATGAGAATAAGGATCCATCACAGGGTCAGGACTGAATTCGATCACAAGAAGGCTGACAAAATAAATCAGTATCGTGTAGCATAGTTTCCTATTGAGTCATTTTGACTGGCATCTGTCGTCGCTAGTCGTGATTAGGTAGGTGTCGTGATTAGATAGATGGTTCTAGGGATCCTACGGGCATTCCAGCACCAACTGTTTTTCGAGCTCCTTCAACTGTGGAGAGGTGTCCGAGCGGTTTAAGGAGGCGGTCTTGAAAACCGTTGAACGCAAGTTCCGTGGGTTCGAATCCCACCCTCTCCGTCCCAGTCATAGTAAGGCTTTTAGCCATTTTACAGACTCCCTTAGCTAGGGTGTCTTTTTATTTACTTATGTTATTCAATTCCCTGTAATCTCGTGCATTTCGCTCAGACAAATACAATCCTGACACAAGCTTTTTCCTCTTTCCCTTCAATTCCTAGTTATATTAGTTAGTGTAGTGTTCTATTTGTTGTAGGACTTCGCCTGCTAGGGGGCTCGCTTAATACCTTCTAAAGTGGGAGCGGTTAATCAATCGACGATTTCATCTAGTCAACTCAACTGTGCAACAGCGAGTAGAAGCTCTCTCAACTGAGAAAGTAGAAGAACTAGCAGAAGCTCTCTTTGATCTAAGAACAGAGATAGACCTGATAGATTGGCTCGCCCAACAAAGCACCCAATAGATCCAAACGGTTTTTCCGAGCGGTTTTTCTGCCCACATTCCGCATGGCAATGGCCATTCTCAATTATTTTTCGACCTCGAATCGCTAGATTGCTTCCCAGGCAAAGAATATGAGACCTAATTCTGCCTATCTTAGAATACTAGGCAATTGAGATTGATTCCTACTAAGTTTCTTTGCTTTCCACATTTAGTGGTGTTAAGGATTAAATGATCGATTTTTACGCTTGCCCTGCGGAATGTGGGTTTCTGGATCCAAATGGCCTCAAGGTGTCCATCCATCCTGAACCTTAGTCTCTGAAGGTGTCCTTTAGAGCTTATGAAATTTAGGCGCTAAGGCTAAGCAGATTGCCGATTTGAAAGCTGTGCATAAACCCATTCCCTATTCAAGCAAGTTTACCCAGGGGAGGGCAGACTGCACACGCTGGATCAGCCGACGATCTGCACTCCAGAACTCAGCATTCATCTTTTCAGCTAACGCGAGATAATGAGCGTCATAAGTGGCTGACAATGAGAACCTCTGAGCTAACAACAAAGCCTGTTGGTGGAGTTCCATTTCTTGATACACAATTACTCCCAGGGCAAAAGCCTGAGTGAGTAGCTGTTGTGCGCTCTCTGGAGAGATCTGACCCGCTACGACATAGCGATGGAAAACATTGGTAACTTCATAGAAAATTAAAGCGGGAGCAATGATTTCAAGTTCAGCATCTGATCATTGTCGCCATTGAATGGCATATACAGAAGTTGAGGGATCCTGCAATAACAGACGGGCCATAAAGCTGGCATCAATGCAGACGGAGTTAGTGATCATGGCCTTGAGGAAAACAGACTTGCAGCAGTTGCTCAGTGCGCTCATCGCGCATCTGATGGATTTGGTCAACCACGTCCAGGTCTGGGGGGCTTCCTACTCTGTCCTCAAGGATCTGGGTGTGTACATCTGCCAAGCTCTGTTGGGTCTCACGCCAAATGGGTTTGTTGAATACCCGCTGATAGAGCAATCTCCGCTCTTCTGGGGAAAGAGAGAGGACCGCTTGTGCCAAAGCCTCAACAAGGGACGTGTTCATCTCTACTACTTCTCCTGTGGCCCAACCCTTATCCTAGCTCAAAGCTAACCTTTCAAATGCTAGGCTACATCCACTCATTTAGATCGCCTACTTAAACCGTTCGGAAGACAGTCTAAACAAGTGTCATATAAGAACTTTTGTGTAGCGGATCGGCTCACAACCAAGATTAAGCGAACGATTTTTGCCACTCTGAAAGCCTGATTGGGCAAGGGTTTTGGTTTCAGTGATCCGGTCTTGAAAACCGTTGAACGCAAGTTCCGTGGGTTCGAATCCCACCCTCTCCGTCCCAGTCATAGCGAGGCTTTCAGCCAGTTTACAGGCTCCCTTAACTAGGGTGCTTTGACTATTGTGATGGCATTTCTGTAACCCCTGGTTTAGGGAGAGTACCTCCCCGCAAATACAGCCGACAATTTCTTTGGAGGATCGCCACACAATATGCCCTGCCCGCAACCGCTTATACATTTGGGCAATCTTCTTCTCCCCGAAAATCTAGCCTTCGGTAGGCTGCGCCAACGCCAGAGTCTTCACCCTAGTCACCCTCAAATCCAGCTCACATTGGCTTCTCCCAGCACTAGATGGGTAAAGCCCGGAATCCGCCGAACCGCCACAGAGCCAGGACGCGAACACAAGATTGAGGATACTTCTTTAGTATGCCAGGAACCAGATTTGAACTGGTGACACGAGGATTTTCAGTCCTCTGCTCTACCAACTGAGCTATCCCGGCGCGGATATAAATAGTAGACTATCTGTCCAGACAAGCGCAAGCCTACTGAGCCAGATTTCCTGCCTTAACCCAGCCTTCTTGACCATTGGCTCGACGGATTCTCTGCCAACGACCATCTGCGCTGTTTTCAATGATGCCCACCACCTCATTGAATGGGACTCCTCCAACCCGAGATGCATCGACAGAGGGAGCCGCCCGCATGGCTAGCCCAATGCCTACTCTGACCCGCCCCCGCTGCTCAGGGGGAAAGCTAGATAAATCTGCTGGTTGAGGTTCAGCCGGAGCTGTACCATCCACCGGTTCGACATTGCCCGCCTTGACCCAGCCCTCCTGACCGTTTAACTCGCGCCGGACTCGTTGCCATTGACCATCCGCACTGATCTCTAGAATCGTAACAATTTCACCCACAACGATACCTCCGAGAACAACGCTATCCAGACCTGCTGCACTGCGCAGCGCTAGCCCAATCGGTTCAATCACTGTCGCCCGTGACCCAGGACCAATGGATCCCGCCGACGATTCACCTGGATTAGCCACTACTGGAGTGGGGAACGCTGGAGGTTGAACTGCTTGCTCAAACTCAGGAGGTGCTGGGTCCTCCAGCATGGGTTGTACAAATAGCCACACCTGCCAGCCTGCAGCAGAGACGGCTCCCAAGATAATGCTGAAGACGATTAGGCCCAAGATGGGGACAGATGGGCGACGTGAGGGTTCGTCAAACTTAGGTCGTTTAGGGTAGCCAGACATAGTGATGTCTCCTATACCTTTTCCTACTTAAGTGGGAGTTAGTCTATTTCGCAGTGATCAGGCTTACTCAGTCAGAACTACCCTAATTCATCGGCACCTCTGAACCTGAGTAAGGTGGGACAGAATCAGACAAGTCCAAATAGGGAAGCCCAAGTTAAAAATGCTTCTAGACAGTAGACAAGGTGATGAGGAGTCTACAGTACATTAGTCTCCCACCCCAGGATTCGTCAAAAAACAGCTGCGGCAAGGCTAACCTCTCCACCACATTCCAGCTTTGGCATTCAATGGCTCCCGACTAATCATTCAGGGCTGAGGGTCTGTCAGGAGATAGCTCCATCGGCACAGATTCTGTTATTTCCGAAGAAGTAGGTAAGTGATCTAGTTGATGCCAGACCTGCTCAAGGAGCTCATCCAAACCGGTTCCCACTACCGCTGAGATCGTTAGTACTGCCAAACCAGAGGTTTGTTGCAGGGCGTTTACTCGCCCTATCCAGGCGGCCGGATCCGGTAATACATCTTGTTTATTGAGGGCTAGGAGTTGCGGCTTTGCTGCTAGGCCGTGCCCGTAGGCTTCCAGTTCGGACTGGATCGTTTGATAATCCAGCACCGGATCCTCACTGGAGCCATCGACAACATGGATGAGCAGTCGAGTCCGTTCCACATGGCGCAGGAAGTCATAACCTAAGCCCACTCCTTGATGAGCACCCTCGATTAAACCAGGAATATCGGCAAAGACGACACCATCTCCCAAGGGACGACGAACCACACCTAGATTGGGGACTAGGGTTGTAAATGGGTAATCGGCAATTTTGGGCCGTGCAGAGGACAGGACCGAGATCAAAGTTGATTTACCGGCATTGGGGAGGCCGATGATCCCCACTTGGGCGATTAGTTTAAGCTCCATGTGAATCTGGCGACGCTCACCTGACTTACCCGCTGTCATCTTCTGAGGTGCTCGGTTGCGATTACTAAGGAAGTGGGCATTACCCAATCCTCCACGCCCTCCTTGGGCTACTACCAGCCGATCGCTAGGCTCGATCAGATCACCGAGCCATTCCCCTGTCTCTTGATCATGAACGACTGTCCCACAGGGCACCTGGACAACACGGTCAGCGCCACTGGCTCCTGTGCGGTTGTTGGGTCCTCCTTTGCGACCAGACTCGGCCTTAATGCTGTGCTGAAACTGGAAGTCAAGTAGCGTTTGGAGGTTGGGGTTGGCTTCGAATATGACGGAACCGCCGCGGCCACCATTCCCCCCAGAGGGTCCCCCGGCAGGGACGAATTTTTCTCGCCGGAAGGTCACAATCCCATCACCGCCATCACCGGCCTGGACCCAAATATCGGCTTGATCAACAAATTTCATGGCGCTGCTGCTAATGTACTGCCTAGGTTTCTAGGCAATGAACCAGAGGGCTAAGGAATGCTTCAGCTTAACTTGCATATCAGAAAAACGGCGAGATATGGTCGGCTCCTGATGGAGAGTCGGTAGTAGAAGTGCCCCTCCCTCTACCTGGTGATTACCTGTCAACTGAGGTCAGTCTGTCAGTGGAAATCGGTCTGCTAACAGAAACCTGGCCACCGGAGAGCTTGCTAGATTGGCTTGAAAATGATTCGAGAATCCGACACAAAATCCCACTGTTTAAGTTAATATAAATGGTCGCCATTGAATTATTAACCTACGTCTATTAACGTCAGTGGATTAGGATCCTTATAGGTTGCCTGCCATAGAGCCACTGGACTACGGTATGGCCGGGATCGGAATTGACCTACCGACCATGCTGCTCAGACGTTAGGTCAATGCCCACCGCCCCCACTCAGTCATTGTCAATCACTATGAGCCCAACCTCTGTAACCAACGCGCCCTTCGATGTCGGCTTTACGCTAGAAGACTTTGCGTCGCTCTTGGATAAGTACGACTACCACTTTAGTCCTGGCGAGATCGTCGCAGGGACCGTGTTCTCGATTGAACCCAGAGGCGCTTTGATTGACATTGGGGCTAAGACCGCAGCCTTCATCCCTCTGCAGGAGATGTCGATTAGCCGGATCGAACATCCGCATGAGATGCTACAGCCTGGTGAAACTCGTGAGTTTTTCATCCTGACAGAGGAAAACGAGGAAGGTCAGCTCACACTCTCAATTCGTCGGATCGAGTACATGCGCGCTTGGGAGAGGGTTCGCCAGCTCCAGAACGAGGATGCTACTGTTCGCTCAAATATTTTTGCCACTAACCGAGGGGGAGCTCTAGTCAGAATTGAGGGCTTACGCGGGTTTATCCCTGGATCCCATATCAGTACTCGCAAGCCCAAGGAAGATTTAGTGGGTGAAGAGCTGCCGCTTAAATTTCTAGAAGTGGATGAGGATCGTAACCGTCTAGTGTTGAGCCATCGTCGGGCCTTAGTTGAGCGTAAGATGAACCGTCTCGAGGTGGGCGAAGTGGTAATTGGATCCGTCAGAGGGATCAAACCGTACGGTGCCTTTATCGACATTGGTGGTGTCAGCGGTCTACTCCACATTTCCGAGATTTCGCACGACCATATCGATACGCCCCACAGTGTGTTCAATGTGAATGACGAAGTGAAGGTCATGATTATTGACTTGGATGCTGAACGGGGCCGTATTTCCTTGTCAACCAAGCAGTTAGAACCAAATCCAGGCGATATGACGCGGGATCCGAATCTGGTTTATGAAAAGGCAGAAGAGATGGCTGCCAAGTACCGCGAGCAAATGATGGCCGTCCAGCAGCAGGCCGCGGTTGAGTCTATGCCAGCTGTAGCTGAAGAGATTCCCTCGGCCACTGATGATGATGAGCCAACCGAGGCTCCTGTTCTAGTAGAAGCTGGTGCTGAGTAGTCTGATGTTAGAGGGATTGGATCCTATCTTGCCATCGTCCTGATAGGATCCGTCGATAGCCCTTGACTAGATGGGATTGACCCACGTAAACCCATGCGGCCCGACCGCTTTTTAGGGTTAGCCATTGTCGTTGATACACGCTGGGGTGGTCCTCAAACTCATCTAGAGTGGGCAGGAGTGATTCAGGAATGTCATAACGCTCCCCTGCGACCTGGGCATCCGGCATTGAGTGGTTAACCAGAATAATCATAGGGTACTGACCCAAGCTGTAAAGGTGTGCTCCCTCTAGTTGATCTGTACCTGTGAAGGATCCTTCTCGTAGCATGTGGTGGTTTTCCTCTAAGCACATTAGGGAGCCATACACAAATAGAGGGATAGTTGCTAACACAGCAAGGAAATCCTATCTCAAGCCCGTAAATAGCCACAGAGGACAACCGGAGGTTGAAATCTCAAAATAGAGTCGACTTATAATTGACTGCCCAGGCAATAAGCGAGCAAGCCGACTACCTTTAGTGTTGATGTCATAAACCTTTGTCTCAGAATCCAAACCGGCTAATTCAGCCGCCCATTGACGGGCATCCTCTTCAGTCCCTAGTCGATCAACTACACCTAGGCTTAACGCTTGCTCACCGCTGAAAATGCGACCATCGGCAAAGGACTTCACAACGGCAGGATCGAGCTTACGAGCTTCAGCTACTGTGTGGACAAACTGTTCATAGGTCACATCAATTAGGTCTTGCAGGATCGAGAGTTCAGCTTCAGTCAGATCTCGGTCAAAAGAGAGAATATCTTTATACGGGCCTGACTTAATCACTTTAAAGGACACGCCGACCTTATCCAACAATCGTTCAATGTTATTGCCCCGGATGATGACCCCGATACTGCCCGTGATCGTACCGGGGTTCGCGATAATCCGGGTTGCACCCATCGCAATGTAGATGCCACCTGAGGCTGAGATGTTGCCAAAGCTTGCAATAATCTGGATCCCTTTGTGCTGCAGCCGCTTGAAGGCGAAATAAATTTCTTGTGAGTCTGCGACAGTCCCCCCTGGACTATCAATCCGCACCAACAGCACTGGGAATTTCCGCTCTTCTACCTCGCGGAGACCTTTCAGAACCCGTTGTCTGAGACTTGAATCAATCGCGCCATTAACCTCAATGCGGGCTATCCGTCGTCGGGATCCTGCTAACCATCGTTTCAACATTAACGTCGCACATCCAGTACTAGTCGGTTATCAAAGGTCTTTATCATAGCAGCATAATGGCGATAACCAGTCGCTAGGCCTCTACTGGATCCGTCTGGGTTCTAACCTGAATCGTGTGCCGGAGCGCATCAATCTCAGCTAAACGGTCGTCCTGACCCGCAAAAAATCTGAACAAAAGGATCCCTCGTTGGCTAGGGGATTGAATGGTTAATGAGGTGTTCTGGCTAACGGGAGTTGAAGGTCCGATTAGAACCAGTTCCAAGCTCGGATCCGACACTTGCGAATCGTTGATCACATAGAAGTTATCCGTATTGGCTGCATACATAGATAAAGACATGTAGCAGTCGGGAATGGGGACTGTAATGTGCAAGGCTGTTGTTGAAACATCATAGACAACTGTTGAATACATGAGGTCCGGACTTGAACGGACAATAATCTGGGTCTGAGCAGTTGGTGTAGGGGTATGCACAACCGTATTTAAGCCAATTTGACGACTGATACCCCACATGGTTACCGTCATAACCACGTAAGGGCACCCCCATACCAGGATCCGATGTCCCGCCACAGTAAGAAGGATCGTCCCCAGAAGCCACCAAGACCAAGACCAACTAGCTAGCATCAGCGGACTCCTTTGTGATGGTGGGCCATTGAGTAGCCTCAAGATTTGCAATCAAATCAGGATCCGGATTATAGAGGCGCAAGAGTAAATCAAAGGATTTAACCGCACCAATGGGGATCCAATTGCCCGTTTGAGGGGTGTGAGACACCAAAATTGTGAAAGATTGATCCGCGTCATAGTCTAGGTTCAAACTGGTGTAGGCATATCGGTCCACGTCATTGGCCATCAGCATAAAGTTGGAGCCATAGGCCGTCAAACTCCACCACCGGGCGGGTAAGTTAATGCCCTCAATACGGTAGGTACAGGATCCTTGCAATGGATCCCCAGCACTATCGTGTTGAGCCACTAGATAAACCGCCTCGGATGGACTCAACGCCAGGAGACCCGCGATCGCAATTTGAGCTCTAACATAAGGATCCCGATTGGCACTCCCTACCAGAGGGTTGTACTGCCAAGGTCCCACTCGAATGCTAGACACCAGACCTCGGCCGATCAGGAGAATCACAGATAATAGAGCCAGCCCTGAGGCTACTAAGAGGCTAGATCCCAAAAAAGTGAACCACTCAAACATAAGGATCCTAGATGGATTGAAGACGTAGACTGACTATTTAGATTACCTATCTGGCACCTATTGACTTACCTGCTGGGGGCGTCTAGCTATTAGCTGTTAAATACTCGTTGATGGCGCTAGCGATTGTGAGATTTCCTTGCTTGTCAAGACCGATAGGATCCGTGGGAGGGGTGAACTCATGATCCAAGAAGTCCCAGGGTTTCTCCATAAAATCAGACTGAGACACAATTTGATGGTGACCATAGTGTTGCAATCCTTCAAATAAGAGCGGGGCCTCAGCGAAGTTTTCACGGGTGATACACACCATTGGGGTTCGGGTTCGCAATGCTTCTGAAATAGTGCCATATCCGGGTTTTGAAATCACACACTGACAGACAGGCATAATGTCGACCGGTCGCCAAGACTGACCATCTAGAATCATAAGATTGGGAAAGTCAGGTGCGTCACTGTCAAACGTGATGAATTGCCAGTCGGGGTAGTCATTCAAGTTATGATAGGGAAATTTCAGGATCCCAAATCCCCCAAAGGTCATCAAGGCAACCGGCTTATCGGGATCAAGCTCCAGCAGGGTGTGCACTTCATCAGCTGAGTACTGCGGATCCCCTCCAGTTAAACCCACTAACTCTCGGTGTGGGAATGCGGACATCGATTCATGCATCGGCAATTGAAACAGCCGGTCACAGCGACTATACAACTCAGCAATCCAGGTCACAATCGGTTCAAAATCAGGACCATAAGGGGCGTAGATAAAGTCCCAGCCGAAGTTTCCTTCCATCCAGCAGGGGATCCCAGCAGCTTGGGCAATGGCCACGGCTAGCGGCGGAATATCTCCGAACACGAGTTTGACCCGATTAGTTTGAATATAGTCTACTTCAGCGCGCACTACCTGCTGAGCCCGTCCCTGGAGGGCTTGCAATTCCTTCAAGGTAGCCTCTAGATCCATCGACATACCATCGTGCTGAATCACTCCCACATCTAAGTGACGAGGCCGATGTAAATAGCGTCCTTGAACATACTTATCTAATAACCAAGGGGGTGAGGTGGTGACGAAAATCGGCAATATCTCAGCATTCAGCTTCAATAGTTCCCGAATGACGGCCCCAGCTCGAGTCGCGTGTCCAAACCCATGAGCCGTCGTTGCTACGTAAATGGGAATCATGAGTTTATTCCTAACTTATGTCGGTTCACCTGAGTTTATCCGCCTACTGGCTACTGGGAGGGCCAGACTGACTGCCGGACTGACTGCTAGACAGGGCTACCAAACGGGATCCTAGGGTAAACTCCAGCCCCTCACAGAATCCGTACAGCCCCCTTACAGCTTCTTAGGAGGCGGGGGACGCGACTGCCAAACAATCCCACCCACAATTAAGATTAAACCGGCCACTGAGGCTGGAGCAATGGGCTCTCGCAACACTAACCCAATCACCAGCAACGATAAAAAGGGGGATAGATAGACAGTATTGGCTACAGCACCCCGATCCGGCGTGACCTCTAGGGCCTTGAGCCAGCAGACGAACGCCAACCCCATCTCCGCCAGTCCAATGTACCCCCCTAACAGTAGCCCCACTGAATCTGGCCACATCCATGTTGAGAAAACCGGCAACGTGAGCCATGTGTAGAGGGTGCCAAAGCTAAACCCCATAAACAATTTCACTACCCCAGGCCGAGGATCCCGTACCGTCGTCAACCAATAGGTAGCCCACACCCCAGAACTGCCCAAGGCCAAAGCAACACCCCACGGATCCTCAATTTGAAGTGTAGTCAGATCCCCTTGAGTGGCAATCAACAGGATCCCGACCAAACTGACGCCAATGGCCCCTAGTGTGCGAGGCCGCAACGGATCCTTCAATAACGGCACTGCCAACACCGCCAACGTCAGAGGCCAGGTATAATTCAATGCCATTGCTGCTTGAGCGGGAAGCCGGTCGTAAGCTTGAAATAAGATTAGATAGTACCCGAATGGATTCAATCCCCCTTGCAATGCGGACCATCGGATCTGAGTCCAGGACTGCTGTTGCAACTGACTTACCTGCTTTTGCGCCACCAGTACCACCGCTAGGATCCCAGTTGAGCTCAACGAAGCCCAAGCTAATAACTGAGCAGCATCGAGATAACGCAATCCCAGTTTGAATGCTGTGGCCGCTGTAGCCCACCCTGAGATGGCTAAAGCAACATAGAGCCAGGGGGATCCTGACGACGGGGATGATGAGGTCACATCACTACCAAGTGCTCAAATTAGTACAGGCCATTGACTCAATCGGGTTTTGCCTCACTGAAAAGTCTAGCGACGAGCCGAAGGAATCTCCCGTGCCATGTCTTTGAACATATCGATGGATTTACTCAACGGACGCTTAGGACGAGGTAAAGGGATATCGGTGGAATCAAACGGTTTGCTAAACTCCACAGGTACTGACGGAGTCGAGCGAAGAGGCATGTTACTCATGGCACTAGCCATTGCCGGTTGCACCGGTTCAGGCTGATTCCCTGCTGAGGAGGTGGGAGCTGGCGTGGGTTGGGGCACGGGAGTGGGGGCGGGTTGAGGGGTAGATTGAGGAGCAGGGGGAGACTGAACAATAACAGGTGCTGGGGTCGGGATCGGTGCCGGATCCTGCTTTTCAGACTTGGATCCAAACACAGTATCCCAAATCCCTCCGAAGAGAATTCCAAAAAAGTTAAAAAGGCCACCGAAGAGAGCTTTGAACAAACGGAGCATAGTGTTGAGTCCTGTGAGTGCGAGAAGAAGTCAGTGTGTTAACTTACATTAACGGGATCTCACTCATTCTCGGTAGAATCGTGTCCGCTGACCATAGGCAAATGTACCCGAGCTCCTCCAGTGCTGGTATGGAGGGGAGTGAGCGCAATGACTATCAAACGTTGACACAGAGAGTAGACGCCACCGCTGGTCTAATCCTCAACGACACATAACGGATCCCTCTGCATAGAGGACGGCCCTTAACGAGTTCAGGATCCTTACAGGTCGAATCTGGGATAAACAAAAAGGAACCGTGAGT
>CAYUEE010000091.1:0-18718 GCA_964443615.1 uncultured bacterium | reverse complement strand
ATCAACACCCACACCTATCCCCACCCCAGTTGCGACTCCGACATCAGCACCGACACCGATTGTAGGATCCAACTTAAACGTTCAATTTGCAGTCCAATCAGAGTGGCAGAATGGGTACTGCGGTGTATTCAAGTTCAGTAATTCATCATCTCAGACAGTGCCTGATTGGCAATTGCGGTTCAATTTAGTCAATGCGAGCATGTCGTCTACCTGGAGTGCGACCTTTACTCAAGTTGGGACGCAAATCACCGTTAGCCCTCTTAATTGGAATCAGTCTGTCGCTCCTGGCCAAGAGTTTGAAATAGGATTCTGCGCTTCAAAACACTCCGGATCTCGTTACCTCCCCGAGTATATCGCTCTTGATGCTGCTGGAAGCCCTATTCCGACGCCAACGCCAACGCCGACGCCAACGCCAACGCCAACGCCGACGCCAACGCCAACCCCAACCCCGACCCCAACGCCAACGCCGACCCCGACACCATTCTTAGGATCCGCTCTGTCTGTCCAATTCAAGATTCAATCAGAATGGAATCAAGGTTACTGTGCTGTCTTTCAAGTTGAGAATGAAACAGATCAAGCTATCTCAGATTGGGAGATTCAGTTTAATCTAGCTAACGCTAACATCACTTCCACATGGAATGGAACATTCTCTCGACAAGGTTCCCAAGCTACCGTTACCCCCGTAGGATGGAATCGATCGGTGAATCCGCAACAACAGTTTGAAGTGGGATTCTGTGCGAACAAGACAGCCAGCTATGGCTACCTACCCACTCAGATCGCTCTTCAATAGAACCTTGGGTATCCATGACTCCGGATCCTGTCGATCAAAATGATAGGATCCGGTTAATTGATGCGTGGTGGATCCTGATGTTGCAGCCAATGGGGAAGTGTTGCCTTGCTTTAGGTGGTGGTGTACTGTTCGTGTTGATGCTGGCCACTAGCCGTATTCAAGCTCAGTCTATACAGGATCCTGCCTCGGACGATGTTGAAGGGTTTGGCCCCCATTTCACGGCCCAATTTGGGTTGCAGTCTGACTGGGAGCAGGGGTACTGTGGTGTTTTCAAGATTACGAATCGGTCAACTCAGCCTGTTCAAAACTGGCAACTTGATTTTCAGTTAATCAATGCCACGATCACGTCGTCCTGGAGTGGGACCTTTACCCAGTCTGGATCCCAGATACTCATTCATCCACAACCTTGGAACACTCAAGTTGATCCAGGTCAGGCCATTGAAGTAGGGTTTTGTGCGACCCAAACGGCAGGATCCCGCTACTTGCCAGAACAGGTCAGCTTGGGCAGGACTCGCCATCCTTTCCCCCTAGGATCTAACGCCATGGCTATTACGGACTCTCGCTTGACGGTGCGCTTGGGTGTTCAGTCAGAGTGGGAGGAGGGATATTGCGCATTGTTTGTATTAGAGAATGGATCCGTTGAGACTGTGTCTGAATGGCAACTTCAGTTCAATCTAGACCAGGCAGCGATTTCATCAATCTGGAATGGAACTGTGGCTCCGCAGGGATCCGAGCGACTAGTAAATCCTCTAACTTGGAACGAGTCGATTGCTCCCGGCCAGAGTCTTGAAGTGGGGTTCTGTGCGAACAAGCTATCTCGTACTGACTATCTTCCCACAGACATTTCGTTGAACTATGGTGAGGATCGCAGTGCAGCTCTAACCCAATCTGATCCATCCCTCACAGGATCCGACTTAACGGTTCAATTTGGCCTCCAATCAGCATGGGAGGGCTACTGTGCCACTTTCCAAGTGAAGAATGGGTCTGATGAACTCATTGCCGACTGGCAAATTCAGTTCACTTTAGAGAAGGCCTCTATCACCTCAGTTTGGAATGGAAGCGTTGCGCCACAAGGATCCTTAATGTTGATGAATCCCCAATCTTGGAATGATTCGATTAGCCCAGGTCAAGCGTTTGAGGTGGGTTTTTGTGCGAATAAACTGGCTGGAGAGGACTACCTCCCTCACCAAATCTCGCTAACCTACGGGGATGATCGGCAGGCTGTGGTTACCTCGTCGGCAGAGATTCGTTGAATCACATCAGGACCCAGTAGAACAGAGCTACTAGCAATAGGTGTTGGCGGAGAAACGATTTGTACCCAGTACTAGACCATTTTTGAGGGGTCCGGAAGTCTTCTTGGGCAAGTCCGGAAGACTTTTGGGTGAGTCCAGATGGGTTTTGAGTCGGTCCAGATGAGTCTCGAAAGGATCCAGATGAGTTTCGGGAGGGTCCGAACAATATTCAGTGTGGTCCCAATGACTTTGGTGCGGGCTGGCTGAGTTTAGAGAGGCTTTGGATGATTGGTGCGGGAGTATCGATGTTTGTGACACAGCACCGAGTCTTTGATGGTCAGGCACTGATCGGATCCTCCTGATGCAATGGAGAAGAACTCATTGGCAACGTGAACCAGAACTGAGCGCCAGCCTGTGGTTGACTAATCACACCCATTTCACCGCCATGAGCCTCGATGATGGATTGGCACAGATAGAGACCTAATCCTAATCCAACCGTGTGGCCGACGTTGATCCCTCGGGAGTACCGTTGAAAGAGTTGCGCCGCTTGCTCTGGAGAAAGACCGACCCCGTTATCTTCAACCCAACAGTGTACATGAGTTGTTGATGTGGCCTTCGCTCCAATGATTAGAGTCAGACCTGATGTGTTGTACTTCAACGCATTTGAGATTAAGTTATCAAAGACTCGCCACACTTGATAGGGATCCATCTCAACCAAGGGTAGGGTCTCAGGCACCTGTTGAAAGAGTACAGATTGATGTTGGTCAATTCTAGGTTGCCATTCGGCTATGATGTAGGGGATCCATTGCACAAGGGAGGTGGATTGCAAGTTAATCGTGATACCCCACCGCTCCGCTGCCTCCGATTCAACAAGAGAGTTAATCAGACGCAGTTGGCGGTCGCAGCTTTGTAACATCCGGCGGGCCATCGCATGGGTGAGATGAATACTGTCTTGTTCCAACAGAGATTGCAGGACCATCGCCAAACCAGTCGCAGGGTTACGGAGATCATGAGAGACAGAGTGTAGGAGTAGGCGTAGTTTTTCTTCCATCTTCTGATGCTCTTCCACAGAGGCCTGCAGTTTTTGATTTTGGTGTTGAAGCTGTTGACGCAAGCTGGCAACGGATAAGTGGGTTTGCACTCTCACCATGACTTCATCTGGCTCAATGGGTTTAGTAATGTAGTCAACAGCCCCGAGCTGAAACCCTCTCACACGATCAACGGTTTCGGTTAGTGCGGTGAGAAATATCACTGGGATATCAGAGGTGGACGGATCCTGTTTTAGTCGCCGACAGGTTTCAAACCCATCAATCCCCGGCATCATCACATCGAGGAGAATAATATCAGGCTTAACGAAAACCATTTGCTCCAGTGCGGTCTCCCCATCTTCAGCCACTAGCAAACGGAACCCTAAATGATTGAGCGTCTCAAATAAAACCTCAAGATTCGTAGGATTATCATCAACAAGTAGAATAATTCGTGTTGTCTCTGTAGATGTCTCCTGCACAGAATCACTCCCAACTCTAGTGGATCCATCAACGGGTAGACCCATGACCTCATCCTCTCCAACATCCCACTGATAAGATGCCACGGGTTAGGATCCTACTGACTTCGAGATTGATCAGTAGACCCGGCTCCGGTTGAACTCATGAGATAATCTCGGATTTTCCGAACTTTGAAGCACTGAGCCCACGCCCGTAAGCTGTAGGTGACCAGTCTCAGGCTCGGATCCGTTTGTTCAATCTGCTCAAGATAGCTGAGGATCCCTTGGACATCGCCAATTTTGGCCAACGTTAGGAGTTCGACCCGGTGAGGTTCAGGTAGCGACTGGGCTCTGAGCTGGGGTTGATAGTTGGGCATCGTTGTTTCCGTGACGGGTACGGGAGGGGTAATGTCGACAGCGGGCAGTGTAAGCTCCATCCAAAATCGACTGCCAGTGCCCAGCTCACTCGTGACGTGCAGAGTGCCTCCCATCAACTCAACCAATCGATAACTGATGGAGAGGCCTAATCCTGTGCCTTCGGCTGAGCGGATGGGTGTTGTGACCTGTTGGAAGGGTTGAAAGATATCCTCTAGTTTGTCCGCAGGAATGCCTATCCCCGTGTCTTCGACTAGAAATCGGATCCTTTGAGCTTGGCGGGCATCCTCGTTGACGTAATCCACCTGAAAGAGAACCTCTCCAGCCGGCGTGAACTTAATCGCATTACCTAACAAGTTGATCAATACTTGACGTAGTTTCTGGTCATCACCTTCCACTACTCTGGGTAAGGCTGAGCTGAGCTCCGTCCGAAACTGGATCGTTTTCTCGTCAGCTCGGGGTAGGAACAGCTCAATCACCGTCGCTAGGAGTTCCTGCAGTTTAAAAGTAACGGTCTGCACCTCCATACGATGGGCTTCGATTTTAGACAAATCCAGCACATCATTGATGAATGCCAGGAGATGTTGACCGTTACGGTGAATAATATCTAAACCCTTCAGATGATTGGGGGGAAGATGCAGGTCTCGCTTCAAAAGCTGGGCAAATCCCAGGATCCCGTTCAACGGTGTTCGTAGTTCGTGGCTCATATTCGCAAGGAATTCACTCTTTGCTCGGTTTGCGACTTCAGCCGCCTCTTTGGCTTGCTTCAACTGTTCTTCATAGGTGATCCGTTCGGTAACATCGCGGCTAATGCTGACGTAGTAAAGGGGGGATCCGTCAGGTTTTTGAGTGTTCGGAGCCACAGATACCGTCGAGATATACCAACGCCATTGCCCCTGACTATCCAGCAGTCGGTAGGCTGAGGTTTTACTGTTCTTATGGTCTGTGACCAGGGACTGCAGCGATTGTGATACCAGCTCTAGATCGTCGGGATGAATGATCCGAGACCACGGTTCACCGATTAAAGCATCAGGCTCATAACCTAAGCTCCTATAGTTGGGTGAGGTGTAGATAAAATTACCGTCTAGGTCATTAATCGCCACTAGATCACTTGTGTTCTCAACAATGCTTCGGTAGAGTAGCTCTCGTTCGCGCAGCATTCGTTCAACGATCTTGTGCTTCACACCCAGAGCCATTTCACTGGCGATCGCGGTTAAGGCTTGCTGCGTGGAAGGACTAAAAGGCGCCCGGGACCAGAGTGCTAAAACGCCCACCAACTCGTGTTCCACCAGCAGAGGGTAAGCAACGATAGCAACGATAGCTTGTTTGCGGAGCCAATCCCGGTCACCAATATCGAGATCCTCTGCTCGCTGATTGAGATAGTAGGGCTGCTGCCGCATCGCAACTTGTCCTAAACCCTGCCAGGTCTTAGGCATCCGGTCCGGCACTTGCGGTAACGGATCCGCTCCGGCTTTAGCCTGTAAAACCAGTAATCCTTCAGCAGAGTCAAAGGTCCAGATACGAATAGAGGTAACTCCTAATCGAGTTTTCAAAGCATCTGTACAGTCTTGTAGCATGGGCGCCAGGGCATCTTGTTCTGTTAGAGCCACCCCAATGTCAGAGCTGAGTTCTGCTAAAGTCACTTGCTCTCGGAGCGCGGCCTCTGCCAACCGACGTTCCATCACTTCAACTCGTAACTGCTCATTCGCTCGCAATAAATGCTGAGTGCGATCATCCACTTGGGCTTCTAACTCGTGATTGCGGTGTTCCAGGATCAAAAAGGAATTGCGCAGTTGACGGGCCATCCGATTAAAGGCACGAGCCAAGGATCCTAATTCATCCTGTCGATGCAGGTTAACGCGCTGGTCGAAGTCGCCGCTAGCAATGGCTTGTGAGGCCTGGTTAAGGCGAATAATGGGTTCAGTAATCCACCGCGCTGTTAAGCCACTCAAACCAATGGTGAAGACCAACGTGATCAGACATAACCATAGGGTCGTACCTGTATTAGCGTCAATTTGGGCTAGAAAGGTGGACTGAGCCACAGACACAACAATTAACCAATCAATGCCTCTCCCATCTTGGAACGGAAGCACTTCCGCAAAATAGGCAGCATCTGCAACCGTGAAATCAAATTGTTGCCGCTGGGTGATATCAGGTAGGGATCCGTACTCACGGGTTAAGGCTTGAAAAGCAGACTGGATCCGTTGGTCGGAGACTTGATTGGCCTCGACTTGGGTGGAAGCGGAGTCATCGATGATAGTATAGTTTTGCTCACCGGTTGAATTGGCAACCATACGGTTCTGGCGGTCAATGATGAAGATAGAGCTCTCGGCCCCGATCTGTAACTTTTCTAAAAAGGCACTGATATCGTCGGGAGACACATCGACACCGCTGACACCTAGTAAAGATCCGGAGTTATCATAGATGGGTAGAACCGCACTAAGAATCAAATCGGAGACTAGAAAGCCAGTGTAAAAATCACTCCAAGTGGCTTCTCCTGCTTGAACTCCAGCCTGGTACCACGGACGGATCCGGGCATCGTAGTACTCTCTCTGCTGTCGTAACTCCTCTGAGCGTTGGCCTTGAGGATTGAGGGCAAAAATGACACCTTGGTTTCCTCTAGACTGGGCATTGATGACAACTTCAAAGTCCCCCTGTGGTAACCGATTGACTCCGATAAACTCCCCTGCCGATTGATTCCCGTAGTAGATCCAACTAATCGAGTGAAGTGATTTCAGTTGGGTCCAAAAGTAGCGAGCAGTGTCAGGATCCTCAATGGGTAGGCTCCCTTGGCGAATGGCTTCAGCATTAATGGCGTTGAGGAGATGGGGAGTGCTAAGGTAGTTAGTTAGCTTATCCTCAACTCGGTCGGAGACTTCGCTCTGCAGTTGCTCAACTGTCCGTCTCACCGCTTGATGCCCGTTCCAGATTGCTAGAGCGCCAATAATGCCCACTGCTAGCATGATTTCAGCGACGAAAGGCACCATAACCACATAGCGCAGGGGTATGGATCCGAAGCGTTTACGAAGTAGGCGGCAGCGCATCATCTAGGGCTGGCCCTTAAGTTTGCGGAGATCATACTCAAGCAACCATTAGTTAATTAGTGTTATTTAAGCATGACACATTGCCCTCTGACTATTGGAATGTTGCACACCAACGCCCCTCGCGTGACTCAACATGAGTCCAAGACTGAGATCTCTGCATCGATAACAGCACCCACAGTAACGAGTGCTGCTAATGCTAGACTACCGTGATAACTATCTTAGTTGCCTTCAACTCTTCAACAGATTATGCCCAGGATCCGATCTCCTCGCCAGGATCCTAGTTTTTCAAAGGATCATATTCAGCCAGTAACCGCTCTAACTTTGCTTCATCTACTCGGTTCAGGATCCGTTTCGATTCTTCCTGATCTCGGATGGTTTTCGACAAACTGATGGTTGAGCCAATTGAGAATATCAGACCCATGCCCAGATATCCCCGGATCCAGTTGTCTACTGGGGCATAGAGGATCCCGGTGAAGGTCGCTGTAAGGGAGAGGGCAAAGGCAATCCATGTTTGGGCAACCCAGGCACTGGTGTGATGGGGAGTCGGGTTCAGTTTGTTAGCCATGATGATGATGTTCCTTGCGCGTTGACCTCTTTACTGTGTCAGAATCATCTTCAAGTGAAGACTTGAGATATGCCACTTTTGAGACTGGTCAGGACCCATAGTGATCAAACGGATCCATAATCATTACCAAGACGGTTGTGCACAAGTTTCAAATGGGAATCAAGGTTGTTGAATATGACACGTTAGGATCCCAGGTGTGCTAGTGCTTTGAGCCGAGTATGTGAAGATAGAAGCCTCTAAAGTAATGGTTGAGATCCGCCCAGGAGCGACTAGCCGCGTTGCGGCTTCCCAGACCCCCGAGCCTTGGGGCTGAAAATCTAATATCCATCGAGGTCCATCGATCACCCCTTGGGTCTGACTATCCTTGACCCATAATTTGATACAGAAATCGGGTTCGTGATCCCAGTCGACGGTCAACACCACATCGAAGGGCTCTCCCGCCGTCAGGGCTGACAAAATATGAAGTTTCGGAGCACTGCCCCAGTTCAGTTGAGGGTCCAGTAGGGCCGCGTCATGCTTTGAAAAATCGATCTCTGAAGCTTCGGGGTCAACCCATTCTGATTGAAAATCAGGAGGGAAATCGGATGGGAATTGGCTACCGAATAAGGATCCGGCCATCCCCGCGCCATCATCTAGTTCAAGGCTAGATACCTGACGGCATAATTGCGTTAACTTCCGCATCGGTTGAGTTGATGGACTCGCTAAGAGGGACTGGAGGGAGCCCCCTTCGACCACTCGGAAATCGTGGAGAGGCAGAAGTAGAGTGGGTTCCCACTCTCTTGGCTGTTCCGGCGTAAGCACTTGAGAGGGAGAGGGTTCTCCCGTTAGAGCAACATCAGGAGGGTCGGATTCACTATTAGCAGGATCCTGAGGCTTATCCGTTTCTAACCAGTCATCTGCTACCCAGTCATCCAGATTAGGGAGCGAGTTGAATTCCATTGTTTCCCGGCAACGGACCGTAAAGGTTAGGGTAGTGGGAGGCCGATTCACCTGAGGTGTAAAGATTAATGTCCCCACCAGACTGCCCGCCCATCGTGCCTTGGGCAGCGGAAGCGGGAGCTCAAAGTTAGCGGATTTGGCTCCCGGCGGGAAATCGATAGTGTGTCGGCTTTCAAATAGTAGGCGCCCTTGCCGATGGATCCTTGCTTCCAGTTGACCAGGGGAGCCGATCCGACCCTTCAGCACCAGAACCTCGTTGGGGGCTCCCTCCATATGTTTGGCTGTGATCGCAACTGGATCGCTGGGACTGACCACAGGCCACGGATCCTTGATGGGTTCTTGAGTAGCAATGGGCTCTTGAGTAGCAGGTTCTTGAGCAGCAGGTTCTTGAGTTAGATCCAGTTCCTGACTGGCTTCGGATTGAATGGGATCTAGCCGATCTTCTGACGGGGATGGCTGGATAGGCTCAGGGGCATGGTGGATATCAAAGGAGCCGTCTATGGGTGGTGTTAAAGAGTCTGCTGGAATGATTTCCAACAATAGAGTGTTGGCCTTATCTTCACCAAAGAGCTCAGCGATTAAATCCGCATCATGGCACTGAATCTCCCACAGACCCAGTTGCAGCTCAGTCGGAGGCAGGATGATTCCTACACCCTCATCATTCGTACGGATGTGGCGCTGGTAACGAGTTGAAGGGGACCGACGAGCTCGGGGACGGACGCGCCCCGGAATACTAGGTGTATCAGTCCTCTGGGGACTGTAGTGGGCAATATCAACTGTGATAGTGAAATGGGGCTGCGGCGATTGCGCCAGGATCATATAGACCCCTTGTTCCAGTTGTCGACCCTCAGCAGGGATGGCTTGCCACTCACGCCCTGAGGCTAACTTGATCCAGAAGTACATGTTATCCTCCGGAGCCGTGTGACAGATGCTGATTTAGGTGAGGCCCAAGTCTCTGTCCGTTTCGCTGATGACACATGCTTAATTATCCTCGTACCACCTGACTCCTGCAGGGATCACTTTGATAGAGGCCCAACGGCCCTAATGGATCACTCAGAGATTAGATCCCAGAGCGCTGCGACACTTCCCTTGAGGCACATCCCTGTTAAGCCCAGAGTTATCCTCCAAGCTGCAACCGTTATCTCCTCAGCTGCAGAGTCAGACCTTAAGTCCAACCCATTCAACTAGGGCTCCTCAAATTGGGTCAGTCTTAGAGGATACTCTGATTCGATAGGATCGCCAAACAAGACAGGTTGAGTGTCCGACTCGGTGGGTGATGCCGAGACCAAACTACTCAATCCATTTACTAGATCCCGAAGGTTCTGTCGAAACCCAGGATCCCCCGTGAGTTCATCAATATCGGCTGTAATCTTCTCCGTGTTCTGAAAGGTGACTCGGGCCGAGTCTAAGGCCTGTCGCAGAGTGGCTAACGTTGTTGGGTCGTTCAGCTCACCCAGGGTTGCATTGATCTCCTCTGAGGCTGTTACTGCATTGGTCGAGGCTGTGGACAGATTTGCCGAAGCCGCTGATAGATTCGCTAGGATCGTTTTCAAGTCTGATTGCAGAGCAGGATCCGTCAGAGCTGGCTTTAAGGCATCTGTAATGGCTTGAGCATCAGCCGTTAGATTTTGAATATTTTGAACTGAGGCTTCTAAGCTAGCTCGATTACCTGAGACGAGTTCTGAGGCTTCTTGAGTTAACTGTTCTAACGACTGGGCTGTACCGCTAATAGACTCTGCCGCCACCGTCACTTGAGATAAGTCCAGATCCTCGACATCCACTTGGCCTAACGTTGTCTGTAATGCTGTGGACAGCTCGGCTACTTCATTAGTAACTTCTGTGATCCCCTCTAGGGTTTTATTCAAATTCCCAAAAAATTCGTCGTTGTTAATGCGACTAGATAATTGATCCACACTCGTCAGGAGGTCGGCGTAGTCTACCCCCCGTACCCCAGTAATTTCGTCGCCGTCACACACAACTGAGCTAGTGTTCGAACAATCGGCGGCTAACGGTGAGCCTGGGTCCCCACTAATCGTCAAATCAGGCGCTGGAAAGATTTCTAGAATCGTCTCACCCACTAGGCCCGTTTGACTGGTGATGAACGTAGAGCGGCGAGGCACTGGCGTCAACCCATTGACTTGAACCTCAACGCGTACAGCATCCACTCCAGGACTGACCGATTCTACCCGACCAATAGTAACCCCTCGCAAGCGCACATTGGCCCCCCGCGACAGCCCAGAGACCCCTTCGTCATAGCGAACCGTAAATTGGTATCCCTCAGACCCAAACTGGAAGTTGTATAGCCACACAAATAGCCCAGCAAAGCTTAAAGCTCCTCCTAGCATGAGTAAGCCTACAGCCCCTTCTCTTACTGCTCGTGACCGCATCATAATTAGCCCACCACCTGAATTGGCCCGTCCACATGACCACTAAAAAATTGTTGAACGTAGGGATTCGAGGATCCGTCAATCTCCTCTACTGTACCTTCCCATTGAAGCTTTCCTTTAGCCAACATGATAATTCGATTGGTGGTCCGGCGAATGGTGCTGTCTTGGTGTGTGACCACTGCATAGGTTTCGCAAACGCCCTTACTCTGCTGGAGATCACGAATAAGATCTTCAATTACTGTTGACGCAATCGGGTCCAGGCCCGCCGTTGGCTCATCGTACAACAACAACTTAGGATCCTCCTCTGTGTCTGCCGGATCCTCAACAATGGCTCGAGCGAAGCTGACTCGCTTGCGCATTCCCCCCGATAATTGTTCGGGTAAGAGATCCTGGATGCCTGGTAACCCTACTGCACTGAGGCGATCCTGGACGAGTTCACGAATGCGGTGTTGGGACAACTGGGAATGTTGGTAAAGGAGAAACCCCACGTTTTCGCCAACGGTTAGCGAGTCAAATAAAGCGGCCTGCTGAAACACCATGCCCACCTGTAAGGGTTGATGCCCCCGACCCTCTAGAATTCGCTGTAGGGACTGCCCCATCCAGTAAATGGATCCACTGTCAGGTTCCGTTAACCCTGCAATCATCCTCAGCAAGGTAGATTTACCTGTGCCAGAGGGTCCGACAATCCCTAAGGCATCACCCTTGTAAATGTTCAAACTGACATCATCAATGACAACTTTCGAACCAAATTTCTTAGTAACATTACGCAACTCCACAATGGGAACGCGATCTTGAACGATAGGCGTAATGGGTGCTGTCATGACCTGATGCGTGATTCTGAAGGGACTAGCGACTGAGAATGAGATCGTTCTACCAGGAACCGTGTCTGCGATTGTAAAGGATCCCTATCCATTCTGAGCATGATCATGATGCTTCCATAGACTTCGAGGTTGGATGCTAGCAAGTGATGGGATGGTATCGAATTGGGGGAGGAGTAACTGCTAATGCGCAGACTGGTGCAGCCGTATGGCTGAGGTAAACCGGCGTATCTGCTGAGAGCTAATGCGCGATCTTTCTGATTAACTCAGTTCAAGTTTGAAGGCACAGTAGAGATGTAGTTAAATCCTCAAGCAGATGAAACAGGCTCCTAGCACCCGAGCGACTCGTGAAATCGTAGCGGCAGCGATGCAGACAGGACGTTTGAACTCATCTCAGGAGACCCAACTTTACCAGCTGATGGAGTCACACTTAACAAGTGCAGCAGACTTAATCGTACTAGATAAGTTGATGTACGGTTTGCTGGGAGGATACATCACGCGTCAGTGGGAAGAGTCTCGACACTGGCAGTGGGTTGCGTCCCAAGGATCCCAGGCGGATGGATCGTAAGGATCTAACGGTAAGAATCTAGCCGTAAGGATCTCTAGGACCTGGGGCTTGATCCTGAACTGTTGAGCGTCTTGGAGATGGATCCGGTCAGGAGTGCTGATATTGTAGGACTGTCCATCTCACGTGTGAGGATCCGGCTATGCCCATGACAGCTGAGTTTGCTTTTCCGTTTGAGCAGCATCAGAAGTTTTCGATTACGAATCCAATGGTGGCTAGCCAGGGGCTGACCAAGCGGGAATATGTCGCCGCGCTAGCCCTGCAGGGGATGTTGAGCAATCCACAGTTGGATTTGAGTCAGTTAGCCGGAGAACCCGGATCCGTGCTAGCCCAGAATGCTCTGTATGTTGCGGATCAGCTGTTAGCAACGATAAGTCTATCTGAAGAGGCTGCATCTGAGGCGATTGAAAATTCTGAGATCAACTAGATTGGGTTAAGGGATAACCCGAATGTAAGTTCAACTCACCGACTCACTTATGTTAACTACTCCAGGTAGACACGTAACTCCTGTTCAAGTGTGGGTAGTTCAATCTCACCCTGATTGAGGTCCTGGAGATCCTGAAGTTTGGCCTGGAGAGAGAGAATGCGGTCCTGGAGGCGTTCACGGATCCCCTCAGGGGTCAGAGAAACACAGCTGCGGCAAGCCTCGCCGTGAATCCGACCTTGATCGTTGTAAACGACAGCCAAGACGACCTGCTGATTGGGTAACCTGGTGGGAATGGCAGCTTCTCCACAAATGACACAAGGGATCCGAACATTACCACCGTAGATACAGGGTTCCCAGACAATTTTCATAAGCGACCTCCCATCCTGCAGGCGTGAACACGAAACTAGCATAGCGTTGGAGCTAAATGGTCCTCAGCCCTGACGTAGTCCTCAGTGATGAATGGAGTGTGAGCTGGTGCAGAACGGCAGAGAGGAGTTGAACGGATGATTAGAATCTAATGTTGTAGCTTAAATTGGCACTTGAGTCTTGGAAATCCGTATTGAGTCTGAGCAGGAGCTCTTCAGACAAAGAGTAACGGAGACTGAAACGAAGGGGTTGGGGAGTGGTAAGGGGGATCCTAGCTGAGGTAGATAAGGATCCCGTGAGATCCTTGATGGCCTCCAACTCAAAGCTCGTACTTGTTCTGCCTAGCACCTCTCGGTCGACTTGAATAACCGGACCAATACGCAATTCGTCTAGACCTAATCGTTCACCGATGATGTGAAGGGCATCAAACCCTAACAATGAAGCAGCTGTATCCACACTGGCTACCCTACCGATAGCACTGCTCCCTAGCAAAGCTAAAATCTCTTGGTCAGTCCGAGCCGGTTGACTCGAGAGTTGAATGATGCCACTAGAGCCAGGTTCACTGTCCTGCAACTGACTGGCCAACCCGTTAACCGTCGCCGTAATTTCCAGAGTTTGAGCTGTTCTGACCTCCGAGCCGCCCCCCACTTCAGTCACCCGCGTCAGCAACTTCAAATCTAGAAAAGGATCCAGCCCCTGCTCGGGGATAAACCTAACTCGATTGGGGTGGGAGCGAGTCAAGCTAAAGCCACTGCCAATGGGCAGATCGAGAAACCCTCGCCGCAAATTAATATCCCCGTCAGGCTCTAATTCTGTTAGCAAACCATTCACCAGCAGCTCACCATCAACTCTGAAGGCAAATAAATTGGGCGACCGTACATCCACATTGGATCCGACAATCACTCTTAAATCGTCTAGCTGTGGTTGAACGGGTATCGCTGAGGGAGCATTCTGGGGATTCGTTGCAGGCTCTGCCGCGATCAGGGCAGGATCTAGAACGAGATCTCCCTCAGAGACCATGATTTCTCCGGTAACCTTGGGCTCACCCAGATACCCTTCTATGCGAACTTGACCATCAACGAGACCCTCGTACAGATTGGGGATATCTACCGTTGTGCCCATCAAACTGGCGGTCAAAGGCATAACGTCCTCCTCTACAGGGCTGGACTGGGTATATAACGGCAGCTGGCCAGCAATGAGTAGATCGCCTGCACCGACTCGTCCCGTGAGGCTGTCAATATCCACACTATTCAAATTGAAAACAACGTTACCATTCAACTCTCTAACTGAGGTTGATAAAGCGGTAATCCCCAAGTCTCCATTTTCAAGGGTCAGATTTCCTGCAACCAAGGGTTCTTGCAAGGATCCAGTTACATCTACATTAAGGCTGCTATTCCCACGCCATGTTATCTCGTCTGTAACAGCTTTAACCAAGTCTAGTGCGGCGTTAGGGACATCTAGCGACAGATCAAGCCCTGCTGATGTGGGAGTTCCATCGTCTGTTGGTAACGGCAACGGGACATAACCGGCAATTCGAATCATTTCCAGCCCCTCAGCAACTTGAATAGAGGTGTCTGTTGTCCAGAGGCCTTGGTCATAGATCAAGCTGCCAGCAATATCCTCGATAGCGGTGTCATTGACTTGAGTTTGGGTAATCTGAAAAGAACCGTCAATCGCAGGATTCGTTAAACTGCCCCCCAGCTCAATCTCTGAGTTTAGGTCGCCGCTGACAGTAAAGCCACTCGGCAAAAAGCGTTGGGCAAGATTTAGGGGTAGGGCTTGGACGGTGAGTAACCCCTCCTGCTCGGTTAGGCCAATGACTCCGGTAAAAGTAGCAACGCGGTCTCCCGTTTGGATCCGTAGTGGTTCAATTTGGAGGGCATTATCTTCTAGGGTCGCCGCAACTTCAACTGTTTCTACATAGAGATCTTCAGCTGTCCAATCGGATCCTTCAAACTGAGCTGAAACTGCCGGTTGAGCCAAGGATCCTGAGACCGTTAGTGTTGCCATAAACTCTCCTTGTACTGCGGTGGGGGGCGGTAGTGGCAGTTCGGCAGCTTCAGCAGATAAGGTTGCTTGGCGTTGAGCGTCAAGGGTTGCAAGATAAACCTCCAGTTGATCCATGAGAGTGAGATCTGAGGTATTCGTGCCCTCTACTGCGACAACTTCAGCAGGTCCAAGGGAGGGAAGACTTAACCCTCGTTCAATTACATCGTTCCAGGTGCCCCATTTAAAAGTAGAGACGATATCCTGTAAACGGCCTCCAGTGGTTCCTAGTGTTAGGTCAAATTGAGGAGAAGCTGTGTCTAAATTACCGCTGAGTAGAGTGGAGATATCGATGGATCCTTGCGCTTCATAGACACTGTCCAGTAGAGTCAGTTCCGCTTCATCAATTTGGAGTTGATGATCTTGATACGAGAAGGCTAGTTGGATCGCTTCAGCTTCCACATCGGCTAGTTCCACAGACTGTAGATCCATGCTACCCTGGGCCGTGAATTCAGCGACATTGGCTACGATATCTGATGAGAAGGTGCCGTCTAAATTGCGAGGATAGGTGTCTGGAATGAACGGATCCACCACATTTAAAGGGAAATCATCTATTTGAACCGTCACAATATCGCCGTCACGAGTCCCTGTAATAAGCAGCTGATCCTGGCGAATGTCGAAATTGCCTGTAGAGAAATCAGAGCTTAGGTTGGCTTGAATCTGGTTGCGACCATTCGGAGATCGGAGGTCGAGGGTTGAACCGGATCCGGATAGACTCAACCGCAGAGGCCCCCTAAGATCCTCAAAGAGGAGCCCAGCAACTTCAAAGTCAGACAAGGCTAATTCACCATTGATTTCAATCTCGGAAGGGTTCCCTTGGATCTGAACCTCAAGATCTGCGAGTCCAACTAGGCCAGTCTCTGCCGGGACAAAAGGGATGGCACTGAGATCCCAGTTCTGCGCTTGAACACTTAAGTCAACACGACCGATTTCACCCGCTGTGATGGGAATATCACCTGTCAGGGTTGCCAATGTTCCCACTTGATTCTCTTCTAGTTGCAGAATGTCTCCATCCCAAACAACGATAGATTCAATGGGGTCAGCAATGCTGTAGGATTCCGCAGTGCCCGTTTCAATGATCGTTGCACCCTCCGGTAAGTCAAGGATCCCCCGCGCTGAGATCTGTGCTGGATCTATCCATTCCTGTTCAACCAGTGGTCCTGAAGCTTCAATATCGGCAGTGAGCGCTGGCGCTTTGATCAGACCCTGTACCGTTGTCGCGGTGAAACCTTGAGGCAGTTGCAGATCGATTTGAGATTGAACGGATCCTGACGAAATCGTCGCCGCACTGAAGGATCCAGACAGATCGACAGCAGCGATGACAGTAGCAGATTGAACGGATCCTTGCTCGGTGGTTACCGTGACGCCTTGAGGGAGTTGCAGGTCGACTTGTGATCGCACAGACTCCGGCCAAAACGTTGCGTCCTGAAAGGATCCGGAGGCTACCATAGTGGCACTACCCACAGGGGCTTGCAGGGATCCTGGCGCCGTCGTGGCCACGAGACCTTGAGGGAATTGTAGGGATCCTTGGGCTTGTAGTGCCTGAGGCAGGAAGTTGACGGTCGGACCGGAGAGGCTCCAATTACCGGATACACGACCCTCTACATCATCACGAATCCAGGCTAGATCAACTTGATTGGCAACAACAGTTGCTTGTAGGGATCCATTAGCAGACACTAGACCTTGAATGGTGAGTTGACCTCGGTTGTCATCTAACTGAACTTGAACATCAGATAGCTGTAACTGATCATCTCTAAAATCCAGTGTACCAACGGTTTGTAACTCGGATCCAGTGGTTGCCCAAGAGGCGGTGAGGGTAGGATCCAGAGCTGGGGCAGAGAGTTGAACTTGAGCATCAACGGGGCCTAACGGATAGGGGAGTTGAACCGCATAGGTTGCCGCCAGTTGATCGATGTTGATGTTGCGGATATCAAGATTCGCCTGTACGGAAGGGACATCAGTCGTTAAAACAGCTTCGGCGGATCCTGTAATTGTTCCACCCGCGACGGAGAGGTTCAGTTGATCCACAACAACAGCTTGGGAGGCGACATCTAGGGTGAATGTGCTATTGAACTCTGAAATGGGGAGAGCATCAACTGTGGTTACCTCTGCGGCTTGAACTGTCCCTGTGACCTCAATATCTGGCCAGCGACCTGATAACGTTACAGCAGTTAAGAGATCGCCTTGAGCCTCCACAGGTAGCTGAAACTCACTCACTCGTGCCAAGTCTTGTAGGGCTAATTGAGGCAGGGTTGCTTGCAGGGCAACTTGGGGCTGGGCTAAAGTGTCGAAGTTAAGGCTGCCATCAACGAGAACAGGGATATCGGCATAGCTCACCTGAAAATTGTCAATCGTTATGGTCTTGTCTTGAAAGCTGAGCCCAACATCAAGACCCTCTAGCGGATAGGGGACCGGATCCACCCGGATGACTCCCGACGACAAGTCCAGCCCTCCCTCAACGGAGATATCAAGCTGATCTTGCCAGGCAAACGCGATACCAAGATTCGTATTCAATCCACCATCTAGTTGAGGCGAAATGGGTAATGACTCAGAAGGGATCCATTGAGGCAAGGGCTCTAACGCGATGTCTTGGCCTGTGAATTGAACGGATCCTGTCGTAGATGCGGTGTCAATCTGACCTTGAAGGCTGATGGGATGCTCATTAAATAGTCCCTCCACTTCAAAAGCAATAATGGGGACTGGTAACTCAGGGTCTGGAAACGTTAAAAGGGCATCAACGTTGAGGTTACTCACCGTGGCAGTCACCTCTTGAGAGATTGCATCCACGCGCCCTTGGCCAATTGTGACTGTAATCTCATTAATCGGTATAGGTAGGGACCCTGCGACGGATCCATTGGGTTCAAAAGGAGCATTTAAGAGGGGGAAATCCAACGGAAGACTGAGGTCAAGGTTAGGCGCATTGAGTGTGACAGCCGCCACGATGTCTTGCCGGGTGAGTAATCGTCCCATATCAAGTGAGACATCGATGGAGTCCACGGTTCCCAGGTTTGAAATACTAGAGGATCCAATGGTGAGCTCCCAAGGCACTGTGTAGGAGACGGATCCTAATGACACGGAACGACCCAGCATCATTTGAACCTGAGTTTCAATTATGGGGAGAAGTGAACGCTCTAGCCAAAGGCCAAATCCCCAATAGGCCCCAGTCCCCACCAGACCGATTCCCAGACTTAATCCCCACAGCCATCCTCTAGACCGAACTGATCTAGAGTCATGTGTCGTTGGGTTCAGCTCTGACTGAGGATCCTGTGTGTTCGGTTCCAAAGCCTGACGTTCCTTAACCATACTCAACCCTCCTACTCCCAGCCTGACGGATAGTCACCTCAGAGATTTGCTCTCAATCGTATCAAAGCCTATCAGGGGGAATCAGTTGTGACGACTTAGCTTGCAATCACCTTTACCTAGCTTCAGGTCACGTCTAGAGATCTTCAGGATCGAAATCTAGCGATTCTAGACGAGTCCTGTGGATGGCTGGTTGAGATCTTCTAGAGGAAATATGATTCTGCATGACCACTTACTGCTAACAGAAATGGAGACAGCATTAGCTCTAAGAAAAAATAATGTCAGTCCCAACAATGACAGGAACAAGCCTAACAATGATACTGCTAATCCTTAGTGGTGCAGAAAAGTCAGACTAAGAGAATCGCAGTACTTTTGAAAACT
>CAYUEE010000090.1:0-18761 GCA_964443615.1 uncultured bacterium | reverse complement strand
GATCACTGTCCTGAGTTGGGCTGTTCCCTCTCGGCTTACATGGATTCTTTAGGCGTTGCTTCTACTGTCTTGTTCGCGCTTATCAAGATAACCAAGCTCCGCAAGAAGTTCTCCTGCAATTCCTATAGCCTCATCTAAACGTTCTTTTGACTGGTTTTTCTTGGAAATCATGGTAGATGCAGTAAAAGCACGATGCAATTTTTTCTTAAATCCCTTCGATTCAGGCTGCCCTAAAAATTCTCGAATTTCGTTTCCGTAGCGTATCGGATCACTCACGAAATCCTCGTATTTGACTTCAAAGTATCGCTTATCGCCTAGAACCATTTTCAAACCGCGGCCACGCACAGTCATTTCTTTCCATAATCGGACATATCGAGCATATTTTGACATAGTTCTAAAGGAGTTTTCCTCTGATTCAGGCAGCCACCAGGGATAATTGAAGCCATTTACCCTTCTCCAGGTTCCGATTTCAGATACTTTGTTATAGCTTAATCCTTCAGAGGCCAATATTTCATCACTTAGCGCGTCTCCGTACGATCGAGCCATTGAGTCTGCATTATCCCTGCCATCACGAATAATATGTATAAACTTAGAGTTTGGAAAATGCTCAGCAAAATGGTCAACTGCGAAGCAGAGGAACGGTTCTTTGTAGCAGAATAACCTTCTTTCCATGCTAGGCTTCTCAAAGAAATCTTGGATACTTAAGCTACGGCTGAGGAGATCTTTTATTTTTTCATTTCGAAAATAAATACGTCTCCAATAGGCTTGCCAAAAGGTGTCGCGGATACAGGACAGTAACTCCTTTCGAATCTGAGAGCAATCGCTTCCCCCAATAAGATGCATTAATCGAGGAGGAGCTAAAATTCCCACAAACTCACTTATACGTGGAATCGCCCCAACGCAATTTGACAAAAAAGTGGTTCCTGATCGAGGGCAGCCCAAGATGAATATCGGGCCGTGCTTATCAAGGTCAGAAGGTCGATCTTCGAGAGGGAGATTTTCTATTTTCATGGTCATTTATTTTTCGCGAACGGTGAAGTTGTGCGGCGGCAGACAGCCTCAAATACCCACCGACAACCTCTGTTCCGTCCGCACCAACGCAGTGTTGGGCTGCTGGCTGCACGATATCGCTATTTTGCTCTTGGACGCAACTCGAAAGCAAGATCGGCACGATAGAAACACACATCAAACTCCGCAAAGAAATTCATGTGCCCCAGAATTAACGGAGCTTCTCTGGATTTTGTCCAAGCAAACGCAAGCAAAACAGGGGAAAACTCAGCAACTGTGGCTGATAGTACCAACCCTCGCGCCTCCATCTGAGCTAAATTGCCGCTCAATTGGATGGAGACTGTCTGTTCTTCCCACACTGCTCCCAGTTGCAAGCCCATCTCGTAGGGGAGAACATTAACGCTTGCGCCCGTGTCCAGCAAAGCCATAGCGTCAACAGACCGATCTCTGTAGGTCAGCTTGATTGGCAGATATGGCAAGGTGCTAGAGAGACCAAGGCTGTTGGTACGCTCAATGAAAGAAAATCTCTTGCCGTCAAGCATTGCCTTCCTGTTTTGCTACCACTAACAAGTCTGAGAGCGTTTGAGCCGCTTCATGTGCTTCGTAAGGTGACCATACAACCGCTTCAGTAGATGCCAACTGCTTGAGTAGCATCCCTTCTTGAGTCTGAGAATTAGTTGCTTCTAACTCGCAACCTTCTTCCTTTGCTACCGCTAGCAAAAGAAAATGAATGAGGCGTAACTTGTCTCGGTGAGACAATTGACTAACAACAGGCAGTAACTCTTTGAGAGGCATATCGCTACTTGTGGAAGCTTGAGTACAACCTCAGCTTAACCTACAGGTTTGTTTCTGATACTTATGCTTTCGTAAGTTCTAGGAACACGATATTGCCATTTTCCTCAAAAAAAGATCGCCTATTGGCGATCGCAGAAGCTGGAATTTCTTTAGCCACATCTTCTAGTTGACTTTCGGTTCGATAAACTAAATGCCACTGCATAAATGTTTCCATATATCCAACTTCTCGATGGTCAGGAACAAAATTAGCGACCAGTATTTTTCCTCCTGGTCGCAGCATATCAAACATTATCTTTGTCAGTCGTGTGGCGAACGGTTGCGATAAATAATCGTACAGTCCTGCTGCATAGACTAAATCTAGATTCTCAAAGGACTGCTTTTGTCGAACTAATGTTGTTACCGAACCTCTAATCGTCTGAATAGAACCATTGTCACACTCACGATCGATTACTTCAAGAGACAGGGGATCTTGGTCGAAAGCAATCATTTTGCCGATACTTGCTTCCCGAATGGCAACAGATTCTTGAGCTTCTCGCAAATGCCCACAAGCAATAGAGAGGATCTGAACTGGATGAGCCGCCTCAGATGCAACATCATCGATCGTTTTAGCTAAAATGTCCCGCCTAGCTCGAACACTGCTTGGTACTGTTGCATCCCGACAATAGTTAAAGATTTCTCTACCAAGAGGTGCTAGATGCTGGGATGGCTGCTTGAAGCCGTAGATAAAATCGAGTAGTTCTGCATCCCCAGCATAGCCTCGCGGTTTGGTGAAAGAGTGGTAGGTAAAAGGGCACTGATGGATCAGCTGAGTTACAGGATGGCTGAGGAATGTGGTTTGAGCGAACTCTTTCCATTCCCTAGCACCATAACGATTTCTGATCTCCCTCATACCAAGAATGACATGATCCATGCCCTCTTTAACATTTCCTGAAAGCAGCATGGTTTGTGCATTATTCATCAAAGCGTATCCTGCGGATTGGGTTGAGTTAATCTCAGGTGGCATGAAATGATTGTGGAATTGTAAAGTGTCTTACGAGCACGACTCTGGAATGCTAAACATCCAACAGACAACTGAGGTGGACTGCCCTAACCGAGATTTGAAGCAGCCTAACGACCCTAATCACCAGACACAGTTTTTCTCGAAGACTTACCGATCAACTGCCTTTGTTCTAGTGCATTAGGATTGTTAGGTTTATCTTTCCTAATCAAGTTGAGCTCCCATGATAGTATTTTTCCCCGGCGTGGTTTTAGCTATTTTCATTGCCAAATAAACTTCCTGAAATGACTTCCCATACCCAATAGAACAGGTCATGCCAGAGGTTTCGGTGTTATAGATACCTCTGAATTCTTCAAGCTCTGTTTTTGAGAAACGCCCACTAAACAAGAGATCATCCCCAGCTTCAAAAACAATAGAATTCTTTCCCTCTTTTTTTTTGATTTTATTCCTTATAATGGCTATGGCTCTCTTTATTGATTCGCTTATTTTTGTGAAATGCTCCTGTTTTTTAGCATGTAGAAATAATTCTTCAAGTGCTTGCCCTGTATCGTCACCATCAAGGCCATAGTACATTAAAGTGCCTGGAGGCATTGGATCATCTAACTCTATTATCTTCTTCGGTTTCGCGACTTCGGTGTTAGATGACAATATGTCATACACAATATCTGTATAGAAAGCTATAAATGGAAATGCCATTTTGACTGCAAGTTCCGCCTTAAATTTTTCAATATTACTTAGCTGGCGTCCTTGGTGAGTTGTGCTGTTTCGTAAATGCAAAACGAAATCATTTAGTTTTCGGAAAAATACGATATCAAAATCATCTGATGCTCTACTCTCAATCTGAGACCGAATGGCTCCTAATTTTTCACCCATCATATTAGCGTTTGTTTCAGGCACAAACTGCTCAACTAAGTACGTGATTAAGTCTTCAATGCTTGTTGAAATAGAAGCAGTAGCAATTCGGTAAACTGCATTGTCTTTTCTTTGATCACCATCTAGCTTCAAAGCAATCGACTCTTTTAAGTTGGTCTCAAAAAAGTGTGTATCAATATTGCCTTCGCCAATGGTTTTATATTTTGCTGAATGAGCATTTATTATTTTCTTATATCGAAGAACCTCTGCCAAATTGAGATACGCAATACTATCCAAATCCGTTGTTTCAGGAGCGGGAGTATAACATCGTGTAATCAAATCGGCAGAGACAAACTCTAGTTTTCTTGTGTCAGTAATTGAAAAGAGTTTTGCTATATCTATCATGTATTGATGAGGTATATCTAGCAAATAAGCAGCAGTTGATAGCAAGTTCTTAGAGATCGTTGTACCGTTTGAAATATCAAGAACTATATCATCGTCTTTCTTCGTGACATTAGATACGATCCCCTCCAAGCCATTGATAAATTCCTCAACTGATTGCTTGGTATATGTAACATCTACTGTTCTGTGGACTAAGATTTCGTCTTGAATACTGTTGTTTGAAAGATGGTCAACCCAAGTTTTTTTATTATCAGTCTCTTTCTTTAATTTCAATGAATGAAGCACATCGAAAGATTCTTTTGAGTGAAAAACCTCTATTCGAGTCAACGGGACTTTAAACAGTTCAATTGATTTGCAATTTGCTGCAACTATTGCGTTTGCAAATGTATATTGGTTGATGTTTCCAAGAATAATTAGGGTTGGCATTAGTAAACTCTTGTTGCTTAAAACGCTAAGTTCTTAGTAAAACTATAAAGCTTTTTTATCCTTGAGGAAATGACCTAACATGATATTAGATTGCGTTTATCGACCTAATCCAATGATAAGGCAGTTAGGCAGAAAGTCAAGTTTCAGCCTAACTCTCCTGTGGAGGACAAAAAGCAGAGTTTGTCTGTCTATTTTCTCGCCTAGGGATCTTAGGCCGATTTTGTCTGGGTATGCTCTCTATAAGCAGATTAGACAGAATAGGTGATGCTATTATCTAAGAAACTCGCCTCTGAAAACTCCTAGACCAAGTTCGTGACAAACTTAGATTGAAACATTATTCCTATCGTACCTAGGAAATCTATGTTCACTGGATCCGTCGCTACATCCTGCTCCATGACAAACGTCATCCTAAGGAGATGGGGGGCGAGGAGATTAACGCTTTTCTCATACATCTAGTTGTCAAGGGGAATGTAGTCGCCTCAACTCAAAACCAGGCTCTGAGTGCCCTTCTGTTTCTCTACCGAGAGATCTTGAACCAAGAGTTAGATCTGAAACTAGACTCTGTGCGAGCTAAGCAGATTCGTCACCTACCCACTGTTCCTACAGTTGAAGAAGCTAGAGCTGTTATTCGTCATCTTTCGGGTGTCTATCGCCTCATTGTGCAATTGTTATACGGGAGTGGGTTATGTCTGACTGAAGCTCTACAATTACGGACCCACTCGTACGAGAAGTCCTTCTGTGTCAGCTGTAGTGCGAGTTCATAGGCCTTGATACTGAATCTCGAGGTTGAGCCAACGGATCCCTCTTGGAAATTTCCAGAACACAATACCCAGAATTTCAAACATGTGGGCGATGTCTAGCTGAGTAAAGGTCGTTCGCCCCTGTGTCATCTCCTCGAACACCCAAGGCAACACATCTAAAAATGATTCATTGATCAGCTCAAGGTGGTCAGAGAGAAAGTGGCTTTCTTCATCTGCATCCGTTAACCACAGATCCACAATGAAGCGCTCCACAGTCCGAACCAGGATCCGAGGATCCTCAAAACCTGTTGATGTCCCCACGAGCGCCATCCCCGCCATCATCTGCCGACTGCCCTAACCCGACTGTAGCACCGGATCCTCTCCCCTAAGCCCACCGCACCGGATCCAGCCCCACTGAGAAGCGAAAGGATCCGTCCGGGGCTGTGGGGATCCTTAACGGGTGACGGCGAATACCAGCAGGGCAGCGGATTGACTCATCTTTACCTTGGAGTGGTGAGGGAAGTTCTGGGAAAGATGTTGTCATTCCTGGTTAGCTGGGGGGTTCACCGGGGCAGGACGGAATAATGCCTGGGGCTAACTGAGTTGTACCGGGGAGTGATGCCGTGATTGACAGGAGTGTCTCACCTTTGACCGCGTTGAAATCGCTAACTCTTCATTACTCCGCAACGGATCCTCTACCCCATTGCAGCCAACAGGGCCTGTTACACTACCCTCTAGTAGAGCTGTCTAACCAGGATCCATGGCGACATTTCAACCAGTCCTCATCGTGGGCCAGTCTTGTACGATAACGGACTCTCTCCTCCACTCAGGACTCGGGAAAACAGCCTCGTTAGCCTAATTGCTAGTAGAGAGTTGTTTTTACTCCCACCTTGATTAGGAGGAGGTTGGGGGATCCACCACTGCGCAGGATCTACTCACTGCTCGACGACATTGCCTTTATCGGTATCGGACTACTTATCTGATGTTTAATAAGTACGAAATAACAGGTCGAACACGTACTCATATCAAGCAAATAATTGAGCCTCGGTTTGCCGGTCACCCTGAGGTAGTGGAGGCATTTTTAGAGCTGCGAGAGGCTGCTGCTAAAGACGGAATCGACTTAATTCCCTTTAGCTCCTTCCGGGATTTTAAAACACAGCTCCGAATTTGGAATCACAAATTTTCTGGGAAAAAGCCTCTGTACGATAGGAATGGCAGAGTTAGAGATTTCAACTCGTTGGGCGAAGAGCAACTTATCTGGCATATTCTGGATTGGTCTGCTTTACCTGGTGGAAGTCGGCACCAATGGGGCACTGAGATTGATGTTGTGGATAAAGCTGTAATGCCTGAAGGATACGAGATCAAGCTCTTACCTGAGGAAGTTGAACCAGGTGGTCTATTTCATCCACTGCATGGCTGGTTGGATCAGAATATCTCAAGATTTGGCTTTTTTCGTCCCTACAAATATTTTCAAGGAGGTATGTTTCCTGAGCTGTGGCATTTAAGCTATGCTCCTATTTCAATGAAAGCGATTGAGGATCTTTCCGTGAGTATACTTGAAGAGGTCTTGGCAGAAATCGATATTTTAGGCAAGGAGCTAGTATTGAAACTACTTCCAGAAATATACGAGAAGCATATTTTGAACTACGTTAAACCCGAGCACCCATAGAGTGGATGGCACGGATCCTACTGGAGCCATTGGAATAACGGATCCTACTGGAGCCATTGGAATAACGGATCCTACTGGAGCCATTGGAGCAACGGATCCTACTGGAGCCAATGTGGATCCGTGAGACCAGACTGGGTTGAGGAGGGCAACGAGAGAGAGGATCCTAACGAGAGGATCCTTAGGATCCATGAGGATCAATTGCTGCGACTCAGGAAGCGACGACCTTTTTCAGTAAGTTGGAGCAGGAGATATCGTTCCATCAACTCATCCTGAAAGGTATCCGCGAGTCGTGCTCGTGTTTGTGGGTCAATCGAGACGAGTCTCTCTGTGTTTGGAATAAAGTTATCGAAGTGGTCTCTCGGATGAGGATGACTCCAGTACCTGGCAGTTAACTTATGTCGGCCCATTGATAATTCTCCACACCGTTCCCCAAGGTATCCTGATCTTTCGCAGGTGGCTAGGATCCGGGCCAAATATAAGTCCATCCAGTGTCTCTTCATCTCATACAAGTCTTATCCAAGTGTTATGTGAGTGTTATGCGAGTCACAAGTTATCTGAACCCTTCACACTGTGAATATCGGGATTAGTGAAGTTCATGTTGAACAGATCAAGAAATTCTAAAGGTTAGGGCCGCGTAAATTGGCAGATACTTATACTGAAGCTGAAGATTGCGAGAGTGGGCCATGCCAAATCCAATCGTAAAGGAAATTAGCTGGAATGATGCTATCCGCACTGGAGTTCCGTTCATTGATATTCAACATCGCCAACTCATCGACGCCATTAACGATTTAGCAACGGCGATCAATGATGACTGCACAGAACAAGAACTGCCTATTTTAGTGTCATTTTTAGAGAACTATGCTGACTATCATTTTAACCAGGAAGAAGAATGTGCGGCTAGCTACCAGTGCCCCAATGCCCAGACTAACAAACAGGCTCATGAGCGCTTCCGAGAGATTTTAAGAGACCTTCACCACCAAGTTCAGTCTGCTGGACCTACAGTCCAAACGGCGACCCACATGCACAACGTCCTCTCCGATTGGCTTGTTACTCACATCATGCGGATCGATAAACACATTGGCGAGTGTGTGCTAGCAGGTGAATGATGAATAAGGTTTGTGCAGACCTAGATGACGTCAAATGACATCCCGGCCCAGTTCACTAGACGCTCAATCAATCGATCACCAAACAGGGTGGCTGGGGTCCAAAACCCTCCTGTCTTATGGACTTTAGGAATGTCTTGCGCTAAGCAAAGGCCCGCTTGAGCCAGGATCTTGGCCGTTGAACCGTAGCCAGGATCCTGATCTCCTGTGACCTTCACGCGAATCGTTGCACCTGTTGCGGTCTGGCCCCAAAACCGTAGGTCGTAGGATCCGTCATCCTGCACTTGTTCACTGGGTCCCTCTCCTGGCTGAGGCAGTATGGTGTGGGTCAATAGCCAAGCGGTCGGGGTAAAGGCAGACGCGAGGGCAAAACCATCTAGCCCTAGTTTAAGACAGTGAGCGGCGGCCCATCCGGGTAATCCTTGTCCGGTCAAAATGGCTTCATCATAGTCAAACGTTGAACCGTAAGCCTGGTTGAGTAAAGCATTTGACCTTAGAACAATGCGGGTGTTCACCTCAGCCATAATAAACGGAGAAATCCACGCTTGAAAATCAGCATCATATTGGACTGGAATCTGGGTGGAGGATCCTATTGATTTCTGACCGTCTGGGCACAGGGAGTAAGGATCCATCATCTCACGACGCAACTCTGGATTGACTACAGCCTCTTGCACTAGAGTCATGACACTGGCGATCGTTCCACCCGATACCCCACCACGGGCGTCTTTAACTCGCATTTTTACCCGGCCACAGGGTTGTTCAAATTGCTGCAGGCTCTGTTGTTGCAGATAGTACACGCCCAAGTCGGAGGGAATGGAGTCGAACCCACAGCAAGGCACAATGCGGGAGCCGGATTGCTCAGCCAGCGTGCCGTAGGTTTGCACCATGCGACGGATCCATTGCACTTCTCCGGTTAAATCGCAGTAGTCAGTCCCCGTCTCGGCGCACACTTTGACTAGAGGCTCACCATACAGGGCATAGGGACCCACAGTGGAAATGACTACTCTAGTTTGGTTACATAGGTCTCGTAGCGTTGCTTCATCCGTTACATCGGCATACAAACAAGGTAACTGAGCGGCACGAGGTCCCAATTCAGCGATGAGTTGATCCTGCTTGGCTCGGGAACGACCAGCAATGGCCCATTTCAAGCCTGAGTCAGTTTCAGCACAGTTGAGTAAGGTGCGACATAGGATCCTACCCACAAATCCAGTGGCACCCATGACAACTAAGTCATACTGAGCATCATTCTGGGCCAGGTTCTGGGCATTGTCCGTGGATGTAGACACTGTGGATGTAGACACTGTTGACATAGAAACCGTTGACCAAAGACGGTAAGAGGAAACCTACAATTCCAGCTTATAACTGACTCAGGGCCATTGAGGGAGGCAACGGGATAAACCCTTAAGTTGTGTACTCAGCATTGATCCGAACGTAGTCATAACTAAGGTCGCAGCCCCACGCTTTGCCCTCACCAAACCCCTGATGGAGATCTACCGTGAACACAATAGGATCCCCTTTTAAGTACTCTGAAGCAGCTTGACGATCAAACGCTAGGGGCATTCCCCCCTGCATCAGTTGAAACTCACCAAGAGTGATATCGAGCGCCGTTTGATCAAAAGGAATATCCGCCCGACCCGCTGCTGCTGCAACCCGCCCCCAATTGGGATCACAGCCGAAGGCCGCTGACTTAACCAGAGGTGAGCTAGCGATGATGCGGGCCATCTTGCGGGCATCCTCATCCCGAGCAGTGCCGTTGACCCGTATTTCGATTAATTTGTTCGCCCCTTCCCCATCCCGAGCGATCGCTTTGGCCAGGTAAATACAAGCATCGTGCAGCATATCCTCCAAAATCAGAGCCTCAGGTGTGTCTGGTTGGATAGGAGGCGCTTGAGATTGACCGTTAGCTAAACCGATGAGTAGATCGTTCGTACTTGTGTCACCATCAACGGTGATTTGGTTAAAGCTCACATCAGCGGCTCGGTGGATCATAGTCTGCCAGAGCTGGGCTGAGATGGTGGCATCACAGGTGATGAAGCCAAGCATAGTGGCCAAATTCGGATGGATCATCCCGGATCCTTTGGCAATCCCCCCGATGCGGACAGGGTGGCCTTGGATTTCAGCTTCGAGGGCAATGCTTTTCTTCACTAAATCAGTCGTCAGGATCGCCCGTGCCGCCGCGTCCCCTCCATTGGCAGACAGTTGGGCTGCTACGGTCGGGAGGCCCGCTTCCAGCTTGGCCATATCCAGTTGCTTGCCAATCACGCCGGTGGAGGCCGTTAGCACCTGACTGAGTTGGACATGGACAGCAGTCGCAACAGCCTGGGCCAGAGCTGTGTTATTAGCTTCACCTTGGGATCCTGTGCAGGCATTGGCTTGGCCAGCGTTGACCACAATAGCGCGGATAGAGTCAGGATTCTGAGCTAACTGGTGCTGGTCAAAGGTGACACAGGCGGCTTTGATTTGGCTTGTTGTAAACACACCACCAGCAACGGCATTTGTGTCCGAGAGGATTAAGGCTAAGTCAGGATCCCCAGACGGCTTTAACCCGGCGGCAATACCTGCTGCCTGAAACCCTCGTGGTGCGGTAATACCACCTGCGATTTGCTGCCAATCTGCCATATCACCTCTCCCCCAATGGACCTTATCGTACCGGACTTAATCGAGTTCGAGCGTAACCCATTGTGGTAAATGATCCGATAAATCGCCGCACAGGTCTACATCACAACCCCGAGGATCCTTGATGCTAGCTAGATCCGTGACCCACAGCAGATCAACCACCGCAGGGAAGGTGATGCCACCCAAGTCAAACGGGACCGTAATTCGAGGCCGGAGACCATTATGAGTGTCATAGAAGCCTCGTTGCCAAAACACTCGGGCAGCTTCGGAGGTGGAGGCACGCGGGGTCGGATCCAAGAAGTAAAAAGCTGTATTCATGTCACCCCCAACGATGACTTGCTTAGGGTAGGCCAGTGCATTAGTGGCGGTGCCAATGGCTTGTTCCGTGCGGGCAGGCTGCTCCGAAGGGCGGTCATCGTAATGGACAGAGACAACGTGAAGGTAGCGGTCGCCAATGCGAATATCAGCTTCGAGGTCAACGCGGGTGCCCAGGCGAGGTTCATTCGGATCATCAAATTCATCGTTGCCTGAGGCGGGATGGCGAAAGAGGGTGACATTACCGATGGGATAGCGAGAAAAAATAGCCTGACCATGTTCACACAAGGTACTCATACTGGAGCGGGGTAGTTCCACAAATTCCACGCCGAAGACATAGTTCAATCCCAGGGCTTGGGCAAATTCATAGCCTCCATTCCGCTGACCAGACCGTCCACAGCCTCGATCCACTTCACTAGCTAGCAAGATGTCTGGAATCGGCAAACGGTCACCAGCAGTTAAAAAAGTTTGAATTTGCTGATCTAATTGAAAATTACGCTCCATATTATAGGTCATCACCACAACTTCATCTGTAGGAGGTGGTGTGGTGTTGAGAGCAAAGTTAGCGCCTTCCAATCGGCAAGTGATAGTGTACTTCTCGTCATTCACAGGATTCTCTCCCTCCAGGCATAATCGGTCGTTGAGGGGATCAGGTGGCGTCAAGGATCCGACAAATGGCTGCCAGGAGAAGGATCCGACAGGGGGAGGGGTCAACTGCAACGCGATGATGAACGTACTTGTCACCTTGAGACCTCGGACCCGGATTTGATCGCCGGGACTCACGGATCCGATGTCGATTTGAGTGTCCGATTGCACCCAAACATGCCGCCCTGCAACAGTCCACACCCCAGTGGTGAGGCGAGGATAGCTCGTGGGGAGTGCTTCAATGGCCCCATCAAGAGTAATCGAGTCAAGGTTATTAGGATTGACACCACGGGGATCAATAATGGATCCATCACGATCTGACCAAGACGACTCAGCTTGGAGCTGAAAAGGAGCGACTGAGGTCGTTGTAGGGGCTGTTTGACACGCCGTGAGACTGAGGCTGAGGAGCAACAGGTAAAGGGGTTTAGACATGACGGTTTCAAAGCTGGGATGTCAGGATCCTAACTGCTGCCGGTTCCTTCATAGAGGGGCTTTCTCTTAAAGATCACTGAATCCAATCTAGATCCCTAATTGACTCGAACTAGACGAATTTCTGTCCGTTGGTTAACAGCTGCTGCAGGATCCGTGTTTGGGAGGGGCTCATTGAACCCTTGGCCTTCCGCCGCAATGTTATTAGGAAGTCCCCCTTGGTTTTCAAGGTAATCCACCACCACCTGGGCTCGTTGTTGGCTCAACCTTTGATTGAGGTCCGCCGCACCAGTACGAGAGGTATGACCAATGACACGAACCGCAACGGTCTCGGGACTGAACTCAGCAATTTCACGGGCTAACTGATTCAATGTGGATTGACTGGCTCCGGTGAGCTGGGCGGATCCGGTTGCAAACTTCACTTCGCCTTGAATGGCTAGGGTACCAATATCGGGAGCCGCTTGAATTTGTGCTGGCGTCAATGACGGGGTAATCGCGGTCCTTTGACCAGAGAGACGTTCAGCTAACTCTGGGTTATCAGCTCTGATGAGGTCAATGAGAGTTTCATTATTACGAGCAGCACGGTCAATGAAGGCAGATGTAAATAGATCCGTCGGATTACTGGGGACTGCATTGAGTTGGCCAGACAACGTTAAGACTGCCGCAGTAGACTGGATCCGTCGTTCAAAGGTACCATCTTTAAACCACTGTTCTGCTTCTAGGGCTGTGAAGAATTGGATTCCGTCAATAACAGCAGCAGCATCTTCGGGGGTTAGATTCCCATCTTGAGCAATTTGAGCTTGCAGTTGAGCTGCATCTCGGACATTGGTATCAATGCGGCGGTAGTAGGTTTCAATCAATGTAGAGAGTGTATCTGGCTGACTGTTGATCAAGCTATCGCTCGCAACCAAAACATCCACAATAGATGTCGGCGCGTCTTCACTAGAGAGCACCACAGTATAGCCATTCCTGCGAGCTTGACTCACATAAGGCTCCCACAAGACAGCGACAGCCACAGGTTCATTGCGATCCTGCAATAAGGTCCAAGCTTCGGAGGCATCTGTTTGTTCTTGGATCCTAAAGTCACTTAAATTGAAGGTATTAAACTTAGCATCCAACACTAACGCAAGATACTCACTTGGGGTATCTCCTGCGTAGGTGGCAATGAGTTGATTCCCCTGATTTCGTTGCTCCTCAATCAGTTGATCGAGCACTAACAAAGAGTTCAACCCCGGATACTTAACTGAATTTAAAACGACAGCATCAGCCCCGACTGTTCGATCAATTAAAGCGACAACTTTTCCAGCCGGATCCTGTTTCAAAAACTGATCCAACGTTGTCACAATTAAGTCAGCAGTATCGGATCCTAATGCAGCCGCTCGTTGCGCCTGATCAAACTCATCAGCATAGGACAGCGTGATTGCAGCGTCGGCCAAGGTTTGCTGAAACGAAGGATCCCGAAAGGTACTGTAGCCACTAAACGTATCACCGAGAATCCGCAGCGTGCCAACAGATGGGTCTGGTTGTTGAGGGGTTGATGTGGTTACGTTCTGAGGTGGGGCACTCACGTTTGAGGGGGGAGTGGAGCCTGCTAAAGGGGAACTAGTTGGATTAGACCCTTGACGACTTAAGAGCCAGCCTCCGGCCAGTATACTTAGTAGGGCCAGAATGTAGACGATGGGAGGGGGTTGACGGCGGTCAGCCATGTGTAAAAAAGAACTCATCTATGGCTCAAGTGTAGCGGATCCGTCTCCCCGAACCGTAGAGATAAGAGAGATCTTCGATTGGCGCAGACCGACAGCCCTGTACTGATGAGAGCCTCCTTGACGAAGGGGAGTCATATGAAACCAACTTGACGACTGTGGGTGGATCCGTCTGAATAGATCTTGAGAATTGTGAGTGGAATGATGAAGCAATTACGATCACCCAAAAATCTGATTGTGGGCATCGGGTTAGTTATTGGCTTACTTATTGGGATTCTATGGGGACACCCTTCAGCAGGGGCCGAATCGGTAATCAGGTTTGACCCAGCATCTTACCGGTGGCAGCATCGATTGATCCTGATATTTGCGCCATCCTCAGATAACGAAGAGTACCAAGTTCAGCAGCGCTATTTAATGAATCAAACAGCGGCCCTGGCCGAGCGAGATTTATTAGTTCTTGAGGCTTTTAATCAAGGGGATAGTCAGTTAAAGGATCCGGCCAATCCTAATTTTGACCCTGATGACGCGGTGGATCCGGACTCAATTGAGCGGCTATACCAACGCTATCAAATTTCTAAGGACAACTCATTTACCTTACTGCTCATTGGCAAAGATGGAACTGTAAAACGGCGGGTTGAGGAGCCGATTGAAATGGCCGTGCTCTACACCCAAATTGATGGCATGCCTATGCGTCAACGAGAAATGCGGGAGCGTTCAAATCCGTAGTAAGGTAGCTCTAGAGTTCAAAGAACCAGTAGCGGATCGTGCCAGTCTCTGGATCGTTTTCAGCTTCTACATATCCTCGCTGAACCATGTCTTGGAGCTGAGCTTCAACATCTTCAAAAGGGAGGCCTGTTTCCAGGACAGCTTGGCTAGTGGTAAGGCGACCGGATGATTGCTTTGCCGCCCCTAGTAAACGGACCAGAACAGAATTTCCACTTTGAAGGCTACGTTTCTGCGCTCGGATAGAGTCGACATAATCATTGGCCAAGGCAAGATCCCAGCGATAACCTCTGAGGTTAACAGGTTGCTGCTGCCCCGACACAGTCAAAATAATGCTTACGGATCCTCTCAGGATGGATAGGATTGCAAGCTGTACACCCACACAACTCAACAATAATGCTGCCATCCCCATGTGATCGAGGTCAAAGAGAAAGAGGCCACCCCCGATACCAATTAACACTAAAAGTAGCAGGATCCCCATTTCAATACCTGTTATCACTTGTCGGTCAAGACGAGCCGAAATCACCTGATCTAGAGGCAATTCATTTTGAACAGGCTGGCTGAGTAAAAAGGGGAATAACGGGCGTATCTGGTCATAGTAAAAAATCCGCTGATCGGAGACAACTCCGAATTTATTGTCGCAATACACAGTCTCAGGCGTAGCCATCATGAGTCCTCTATCGTTGGGGTGGAGGGCAGAGAGTTACCAGGATCCTTGTCTCAAGCGTTGCAACAATTCTTCATTACGGGCCAGTTGGGCGTGGTAGGCCTCGATAAAGTCAGACTCTAGAGCAGGCGGGGAGTCAGTGACATCCTGTCGATGGGCATTGAGGTCGCCGTCTAGCTGAGCTGGATCCTCCATTGCTGCCTGGGGTTGGACCCATTGATCACGCTGACTCAGCAGGTAGAAGCAGACCGAACAGCTGAGAGTCGCTAAGCTCAACGCCAGACTAGACATCACCAGTGATACTCGAGACATAGATAGTCGCTCTAAACCCCTTTTCTCAGCATTGTATCCAACCCTGTCCCCTTTACAGCGATTGAATTAGGACATAAGACCACTTCCTTACAATTTAGGTAAACAAGATTTGTGTCCAGATGTGGGTCCTGACAGTCAAAAAATCAGTGTTTTCCTATAATGAATGTAGGTTGATCGATGTCACAGTGCTAGGTTCTCATAATCAGTAAAATCAATCAGTAAAACCAATCAGTAAAACCAATGTCACTGGTCACCATACACTTACAGCCAGCTAATGTGTTTGTCGGCCAACGTTTCGTCCGTAAGCAGCCTCAGAATTGAGGCCTGACAGTGAATGGGCACTGGGATCATCAACTGGTTTCACCGGAAGATCCTCAAAGCCTAGATAAGGTTAGTTAAATCGTGAGAATTGTGTATAAGTGCCGGCGGGGAGCAGTGAAATATGGATCTAAATGTCATCACAGGATCCCTTTTATGGGCGGTAATGGAACTTTCAATTTGGGGTGCCTCCCCAATACTCTTTGGGTTTGATATCCCTTGGTTTCGTCATGGGTTAAGTCAGACTCCCATATCATCTGATTCCCTCAACCTTAATGATCTACCTGACGGAGACTATCGACTATGTGGACCTCATTCATCGGCAGAGCTTAGTGGGGACCAGGATCCGTGCTACGTGTTTAACAAGTCGGGACCACAAGTTGATGGGTACTTCGGCTACCCCAATAGTGACTCGTTTATCTGTGTCAGAGGGAATGTATCCCCATTAACCGTAACCGGTGAAGCCTTGGGGCTGTCTTGGGCTGGGTCAATATGGACTGCTCTACCTCAAACACGATTTAACTGGGATCCTGAGGGTCACCTGTGGTTGAATCAGGCCATACTCGCTCACAGCACTGACATGGGGCAGTGGATCCTATTTCAGGACGCGACGCTGCATTTAAGTGGTTTTCAACATCAAACCTCCAGTACAGCGCGATCCCCTCTCGACCTCTGTGACTGGCCTACTCCATCTGAACCGGCGACTTTTGCTAGCGCCCACTGACATCACACTCTGGAAAAGGCCGGAAACTTAAGTCTTGTTAAAGTTCCCTGCTCAGCTCAGAGTTGTCCTCAATAATGATGCGGTCAACGTTGATGCGAGGAACCGATGGCTTGGGGTTTCGATAGCAGTCGGTTGGTGGCTGGCAGTCTTCTGATCATGGTCACAAGCATCACAAGCAGTTGTGGCAGCACCTTCAACAGTAGTCCACCGTCAACCTCAATCTCATCCACTTCCCTCTCTGAACATCTCGTTAGTGGAACCGCCATTGCTGGATCCGTTGCGTTGACCTCGGCCATTCCACCAAGCTATGCAGCCCATTGGCTAGTCCACGTTAAACCAACCCAGACGACTCCTCCCCTGCCGCAAACCCTTGAGATTGGTGAGGCTACGTTTCTCCACTGACTTACACTCAGCGCAGGATCCATCAACACATCTAATCTATCTGGGGGATCCGGAACAGGTCACGCTTGAAGATGTGGCTATCACTCTAGCCGCTCTCCAAGATGGATCCGGGAGTGCTGCAGCTATCGCCGACCGGGCTAACACCTTACTTGATGAACCAAACTTGATCGAAGCTGAAACTCTGGATCCGTTGCCTACAGCAGATAACGCCAATTATGTCTGTGAAGGATCCGGTGCGTTCAATCTGGCTGATGTCGCTGCTATCTTGGCCCGACTGCAAGTGGGAACGAACCCCGCATTCATCGCTAGTCGTATTAATCAGTTATTGGACCAACCAGGTTCAATTAAAGCTGCTGATATTCGCACTATTCCTGGCGACGCCGTGCCCCAAGGGTGTCCGGATCCCAATTCACCGCTCTCTGTGACCCGTGTTGTGACAGGACTGTTCCAACCTCTTTATGTAACAGCACCGCCTGGGGATACGAATCGCTTATTTATCGTTGAACAGAATACAGGCCAGATTCGGATTTTTGATCTTAACCGTCAAGTCCTGCGGGCGGAGCCCTTCCTCACCATCCCCTCTGTGGATCTGATTACGCCAGGGTTTGAACAAGGGTTGCTCGGCCTTGCCTTCCATCCAGACTATGCCACGAATGGTAAGTTCTACGTTAACTACACGGCCCCAGGAGGAGGATCCTTTGGGCGGACCAAGCTGGTGGAATACCGAGTGGGTTTGAATCCCAATGTTACCAATGCTCTCTCAGCCCGGATCCTGCTGACTATTGACCAGCCGGAACAGAATCATAACGGGGGTTGGATTGGCTTCGGTCCGGATGGGTATCTCTACTGGGCCACCGGTGATGGTGGAGGGACGGGGTTTATGACGGGTGTTGATAACTTTTCCTTTAACTCCCAGATCATCACTGATAATTTGCTGGGTAAGATGCTACGCCTTGATGTCGATCGGGATGATTTCCCCGAGGATCCGATCCGGAACTACGGGATCCCAGCGACAAATCCGTTTATTGATCGAACCGGTGACGATGAAATCTGGGCCTATGGTCTCCGTAATCCATGGCGGGCCAGCTTCGATCCAGCCACTGGCGATTTGTACATTGCGGATGTGGGTCAGGCAGATCGTGAGGAAGTAAATGTTCAACCCGCCTCTTGCCCTGGGGGTGAGAACTATGGATGGGATATTCGCGAAGGCACAATCGTCAGGGATCCTGTTGACCCCGGTGATCTAGTGCCACCCACCTACGAGTTAGACCGTCGCGGTGAAATCGCCTCCATTACAGGCGGGTATGTGTACCGGGGTCCCAATCTTGAATTGGATGGCACTTACTTTTTTGCGGTGTTTGTCCTACCTCCAGACCTAGGCAATCCCCGGATCCTATCCTTTAAGTACACCGGCAGTGGCATCACCGACTTAACCGATCGCTCACCCGATCTCAAACCGGCAGTCGGCAGCATTGACTCGATTGCGTCATTCGGTCTAGACGGATCCGGAAATATCTACATCGTTGATCTCTTTGACGGCGAGATTTATCGCATCGACATTGCCGAGCCCCCTCCAGCCTCATGAGATCATCCTCTTGCCTTGAAACAGACCGGATCCGGATTTGGGGTTAGGCGGCTACTGTCTCGCGGGATTCAGGGGAGGCAGACTGTCGGCTGCTGAGCTGAATTAACTCAATTTTGTAGCCATCTGGATCTTGAACAAAGGCGATGACAGTGGATCCGTGTTTCATTGGGCCAGGAGCACGAACGACTGTGCCGCCTTTGGCTTCAATGCCCTCGCAGGCCGCGTAAATATCATCAACGCCTAGCGCAATGTGGCCAAAACCATCACCCAGGTTGTACTCGCTAGTGCCCCAGTTATAGGTGAGTTCAATAACAGCACCGTCGTCCTCAC
>CAYUEE010000089.1:18162-18864 GCA_964443615.1 uncultured bacterium | reverse complement strand
CGGCTGATGTGGGATTGACTCCCGCCTCGTTGAGATTGTTGAAAGGGGGGGGGCTCCAGGAGAATGTAGGTATTATGACAGCGGTGTTGCAGGGTCAAGCGACGAGGGCCCAAGTGGATGCTGTAATCCTGAATGCTGCTTTGGTGTTGCAGGTGGCTGGTCAGGTGCAGACATGGGCTGAGGGTGTGAAACTAGCACGGGAAACGATAGCAAGTGGTGCAGCCTGGGATCAGCTCAATCAGTTAATTGGGTTTTTGAAGCAGGGTTAGGATCCATTGCGATTTCAACGGATCCATCGGGCCTGTGGGCCTAGTCCGGTACTGTTGGCAGGGTCCACTCTTGGCGGAGGACAGGATCCTGTTCGCCCTCCACATAGCCTTCCACGATTAGCACACCACGGTCATCATCGGGACGGATTACCAGCTGTAAGGATCCTACGCTCGGATCCGGTTGGAAGGGGACAATCGCCACCTCATCGGGTAGGAGAGGTCCCACGAATTGATGGTCATCCTCAGGATAGAACCCTTCCCGCTCTGGCCATTCCGCTACCCCCATCGAGGAAAACAGGTAGCCCACATAAGCAGACGGACTCCCATCCGGTTGAGTCACTGCAAATGTAGTCCGTTGAAAGGTCAAAGGTTTAAGCATACTGCGCATTGCCTGAGCTGCTTGGGTCAGTTCCTGTGGGGTAGGTTCCTGTGA
>CAYUEE010000089.1:10778-18062 GCA_964443615.1 uncultured bacterium | reverse complement strand
GGTAGATTCCTGCGAGGTAGATTCCTGCGAGGTAGATTCCTGCGAGGTAGATTCCTGCGAGGTAGATTCCGATGCGTCCCCACAAGCCCCCGTCAAGCTCAGGATCACAATCAGTGTTAGGATAACTTTCATTTCTTCAACTCCTAGTTAAACCGCTTTCAAAAGGATCAATTGTCGCTTCTGCAAGGATCGCACCTCATCCAAACGCAACGGATGCTGTTGGATGACCTCAGCCACTGACCGGGATCCATCACAGGCTTGCATAAATTGGAATTCAGGATCCGTCAACGAGAGCGGCTGATAACGATAATCCAACAGGGATTGATTGGGCCAGCCATGCAGACACGGGCTCACGTGGGGAATCGCTCGAAGTAAGGTTGACTCATCGGTCCACTCTAAGACCACGATCGGTGGTTTACCTAAGTAGAACTCGTAATGACTCACTTCAGGATCGAGGAGTTCAATCAATCGATAGGTCTGTTGCGGGGTGAGGGATTGGGTGCGCTGCTGCAGATCAGGGGAGGATCCTAACAGTCGGTCAAGGTGCCAGTAGTCTGGATCCGAAAAGCCCAGGAAGGTGAGGCCAGAGGCTTCAATCAATTCAAATAATGTATCGATGGTATAGTCAATTTCCTGAGGGTGGCAGTACATATCGGCAAAATTAGCATCCCGTTGATTCTCATAGGCCCAACGCCGTTTTTCGTACTGAACTAGTCGATTAGTCTCTGGCAGGGTTTGAAATAATTGACGACCGACCGCGACGCCATCCTGATAGTCACCGGATTGATTGCCTTGCAGGATCCTGATCGCCTGTTGCATTAACCGGATCTCCCAGCGTCCCAATTCCGCATAGACAAAAATGTGTAGCAGTCCACCCGGCGCAAGTTTAGACGCTAGCGCTTGAATGCCTCGAATAGGATCCGGCAGATGATGCAGAACCCCCACACAGTTAATGAAATTGAACTCCCCCTCCAATTGGTCTATGTCATAGAGACTCAAGTGATGAAAGTTAGGACAGGCAATCCCAGTGTTCAGGATCCCGGAGCGTTGAAATCGGTCTTGAGCGGTTGCGAGAGCTCCCTCACTGAGATCAATGGCAACAACCCTAGCCTCTGGGTTCAAATAACTTAAATATTCAGTGCCCGATCCCGTGCCGCAGCCCGCATCCAGGATCCGAATCGCTTCAGTGGACGGCAAGTGTCCTAAGCAAAAGCTATGAGCAGACCGCCAGGACCAGCGCCAGTTATAGCCTGGAGGTGGTTCACTCGATAACGGATCCGGTGGGAAAGGATAAGTATTGTAGAGCTGACGCACGGCTTGGGCAATGGCGGTGGGATCCGGTGAAGTCATGGTAGGTGGGAACGACACGTAGAATTTCACTCTACCAGGTTGGCCTCAGATCCTAGACCGTCAGAGTTCAGGCTGCCTCCGTCCCTTGCTTCAGACTCAGGATCCTGTTAATAGTTGGGAGTCCCGGAGCATGAGATCCCATGATGCAAGCGGCTTGGTATGAGCAACAAGGAGCCCCGGAAGAGGTCTTAACCGTGGGTGAGATCGACGTGCCGGAGCCTCAGGCGGGCGAAGTCCGGATCCGGGTGTCCGTGTCGGGGATTAATCCAGGTGATGTGAAGAAATGTCGAGATGTTTTCAAGGCGGGCATGCCGTATCCACGGGTGATTCCCCACAGTGATGGGGCAGGAGTTGTCGATGCGGTTGGAGAGGGTGTAGAGGACGATATCATTGGAGCCCGAGTCTGGTGCTAAGGCGCGCAGAGTTATCGTGCGTTCGGCACAGCCGCTCGATATGTCACGGTCCCGCTCGAACAAGTGGCCTTACTTCCAGATTCAATTAGCTTTGAACAAGGGGCCTGTCTAGGGATTCCAGGTCTCACCGCGTATCAGGCCGTTACAGTGGCGGGTCCGGTAGAAGGATCCACCATCCTTATTCAAGGGGGGGCGGGAGCGGTTGGTCATTGTGCCATTGTGATTGCCAAGGCCTTGGGGGCTACTGTGATTGCAACGGTCCGGTCGGAGCGAGATGCTGAGCTGGCGAGCCGTGCTGGGGCCCATTACGTTATTCGAGTGGGCGGTCTTTCAACCGAGGCGGTGGCCCAACGGATCCTGGAGCAATTCCCTGAGGGCGTGCGGCATGTGGTTGAAGTCGCCTTCGATGCCAATATTACCGCTGATGAAAAAGTGTTGCGAATTGGAGGATCCATTGCAGCTTATGCCACTCACACTGCAGAGCCGACGATTCCCTTTTGGCCGCTGTTGTTCAAAAATATCAGACTGTACTTTATTGGGAGTGATGACTTTTCTACCGAAACCCAATTAGAGGCTGCCAGTAGCATTAACCGGATCCTGATGGATCATTGGCCTGAGTTTGAGATTGCTGGCCGCTTCCCACTGGAGTCGATTGCTGAGGCCTATGCCGCTGTTGAAGATCATGATCAACCGGGGCGAGTCGTGATTCATTTAGAACATGATGAGTGGCCTTAACGTTGTTGACTACCCTCTCAATCCCAACACTATGCCCTCATCCATTACCCTGCCTACCTGGATTACACTGTCTCGGTTGCTCGGCATCCCATTTATTCTCTATGGCCTCGCAGTGCATACCCCCCAAGGTCGTTGGCTCGCACTGAGTGCCTTTTTGATAGCAGCCGGGACGGATTGGTTAGATGGATATCTAGCTCGTCGTTTGGATCAGGTGTCTGAATTAGGGAAAGTATTGGATCCGTTGGTCGATAAGTTATTGGTGATTGCAGCACTATTGAGTTTAGTGGAAGTGGGCCAAATTCCGGCCTGGGGATCCTTTTTAATTGTGGGGCGGGAAGTTGCCATTGCCGGCTGGCGGGTGAATCAGTCGGGGATCCAGGGGGCGAATATCTGGGGCAAGCTCAAAACTGTGGTTCAAGTTCTAGCGATTGGGCTGCTGATCAAGGAGTGGCCGGGGGGATTAATCTGCTTTTGGTTGGCGGTGTTCTTGACGTTAGGATCCGGGCTGACCTACGTGATGCCACAGACTGAAGCAGTTGATAAGTCAGATCTTGACCCATAACTTGACTCAATAGGAGTGAGTTCAAACTGCAGCATGGTCTCCCGCCCCTTGACCACCCCTGCCATTGACGGCTACAGCAGGATGATTTCAAATGAAAGATAAGGATCCTTTTGAGCCATGCTCAGCAGGTATTGTGCCGTTGCCAGAAAGTATTGCGCTGCTGTCAGAAAGTATTATGCCGTTCATGATCAAACTGCGACGACATTGGCACGCTGGAGTTGGCGCAAAACCTGAGGGAGTAACTGACTTTGGATGTGCTTTTGATCCTTGGCGGTGACGTAGGGACTACTCTCAATTTCAAACGGAACTCGTCCATTGCGCTGGCCCCGTTGCAGTTGGACTAGCATGATATCTTCAGGATCCTTAGTCTGCAATGCGTAGCCGATCTCTAGAGAGACTTGTGGGCTGGGTAACGGGTAAGGAAACGGATCCTCTAACACGGCAATGGGAGTTACATCCGCAACGACAATTAAGGACTGTTTAATTTTCCGAATCAGTGCCGCATCAATGGCAACACCTTGCGCGACTTCCATCGACTGTTCAAGCTCGAGGGGGACAATGGGATCATGCTTGCGATTCACGGTATCCACAATCTGAGCCAGAGCATCAGCAATCATCTGAGAAGATTCTGGGTAGATTGTTTGTCCACAAAAGAAAAGCGTTGGGGTGCGGTGCACTAAAGTAGCCCGCTTATTGAAGTACATTTCACGGCTAATCAAGTCCAGGTTTGAAATGCTGTAGGCCCCGCTTCCTTCAATATAGAACTCGATCAGTTCACCCTCTAGATACCGTTCAAACCAGCGAGATCGTTTCACCCGTTCCACATCATCTAGAAAGTCTGCGCGCATCCCTGTTTTCAAGAGTCCGGTTCGACTCAAGCGCAAGTCCGGTTCTGCCGTTTGGACCTGGCTAGCCGCAAGGACCGTGTCCAGATACCAAGCTCTGAGAACAATGATCGCCATAGGATCCTGGTTAACTAAAGAAGCTCTATCGCTAACTCTACTGGGTGCGACCCAAAATGGCCACTGACACAGGCTCGCCTCAGTCACTGAAGGGAATCAGCACCCGCTCAAAATCAACCCCACTCAAGCGAATCAAATGGACTCCGGCTTCAAAGCCCGTGCCATCAATGCTTCCATCGCCTGCTGGGGGGTGACCGTCCCGTCTAGGAGCTGAACCACCTGTTGGGAAATGGGCATGGGGATCCCTTCTCGTTTGGCAAGTTCTACCACCACCCGAGCTGTATTCACCCCTTCAGCTGTGCCCTCACTCTGGGCTAACGTTGTAGATAAAGAGGATCCTTGCGCCAGCCTAAAGCCCACCTGATAGTTACGACTTAACGGACTGGTACAGGTTGCGAGCAAGTCCCCCAATCCTGTGAGTCCATGAAAGGTCTCCGCTTGACCCCCCAAGCACACACCGAGTCGACTGATTTCGCGTAGGCCTCGCGTCAATAAAGCCGCCTTAGCATTTGTCCCTAATTGCAAGCCATCACAGGCCCCAGCTGCTATTGCCATCACATTCTTGAGAATCCCTCCCAACTCCACGCCCATCGGATCCGTGCTGGTATATAACCGAAACCGCTCCGAGGCCATGACAGTCTGGATCCGGGTCGCTATAGCCTGTGAGTGACTGGCCACAACTGCAGCGGCGGGTAACCCTTGTTGAATTTCACGAGAGAGGTTTGGTCCGGATAACACCGCAACAGGATGGTTGGGGAGAGCTAATTGCCATAGTTGAGTGGGCGTACGTAACGTTTCGGCATCTAATCCCTTGGTGGCGCTCACAAGGATGGCATGAGGGGGCAACGGCAGCGATTGGAGTTGTGTACTGACGGCTCTCACCCCGGCCATTGAGACCGCCGAGACGATGATGTCAGCCGCTTCTGCACGGGCCAATGAGACGGATCCGTTCCGAGACCACACCTGGATGTCATGGATCTCAGGAATAACCCGATGGGCCAGGGTGGATCCCCAGGCGCCGGCACCTAATACCAAAATAGATAAGGATGACTGAGTCATGGCCTTTTGCTATCGCCCTTCACTATCGCCCTTCACTACCACTCTTTGCTGTTACTCTTTGCTGTTACTCTCTACTATTAGTCTTTGCTATCGTCCTCAGTTCTACTTCTTTCTACTGGTGAGGATGCGGGTTTAGTACAGGCCAATCATGCCACTAACTTAGGGTCCTCAGGTTAGTATTAAGAAATACGATTTTAGGTCGTCCCGTTCTAAGAGGCCGCTCTGGTGTCATTCTGCACACTCGACCTAGTTTCTAGGATAAGTTTTATCTCCCCGTTGTGATTGGTGCCCTCCCTGACCTATGACAGCTTCCACCCCTCGTAGCATCGGATCCTGGCAGCACGGCTATGCTTATACTAATGGGATCCAACTCCACTACGTCACCCAAGGCCAAGGTGATCTGGTCGTTTTACTGCATGGCTTTCCTGAATTTTGGTACTCCTGGCGGCATCAGATTCCGGTACTCGCGAAACGATTCCAAGTGGTTGTGCCGGATCTGCGCGGCTACAATGACTCGGACAAGCCAGATTCGGGCTACGACTTGCATACACTGACGAATGATATGCGAGGTCTGCTCACTCATTTTGGGGCTCAGACCGCTGCGGTGGTAGCTCACGATTGGGGTGGGGCAATCGCCTGGCACTGGGCTCAAAATTTTCCCGAGCAAGTGCGGCAGTTGGTGGTGCTGAACTCCCCCCATCCAGCCTGCCTCCGCCGCGAGCTGTTTAGTAACCTGGAGCAATTCCAACGCAGCTGGTATCTTTTTCTCTTCCAATTGCCACTGTTGCCTGAGTGGTTCCTACAACGGAATCTTAAGGACTGGGTCCAGCGTTTTTTTCAAGAAACGTCCATTCGCAAGAGTGCGTTTAGTCGCCATGACTTAAACATGTACTTGGAGGCTCTCTCGAAACCCAAGGTGCTCACCTCAGCGCTGAACTACTATCGCAATATGTTGAATGTCCAATCGATCCAGGACTTCTTCGTTGAGCCGATACGGCAAATCCTAGTGCCGACCCTACTGATTTGGGGAGAAGAGGATTTTGTCTTGACCAAACAGTTAACCGAGGGCATGGACCATTTCTTTTCCGGATCCTTACGCAAGGAATTCATCGGGGAGTGTGGTCATTGGGCCCAGCAGGAGGCTCCTCAAACCGTGAATCGTCTCCTTCTGGATTTCTTGGTTTAGTCTGGGGGATGACTGGGGTTGAGCAACAACGTTGGATCCTAAGCCACAGGGATAGACTCCGGAGGCTCGAACTTGTAGCCCACACCTCGCACAGTCAGAATTAACTCCGGCTGAGTGGTATCGGTTTCTAACTTCTTACGAATTTGACCAATGTGGACATCGACCACTCGTTCGTCACCTGCATGGTTAAAGTCCCAAACCTCCTGGATCAGCTCAGCCCGTCGCCAGACCCGGCCTGGGTAGCGAGCTAAGGCATAGAGGAGATCAAATTCTAGTGCTGTGAGGGGAATAACCTGTTGCTCCCGGGTAACGGTTCGTCCTTCAGGATCAATCACGAGTGAATCAAACGAGATAGCTGGGGCAGTCTGCACATCCACCTTGACTCGTTGCCGTCGGAGGATAGCTGCGACCCGTGCACCTAATTCAGGGAGGTTGAAGGGTTTGGTTAAGTAATCGTCGGCTCCCTGGTCAAAGGCTTGGATCTTATCGGATGGATGGATCCGACTGGTGAGCATGAGGATATAGACCCCCGTTTGCTTTTGCATCTCCTGGCACAGTTCGTAACCACTGGCATCCGGCAGATTGACATCAAGTACAACCAAGTTGGGCTGGAAGCTCTTGAGTTGTTCCATCGCTGACTGACCATCACCAGCCATCTCAACCCGATAGCCTTGACGCAAGAGATAACGATGCACGAGGACACGGATACTGGGCTCGTCGTCAACAACCAGAATGCGGGATATGGTCATCGCTTAACCTAGGGACTGCGGTGAAATAGTACGACTCGTGATATACATTACCCAGAAAGTGGCGAATCGTACACGGATGCCTACTAAGACGCTGATCAACGTAATACGTGATGCACTCCAACTCAATGTCGTAACGGACCACATCTGATTCTAGCCTTTCTCATCCCTGTCTAGCCTTTCTCATCCCTGTCTCAGAGGGTTCCAAACCTCTCCTTAAGTAAACCTAATCGTCAGTAAATCTAATCGTCAGTAAATCTAATCGTCAGTA
>CAYUEE010000089.1:0-10678 GCA_964443615.1 uncultured bacterium | reverse complement strand
AATCTAATTGTCAGTAAATCTAATTGTCAGTAAATCTAATTGTCAGTAAATCTAATTGTCAGTAAATCTAACGGTGGCAGGACTACACAGGTCGTCTTGACCGGGTCCTGAGTCCACAGAGGCTAATCCTACAGTAGTCGAGACATCCGTGAGTACGATAAGTTCTTGGAGTTAGCAAATGGTGCAGACACAAGAGCCAGGTTAGGTGAGATGATGTCATCTTTGTCGCCAGAGCAGGCACTCAAACATTACTTTGGCTATGATGCCTTCCGCCCTGGCCAGCGAGATGTCATTGAAGCCGCCCTCCAGAGTCGCGATCTGCTGGTATTGATGCCAACGGGTGGGGGAAAGTCATTGTGTTACCAGCTCCCTGCTTTGTTGACACCCGGTGTGACATTGGTGATTTCACCTTTGATTGCACTGATGCAAGATCAAGTGTTGAGCCTCCAAAATAATGGGATTCCAGCAACCTACCTCAATAGTAGTTTGACGACGACGGAGCAGCGATCCCGCGAGAAGGCTCTAGTTTATGGGGCGTATAAACTGCTCTACATTGCGCCAGAGCGGCTACTGCAGGCGGATTACTGGCCTTTTATTGACCATCTGCATCAACAGCAAGGGATCCCTCGCTTGGTGGTGGATGAGGCCCATTGCATTTCCGAGTGGGGACACGATTTTCGCCCGGAGTATCGGCAGCTACGGTTAGTGACCGAGCGATTGGACCAGATTCCGGTGACAGCTCTGACGGCAACAGCAACTGAGCGGGTTCGGCATGATATTTTGCAGCAGTTGCAATTGACGGATCCGTTCAAATATACAGCTAGCTTCAATCGTCCGAATCTCTACTATGCGGTGCGTACGAAAACCAAGAAAACGGATCAAGCCCTAGTTGAACTGCTTCGAACTCGGACATCAGGATCCGCGATTATCTATTGTCAAAGCCGCGCGAGTGTGGATCGATTAGCTCGCTTTTTAAATGAACAAGGGATCCCTACATTGCCCTATCATGCCGGACTAACGAGTGAAGAGCGCCAAGATCATCAAACTCAATTTAGCCGGGATCAGGTCCAGGTAATGGTGGCTACGGTTGCCTTTGGTATGGGGATCAATAAACCTGATGTTCGACTGGTGATTCATTACGATATTCCCAAAACGTTAGAAAATTACTATCAGGAATCAGGGCGCGCGGGTCGAGATGGCTTGCCGGCAAGCTGCATCCTCTTTTTCAATGCTGGGGATCGGGGTAAAGTTGAGTTTCTGATTGCCCAAAAAACGGATCCTCAGGAACAACGGATCGCTCGGCAGCAATTACGGCAAATGATGGATTATGCCAATAGCCATGTGTGTCGGCGGCAGTTGCTGTTATCGTATTTTTCCGAAACGGTCACGCAATCGAATTGTCAGAATTGTGATAACTGTCTATATCCAGTGGCGGTTGAAGATCGGACTGTGGAAGCCCAAAAGTTCCTCTCCTGTGTTTATCGCTGTAACCAACGCTTTGGCATGAGGCATGTGATAGATGTATTGAGAGGATCCTCCAATCAAAAGGTTCTCGATCTGGGGCATGATAAGTTATCCACCTACGGTATTGGGAAGGACCTCAGTCAGCGAGCTTGGCAGAACATTGGTCGATCGTTGTTACAGCAGGACCTGTTAGCGGAGAGTCATGATGGGTTTCCGGTCCTGTCATTTACCGCAAAAAGTTGGCAGGTGTTGAAAGGCGAGCTTACGGTTCAGGTGCCCAAGTTAGAAGCCCCCTTGGATGAACTCAACACACTCAAATCCACCAAAGATACGACCCTCACCAGTGAACAACAGGATTTATTCCAACATCTTCGCCAACTCCGTAAACGATTAGCGGATCTGCAGTCTGTTCCACCATTTATGATCTTTCCTGATCGGACGCTGACGGAAATGGCTCAACAGCAGCCCCAAACACTAGAAAATTTTGCGCAATTAAATGGGGTGGGGAGCAAAAAATTATCTCAGTATGGTCAGACGTTTCTAGATGCGATCAAGGTATTCCAACTCACGCCCACTACTGTAGAGGACCCGGATCCGCCTGTTGAGGTTCAAGGCCCAGATTTGCCTGTTGATTCTCACGACCCTGCCCTATCTACAGTTCAAGTGTCTGGGAAGGATCCTGAGGTACCGCCGCTCCAGTCGCCGAGTCAGGATCCTGATGTGCAAAGATCAAATCCGTCCCTATTTAGTCCCCAGAATCAGCCGGGTCATAGTTGTTTAGAAACCCTGGCATTACATCAGCAGGGGTACGATGTTGAAGGGATTGCTCGTCATCGACGGATAGCACCTGCAATGGTGTGGGAGCAGCTGGCGACATTACTAGCCTACGGAGCCGATGTAGATCTAGACCAATTAGTAGACCCAAAGCGGCAACGTCAGATTTTTCGAGCCATCTACGATTTGCGGGATTACTCCAGCCTGACTCAAATCCGCGAGATCTTGGGGCATGAGTATCGGTATGAAGAGATCCGTCTGGTAAGAGCAGCTTTGTTTTACGTACCGTAGTTGCCATTAATAGTGGCTGTTGGGTGCCGGTGGCTAATATTGCTGGGTGCTTATCAGTGGGCGCTATTAAATGGAGGGCAGCATAAATGGAGGGCAGCACGGAGAGCGACGGTCTAGAGAATGAGTTGTATCTGAACTAGATGCTGCTTGGGTGCCCAATCTGGACTTAGGCTGTGTTAGTTACCGGATCCTTAGAACTCAGCCGAAAGTAATACGCGAAAGGATCCCAGGGTAAATTATTATGAGCCCATCAGTTGTGTGCGGTTACGGGGGATCCATGCCATCAGAGAAACATGTCGCTTTTATGGACGGGGCCACAGGTTTCGTTGGACGCTGGACCCTGTTCTGGTTTTTAGAGCAGTTGCCGGAGGCAAAGGTGGCGGTGCTAATTCGCCCTAAGTCGACTGGAAACAAAGCTCAAGAAGAGGCCGAACAGCGACTCGATAAAGTTCTAGCCTCCATTGGTATGACATCGGAGCGGCATCGGGTCACCGTCATTCCGGGCAGCTTGCGCTCCACCATGTTTGGTAACCAGGAGCTCATGCAAGACCTTTATGCCGATTGTTGGATCCATATTGCAGGGGATGTCACTTATAAGAAATTGGGAGACAAGCGTTCCTCGGTCGCCAATCGTGATTACACCCGTAACTTCATTGAAACAGCCCGCCAAGTTAATCACATTCCTCGCACGGTTTGCCACACCTCTACGTTCTACACGTTCGAGCGTGCCGATCAACCTGATGGTGACTTTGAAGTGCCAGAGGACTTTCATGACCCGGAGGAAATGCAGCACCACAATGCCTATGGGTATTCTAAGTTAGAAGGTGAAACCTATCTGCATTCTGAAGTCCAAGCAGGGACCCTACCGTTCAATCTCCTCATCTTCCGGCCCGATATTGTCATGCACCACATTCCTGTGCCTGCTGTCGCCGCTCGGAACCCTGGCTTGATCATTGACGATTTTAAAGTAGGCTATCAGCTTTTTGCTGCTCTGGTGGGAAAAGCTCGGTTACAAATCCCAGGTGGGCCGACAGTGAACTATCCGCTGAAGTACTTCCCTGTGAATGAAGAGTCTGAAGCGTACATGTCGGATATTGATACGATTGCCTATGCCATGATGCAGCTGACTCATCTCTTTGGTGAGCGCGGTTTAGTCCCCGACAACGGCAGTTACGAAATTTTCCATCTGGTTAACCGTTGGAGCCCCCTTAAAAATAAATACTTCCGTGAACTCACCCTGGCTGTGGATCCCGAGAAAGCGAATCGCGTCCAATTGGTAACCCCCGATCAGTACTACAACGAGGTCTTACCTAGCCTGCCCTGGATGGAGCGGATGTACTATAGCAATCTGGTTGAGCCTTTTATTGGCTACATGCATCGAGCGGTGACACGGGCGATTACGGATAATGTAGACCGGCGACTAGGTCCTAATTGGCATAATCTCAATCCCGTTAATGGCGTTGACATTGACAAGTGGTTAGTTGACGGAGGGTTGCAGGCCATGGAAAAAGACTTTGGCTATGCTGAACCCGCACCGGCCACCTCAGCTGGATCTTGATGTCAGCTGGGCCCACGATGTCAGTTACGGATCCTGTGCAGTATCTAGACCTTGGTGTGAGACTACCCCGCAAAGGAGTTAGTGATGAATCTGATCCCTCGTGCTGTGAAAGAAAAAATGATGGTGGAACTCCAACGGTCCTACATCACCACAACACTCCCCCCCTTACTTGAGGGACCCGCCATATGGCTGGAAAATGTGCTCTATGGGGTGACAGCTGACGACCGACCGATTGAAAAGCCTATCTTCATCGTCGGATCCCATCGCTCGGGTACCACGGTTTTGTACGATTCCTTGTGTAAACACCCTAGCCTGGCTTACTTCACTAACTCGACTGCACTAATTCCTGAAATTCCAATTTTGAATCAGCGACTCGGTGACCTAATTGGGTTGCAGGATATTCAACTGGAACGATTCTTCAAAGATGGTGTCAACTACGCCTACGACAGCCCAAGTGAAGGCATCCGGATTTGGGAGCACTATATGGATCCTGACGCTGACCACTGTCTCGATGAAGGGTCATCTAACCCAGAAATGGATACCTATCTGAAGGAAACGATCGTTAAGCATTTGAAGCACTTTGAAAAGTCTCGCTTCATTAATAAGAATCCGGACAACTCTGTGCGGCTACGGTATATCAATAAGATCTTCCCGGATGCTCTGTTCATCCATATCATTCGGGATGCACGGGCGGTGTGCGCATCCTATCTTAAGGCGCAAGAACGAGTGCGGGAATTCTTTGGTCCTGATCATCCTCATGCTCAGCACGGGACCAAGGTCAAGGATTGGGATGAGATGAGACAGATGTGGGCGGATGATCCGGTAGCAGGGGCTGGTCACCTTTGGGTCAAAATTATTGAGACCATTGACCAGGACCGACACGCCATCCCAGATGAGCGTTTCATAGAATTCCACTTTGAGGATTTTTGTGCGGATCCGGATAGTTACTTCCGCCAAGTCATCGACTTTTGTCAGCTCCCGATGACGCCAGAGACCCAAGCCATTTTTGACCAAGAAGCGGCTAACATCAGCTTGGGGGGGCGTAACAGCTCCTGGCACAAATATTTTCAAGGGGATGACGTCAACCGTCTGATGGAGATTGTCAGTCCTACAATGCGCCTGCATGGTTATGAAATTGAGGATCCGGCGAGTCCCAGTACAGTTGCTTAAATCAATGGCTTGCACAGTGCAACAGCATGATATGAGGAGTAAACAACGTGCCAACTTATGATGTTTTAATTACTGGATGTTCTAGTGGAATTGGGATGAGAACGGCTTGCCGTCTAGCTCAACAGGGCCATCGTGTCTATGCGACATTGCGAGACTTGGCTACCCAGGATCGCCTCCTCCAAGAAGCTGAAAAGCGTCAGACCTCGGTGACAACACTGCAATTAGATGTGACTGATGATGCGTCTGTGCAAGCCGCAATGGCAGAGGTAAAACAGAGTGCTGGCAAGTTAGATGTATTAGTGAATAATGCTGGATATGGATTGGGTGGGGCCTTCGAGGATCTACTAGAAGATGAAATCCGAGCTATTATGGAAACCAACTTTTTTGGTGTGCAACGGGTTATCCGCCACGGCCTTCCCCTAATCCGCCAATCCCAAGCTGGCAAAATCATTAATGTTTCTAGTGTGGCGGGACTGATTGGGGTTCCTGTGTTGGGGGCATACTCCACTTCTAAGTACGCGGTGGAAGGCTTTTCCGAGTCGCTACGCTACGAATTGCTGCGCTCAGGCATTTATGTTGTCTTGGTAGAACCCGGTTGTTTTCAAACTAAAATTTGGCTCACAAATCGGCGCCTTGGCCAACAAATTGACGATTCTGACAGTTACTACCAGGGGTATACCGAGAAACTGATTGACGTGTCTGTCAAAAATTACGACATCATGTCCGATCCTGAGGATGTGGCTAAGCTCATTGAAAGAATCATTCGGATGAAAAAACCGTCGCTGCGCTATCGAGTGGGTTGGGACTGTAATGCAGTTACGGCTATGAAGAGTCTATTACCCTTTGATGTGTATAGTCAGATCCTTGAGGCTACTCTCCTCACGGATCCGGCCAGTCTGCGTAAGGTGAACACCTCTATTCCTGAGGATTTAGATTATGGTGGATCCAGTGCAGAGTCTTCTCCGGCAGGATCCCAGTAAGGATGGCTAAAACCGGTCCTTAGTCCTCATCTTCCATCATCATGTCAATCACAACAGTACTGCTCAAGATCAGGATTTCATCTTCACCGGCGGCGATTTCAACACCATAGATATCACTCAACCGGAACCATTTTTTCGACACCTCTGCAATGACAGCCCCACCCCGCTTAACGGTATATTCGTGGTCAAGGATATTACCCTGAGCAACCAGATTTTCACCCCCCTTAACATCAATAATGAATCGATCTCTTAGGGGTGCAATTATCGCCTTTTTGACTTCAGCAATAGTCTGTCCGCTACGTTTAATTGCCATGGTCTCTCGCAGGCGGAGCATCCGCTGTTGAATTTCGGCTAGCTCATTGCCGTCCATATCTTTGAATGCCAATGTTTCACGTAGCCGGAAGAATTTACCGTCGACAAAATAAATCTGTTCCCCCTGCTCATTCTCAATCACAAAATCATCGCCTAAAGCAATGAGCTTCTGCCGCATTTTGTAGCGAATAGGAGTGGCGGGGCTATCTTCTTTACGCCGGAACATGGTATCGTATCCTGATTAGTAACCCCACCAGTTTACCTGGAATTGTAGCTAACCTAGGGTGAGCCGGATCCGTCTAGGCCGGCTATCTAGAATGTCTACTTCGAATTTTTGTTCCCGAAGGGATTCATCTTGAAGAGCTTGGCAATGACCGGAGACTCTGGTTCTGGTTCAGCAGGGACAGGTTGTTGCGGTTCAGTTACAACTTGAGTTGCCTTCAATCCTTTCAGGGCTTGCTTGTTGGTTGGATCTATCTGCAACGCCCGCTTATAGTCTGCCCGGGCCATTCCTTTGTTCTTTAAGCGCCGCTGAACCTCAGCTCGCTTCAAATAGAAGGAGATATTACGAGGATCCTTTTCAATGGCCATGGCGAGATACTGCAACACCTTTTTGTAATCTGCGTTTTCTAGCATCTCAGTTGCTTTGAGGTACCACCGCTGCGCCTCCTCACGAGCCACCTTAGTGGTTACGACTGCTGGGACGGATAGGTGTTGAACATCTCGAACCCCTTGTAAGGCCTCAACATTGTAAGGATCCTGTTCTAGGACAGCTTCATAGTCAGCCCGAGCTAACTCCATACTGTTTAGCATCCGATAGATCCGGGCCCGGGTGAGGTAGTAGTCTCGGTTGCCAGAGGCCTCTCGAATAGCGACATCAAGATGCTCAATGGCCCGATTCTGCATACCCCGGTTAAGTGCATCCAGGGCCTGCTGATAGGCTTCTTCCGCTTTGGAGTTACGAGATTCCTCTATCTTGGCTTGCAGATCTGCGGGTGGAGTCACCTTTGACTGAGGATTTGTTGATGGGGACTTTGTCGATTGAGAATTTGCTGATTGGAACCTTGCTGGTTGTGAGCCTACTGGCTGAGACCCTGCTGATTGCGAGCCTAGTGATTGAGGCCCTGTTGATTGAGGCCCTGTTGATTGAGGCCCTGTTGATTGAGGCCCTGTTGATTGAGACTGTGGTGGCTGCTTGGGGCTAGCCAGAGGCGTTGGCTTGGGAGGCGACGGTGGCTTCAAATGGCGCTCAATATCTCGCAAGCCTTGCTCAGCCTCAATATTGTAGGGATCCAGCTGCATCACACTGTTGTATTCAACCCTAGCCTTCTTGAGATTCGACTGCTGACGGTAGATCCGAGCTCGTTCCATGTGATAGGACGGATCCATCGGATCAAGGTCAGTGGCTAGGCGAAGATGCTCTAATGCGTCAAACAGTAAATCACGCTTACGGAGCTTAACTGCCTCTTGATAATGGGTTTGAGCTCGCTGATGGGGAGTCTCAACAGGAGAAAGTTGAGTAGGTGGAGCCGTCGAAACGGTTGATGAGGCCCGTTGCTTACTCGTTATGGGGGTAACATTGGAAGGATCCTGATGCTTGGGTTTTGCTCCTGCCCTCAGTAACAGATAGGCTAAATTAGCTTCACTTAAGGTATCAAGCTGCTCAAGCAATAGATCAGTCGATTCATATAAGTGGTCGGATAGTTTTTCAACCAATCGGGTGTAGTCAGCGTCTAGATCTGTAGAGGCATAAAGGATCCTGATTTGAGGATGGTCCGGCAACAGAGCTTCCCCCAAACCTGGGGAACGAGTTAACTTACGGGATAATAAGTCCAATGTTGAATCATACACCTCCTTATCAGCAGGCCGAGTCAGACGCGTCTTAGCAGGGTTAACGAGCTTGGCAAAGATGGTTGTAGCCCCCTGGCCTCCACTGTCATAACCAACTAGCCCTTGCCTTAGGGTCATCGCAATCCGCCGATAAGCTCTCTTAATCACTTCAGGACTAGCTGTCAGAGGCACACCTAGTAATGCGTAAAAGTCATCTCCGTGAGCAAAGAGACCACGACTGGGATGAGACATTGAGTAGGCTGATACCATAATGACAACTACCTGAGGTTCAATATTGAGACGGCTCTGAGTGCAACTCTACGACGCAACTGACCCGGCTAAGCTTATCTAGCAAGCAAACAAGGAATAGTAACCAGTGATATACACAATCATTGTCCGTAGATCTAGATGGAGTCGATAGCGTACAACCACAGATTTCAATCAGTAACTGACTCAGTGGGATTTCTACGTCATTCCCCGGATTCAGTTAACCCTCGGATCCAACTTAACTTATCCACAGCCTTAATCAGATCCGTGACGGCGTCCGGAGCCCATGCCCCCTCACCACAGCGGTGCTGGTGTAACCGTAGATAAAGCCTGTGTCGTAACGGATATCCACTTCCAATTAATGTTATGGCCTCCGTATTGTATTCAAGTGTAGCGGTTTCTTCTTCTACTAACAAGCTTTGTATTTGCTTGAATTCAGATTGCAAAAAGCTAAGCCCTGTCCGGAAATCCTCCCATTCTGAAGAGGTTAACTCTAGCGCCCATTGATCGGCACCGAGCAAGTAGCAATACGTCTGATTCAATCGCCACCCCACACGCCAGCCTGGTCCAGTCAGCAACTGAGGATGAGACGTTGTTTTAAAGGTTTGCATACCCAATACTGAGATTGAAAGATTAAAACACGATAAGTGGAGCTAAAGAATCTTACTGAACGACGTCATGAGGTCTTGCAGCGGCTACTTGCAGCGACTACTCGCAGTAACTAGTAAATGTCAGGCTCCAACCGCTTCAACTTGAGGCCTATTACAGAATGGGCGCCAAATTGTTTACATTAGTTAACCTCCTAGATTAGTAGGCAATTTAGACTCTACCCTCATCCGACCGCCTAACTCAAACAAGGATCCCAGCAAGGCCAATGGATCCTACGGTGATGTTACCAATTCAGGAGATGTCTCTAGGCTAGGATGTCGCAGCCAATTGGACCGCGTACAGTAATAGTTGGTTGTGGACAGTAGGACTGAGGTGATGAGGATGTCTGGATTTTCGCATCGATTGGGGTATGGATCCGTACTGTTGGCCCTAGTTGGGCTTACGGCCATTGCCGGTTGTGGGAGTACCGAAGATGTGGTGGCAGTAGAACCCTTGCCTGAGGTAAGCACGACACTACCAGCTCAGGTGAGTTTGAGTGATGGATCCTACTTAGTGAGCTTTACGGCCACGGTGCCGAATGGGATTTCAGCGACCAGCCAGGCTGTCACAGTAACGTGGGGGTTTGCTGGAGCGCCTCCCTTGACGCAAGAAACCTTTTCAGCTTCAGAGGTGGGATGCTCAACAGGCCAGACATTTTGTCAACAGTCGTTTGTCGCTGTGATTCCAACGGCAATTAATGCGGTTAATGCAGAGTATTTGGTGACGTTCACTCTGTTTGACCGGCAAGGCTTAGCAGCTATTGATACCAATTCGGTGTTCTTGGCAGACTGATTGTCACTACTGATGTAATGTGTTCAAGCTAAGGCATGGTATTGGATTAGGAGGAAAGAGTGTGACGGCAGAAGAGGACCGCTTGGTCCAAGATCGGACTCGACAAGCCTATTGGAAACGCTGGGGTCCCTATCTCAGTGAGCGGCAATGGGGAACTGTCCGCGAAGATTACAGTCATGATGGTTCCGCTTGGGATCACTTTCCTCATGATCAAGCTCGGTCGCGGGTGTATCGATGGGGAGAAGATGGCCTCGGTGGGATTTCAGATACCCATCAACGATTGTGTTTTGCGTTGGCCCTGTGGAATGGGGTGGATCCGATTTTGAAGGAGCGGCTGTACGGCCTTAGTGGACCTCAGGGGAATCATGGCGAGGATTGCAAAGAGTATTATTTTTACCTGGATAGCACGCCGACGCATTCGTATATGAAGTATTTGTATAAATACCCTCAGTGTCCTTTTCCCTATCTCGATCTGTTGGCGGAAAATCAAAGTCGTGGCACTCGGGATCCAGAATATGAGTTGATGGACACGGGAATTTGTAATTGGTCAGCGCAATAAGAATCATTAATTGAAAATAGCTCAAACCATCCA
>CAYUEE010000088.1:0-18884 GCA_964443615.1 uncultured bacterium | reverse complement strand
GACCCTAGTCTCTCAACGATTGACCCTAGGATCCTATCGATTGACCCAAGGATCCTAGCGATTGACATCAGGATCCGAACCCGGACAATAGGGAGGATGGATCCGAGTCACCTATGCGAGCCAAAGTTGTTCAGAGTGTCGTGTGGTCTGCGATTCAGAGCTGGGGCAGTTATGCAGCGTCTCTGGTTATTTTCTTTCTCCTCGCTCGGCTGCTGAAGCCATCGGATTTCGGAGTCTTTGCACTGGCTAATGCAATTTCCACATTGTTGCAGATTCTTCTCAATCAAGGGTTCGCTCAGGCCGTGATTCAGCGGGAAACACTAGAGAATGAGCACCTGGATGTCGCCTTCTGGACCAACATGGGTATTGGGCTGGGACTCACCCTAGTTACCTGGGTTAGCGCATCCTCAGTTGGGGCAGTACTGGGGCAACCCATGGTGGGCGAGATGTTGCAGGTTTTAGCCGTGGTCTTTCCCATCGTGGCGCTGGCGAAAATTCAACAGGCCGTGTTGGAGCGACAGTTCAACTTCAAAGCCATTGCCATCCGGGCTCTCCTCGCCACAGTGCTGGGGGGGTCAACGGGGATTATCTCTGCGCTCTATGGCCTAGGATCCTGGAGTTTACTAATTCAACTGATTGTCTATGAAGCCGTTGCAACAGCAACACTATGGTTTGCAAGTTCATGGCGGCCTCGGTTCCAATTTTCACAACGGCATTTTCAAGATCTATCCAGCTTTGGCGTGAACGTTCTAGGCGCTAACTTTCTGGGGTATCTCAACAACCACGCTGACGATCTGCTCATCGGATCCTTTTTAGGCCAGCAAGCCCTGGGTTACTACACCATTGCCTACCGGATCCTGACCGTGATGACCAATCTGCTTGTTGTCACCGGCCAGCAAGTTGCTCTCCCTGCCTTTTCCAAGCTCAAACACGATCCAGAGCAATTCCGCCAAGCCTTCTACCGGGCCACTCAGCTCACCAGTTTAATGGCCTTCCCCTCGTTTGCTGGAGCAGCCATCCTAGCGCCCCAACTCATTGTTGTTCTATTTGGGGAATCCTGGATCCCATCAATTCCGGTGCTACAGGTGTTGGCATTTGTGGGGGCAGCCCGCTCGATCACCTATTTCAAAGGATCCGTTTTTCTCGCCCTAGGCCAGCCGGTTTGGAAGTTGCGCATGACCTTACTCGGCACAGTGTTGAACTTAACTGGGTTTATGATTGCCGTGCGGTGGGGGATTGTGGCAGTGTCGCTGGCCCATCTAGTCCGGGCCGTGATCCTATTTCCCATCGGGCAGTGGATTGTGACACGCTTGATCCAAACCCCATTGGGGACCTACTTGCAACAATTTAGGACCCCCTTAGCCAGTTCAGGATTAATGGCGCTGACGGTAGCAACAGTCCGATCTGGGTTAGGCACTGAAGTGGCCCTGCCTGTGGTGGTGATTGGGTGTGTGGGGGCTGGAGTGGTGTCCTACGGGGCGGCGATTTGGATCCTGGATCGACCTCTGTTTAGGGAGTTATGGGAGTTGGCACAGCAGGTTGGATCCCGGCCACCCTCTAAGTCATCCCAGGCCACCGTGAGTGGAGCCAAGCCCTAACCCTGCCGGTTCCCGCAAACAAATTGGCATTAGGATCCGTGAGATGGCGGAAGATAATGCCCCCAAACTCTGTGCTATGCCCACCAATATCTGCTACAACTCCTGGGGGAACAGAATGCTATACCTGTTCAGTCTACCTAGTCTGTCCCGAATAACCGTCTGCGTCGTGAGTGGGGTCTTATGTCTGCATCCATCCCAAGCCTCTATCGGCTACTGCCCATCGCTGGGATCAGTCTCTGGTTGGCTCTAGAACTGGCGACTCCCGTTAGGGCCCAGCAAGAGCCCCCCTCGGTTGAAGTCCCCGTGGCCCCAGAAGCGCCAGCCCCGGTTATTCCTGCCGATGAGAGTCCGGGAGAAGGGGAGACCGTCACTGAGGATCCAGCCCCCTCCCCAGAGGCAGAGCCAGTGGATCCGTCGAATGAGGCGGCCGAGAGTTTTGAGATTGCCGACCCAGACACCCTGAACCTACGCACCGGTACTGAACCCACCCCCCAATCGACCCCTGCTCCATCGGCAGACAATGAGCCAGAAGTCTTGGTCGCGGAAGTATTGATTCAAGGAACAGAGACGGAGACATTGGCCGAGCAGGTGTATCAGGTGATTGAGACCAAAGCTGGAGAGGTCACCACACGGTCTCAGTTACAGAGAGACATTGAAGCAATTTTTGCCACAGGGTTGTTCGCAGATGTGCAGGCAACGCCGTCCGATACACCGTTGGGGGTCCGAGTCACCTATGACGTCACGCCTAACCCAACCCTCCAAACCGTTCAAGCTGAGGGCGCGACTGTCCTCCCCCAAGCAGTTATTGACGAGAGTTTCGGTTACCAGTACGGCAACGTCTTGAACTTTGGTGATTTACAGGTTGGAGTGCAGGAAATTGAAGCCTGGTACACCGACAACGGCTACGTGCTGGGCAAGGTGGTGGATGTGAAGTCCTCCCTGGATGGCACCGTAACGCTAACGGTCACAGAAGGGGTCATTGAAGATATCCAGGTACGCGGGAACGACCGGACCCGTGACTTCATCGTGACCCGCGAACTCACCGCTGCACCAGGCGCTGTCTTCAACCGGGATCAAATTCAATCGGATCTCTCCAGGGTTTTCAACCTCAACCTTTTCCAGGATGTCAACGTCTCGCTCGATCCAGGCCAGGATCCTGAGCAAGTGGTGGTCATCGTCAATGTGGAGGAACGGCGCACCGGATCCTTGGGAGCCACTGCCGGGGTAAGCTCGGCCACCGGTGTCTTCGGAGGGGTCAACATTTCTGAGCAGAACTTAGGTGGGAATAACCAAGAAGCCAGCTTCAACGTCCAAGTGGGCACCAGCGAGACCTTGTTTGATCTGAACTTCACGGATCCGCAAATTGCCACCATGGATATCCCCACCTCCTACAACGCCAACCTCGCCAACCGCCAGTCTTCCAGCTTCGTGTTGAATGAAGGCTTTGGCTTCCCCAATGGCGACTCCGTGCGGATTAATCGATTAGGGGGAGGGATCACGTTCTCACGGACATTGAGTGACACGTGGCGGGCGAGCTTGGGGACACAACTATCCTTTGTCGATGCCCGCGACAGTGATGGCAACCAGCAACGGTTCGACATCCTCGGCAACCCCATCACCTTCAGTGACAGTGGCCAGGATAGCTACACCAGTCTCCGAGTCGGCGTTGTCAATGACACTCGTAACTCCGAATTTACCCCCTCCAGTGGCGCTCTCTTCCGGGCCTCCACAGAACAAGCGGTCGGGATCCTGGAATCCGGCCTTACCCAGAACCGACTTCAAGCGAGCTACAGCCAGTTCATCCCAGTGGACCTCTTAAACACACGAGAAGGATCCCCCGAAGTCCTCGCCTTCGACCTCCGGGCTGGTACTGTGATGGGTGAACTTGCGCCCTACGATGCCTTCCCCATCGGCGGGGTCAATAGTGTGCGGGGATTCTTTGAAGGAGCGGTCGGATCCGGTCGGAGTTTTGCCCAAGCTACAGCTGAGTACCGATTCCCCATTTTCAACCCGGTTGGTGGTGTCCTCTTTGTCGATTATGGAACAGACCTAGGCAGTGGCGAGAGCGTAATTGGCAACCCCGCCGGCGCTCGACTCAAGCCGGGTAGTGCCCTGGGTCTGGGAGCCGGCCTACGGATCCAATCCCCTCTAGGCCCGTTGAGAATCGATTACGGCATTGGTCAAGGGGATGGGGGCGAGTCACAGTTACAGTTCGCCATTGGAGAGAAGTTTTAGGATCCTTCATGTCCAGAGTCTGCTTTTAGGATCCTCTTTGAAGATTCTGTTGTGGCATGAGACGCTGGAGCCCTCATATGAGATCATAATGACAGAGGTCAAACCAAGACTCTGTGGGGCAGGCAATGAAAAAGCTCATTCGTGGTTTAGATAAGTTTAGAAAAACCTATGTTCCTGAACATCAGGATCTGCTAGAGCAGCTGTCTCACGGCCAAAAACCCCGAGTTCTCTTTATTACCTGCTCCGACTCGCGGGTGGATCCTAATCTAATCACCAGCACTGACATCGGCGAGTTATTCGTAATCCGCAATGCGGGCAATATTGTGCCTCCTTATGGAGCGGCCAATGGGGGTGAAGGCGGCACGATAGAATATGCCATCACAGCGTTGGGTATTGAGCAGGTCATTATCTGTGGCCATTCCCATTGTGGAGCGATGAAAGGACTCCTCAAACTCAATAAGCTGCAAGCAGATATGCCCCTAGTCTACGAGTGGTTACAACATGCTGAGTCCACTCGGCGTCTAGTCTTAGAAAACTACTCACATCAATCGGGTGAAGAATTGATCGAGACTTTAGTTGCCGAGAATGTTCTAATTCAGATTGAAAACCTTAAAACGTACCCGATGATTAGAGCGAAACTGCATCAGGGTAAGTTAAGCATCTATGGCTGGATTTACGAAATTGAAACGGGAGAAGTGCTCGCCTACGATTCACACACCCATGCCTATCTTCCTCCCCAAAGTCAGCTACTGGACGAGAATCCGTTGTCTAGAGGATCCTGTGATGTCGGATCAGACACAACTTCAGAAAAATTGAGGAGTGTTCGAACTCAGCTAAAAGCGCTACTCGCTGTTACACCCCAATCGCCCGGTGCTGCCCAATTGGCGATACGATCCCTGCAGGAGCTATTTGAAGAGGCCAGTGAATCTGGGATGGCCAGTGGTGAGTTGCGAGATTATCACTGTCTATTTGCTGAATCCATTCAAATTTGGGCCAGGACAGTAACCGCAAAAGTATAGGCACCTTCCACACTCAGGGCAGAGTCAAGTCCGGTGTTCACCCTAGAAACGCCCGAAAGCCCCTGAATGGAGAGACTGCTGGTGCCATGTTCTGAACGAAGTGAGTTGCGCTGCGGATCCGGTGAGGATGGATAGGATCCTTGCGCTAGGATCAGAGGCTACTTGTCTAACGGATCCATTGATGAGCATAGGAGAAGGCCATGACCTCGGGACCGAGCCGTTTTTTGCAAGGACACCGCATTAATCCCACCCCCATCCAGCCAGGGATTACGGTAACGGAGCTGATTGATCAGACGTTTTTGTCCTACAACTCCGGGCGATTGCGAGAAGCCTCTCAGCTGCTGACCGAGCGGATGTTGCAACCTCAGGTCACCGTAGGGTTGAGCCTTACAGGAGCCTTGACTCCCGCTGGAGTGGGTATTGCGGCGGTGATTCCTTTAATTAAGGCTGGTTTCATTGACTGGATTGTCTCAACCGGGGCCAACCTCTATCACGACACACACTTTGGCATTGGTCTGAGTTTGCATCGGGGGCGGCACGACACCAGCGATGTGCTCCTGCGGGAAGAGGGGGTCGTCCGGATCTATGACATCTTCTTCGACTACGACGTATTGCTCTCCACAGATGCGTTTTTCCGGCAAATAATGCGGGCTCCTGAGTTCGATCGGCGGATGGGCTCAGCGGAGTTTCATCATCTATGTGGTCAGTACATTGCCGCGCGCGAGGAGGCTTTAGGTCTCCAGGAGCAGTCCCTATTGGCCGCTGCGTATCGGTACGGCGTGCCCGTGTACACCTCCAGTCCGGGAGATAGCTCCATTGGCATGAATGTAGCCGCTTTGGCTTTAGAGAATCGCGGCCCGGTCATTGATGTGTCATTAGATGTGAATGAAACCGCCGCCATCGTGTTGGACGCTAAGCGGTCTGGTGGCGCCAGTGGAGTCTGGATCCTAGGTGGCGGGTCACCGAAGAATTTTGTCCTACAGACGGAGCCTCAGATTCAAGAAGTTCTCGGCATTGATGAAAAAGGTCACGATTTCTTTTTGCAGGTCACAGATGCACGGCCCGATACCGGCGGATTATCAGGAGCAACTCCCTCAGAGGCGGTCTCGTGGGGCAAAATTGATCCGAATCAGTTGCCAGGAACTGTGGTGGTATACAGCGATTCAACGATTGCGATGCCTTTACTCACAGCGTATTGCTTGTCTAAGGTGGAATCACGGCCTTTGAAACGGCTGTACGACCGGCGAGGCGAGTTGGTGGATCAGCTACGGGCAGCCCATTCAGCCGCACTGGCAAAGCAGGATCCGTCTCCCGCAGAACCCTCGTCTGTTTGAGGCTTAGAGTCAGGTTTAATCGGTTCCGGTTAATCGATTTGTCATGAGGGATCCTAATTATGCGTCAGTCCTACAGCCAAGATGATGTGCAGCAAATTCTGCAACGGGCAATCACATTACGAACAGAAGGAGGCGAGTTTTCCCGGCAGCAGCTGATGGAAATGGCTCAGGAAATTGGGATCCCGTTGACGGATTTAGAGGCGGCAGAACAGGAATGGACCACACTGCAGAGTGCCTATCAAGAGGAGCAAGATTTCCAGCGATTTCAGCAAGAACGATTAGCCTCGCAGGCGATCCGGTTTGGGATTGTGAATGTGTTCTTATTTTCATTAGACTGGGTGATTGCTCCTGGATTCACATTTGCCCAATACGTTTTTCTGGGGTGGGGGTTAAAGCTCAGCCTCGACACATGGAAGGTTTTTCAAGTTGATAGTGAACAATACGAAAAGGAGTTTGAACGGTGGCGGCAGCGACGACAATTTAAACGATTACGACGAGAGGTGGGCCAAACCGTGGTGGGTTACCTCCGAGAGACATTTCGGCGAAACTAGGACAAACAGTTGGAACTAAGGATCCAATTATCTAGCACTAGCAATCGGACGGTGAGACTATCCAATCATTTCCAAGTCCGTTAGTGTAAGTCACAATACATTGTCAAGCTGAACCCACCGAGCTCACTAAAGCAGATAAGCACTCCTCTCAAACCTGAGGAAGTGCTTACTTACATAGCTATTTCTCACTAGAGCTTGACTGGGAAGGATGAGATCGCCATTGCTCAGGATCCTGTCAAGCCTCTACTTCCGAGCAATAACCCAGACAGCATGGATGATACCTGGGAAATACCCTAGTAATGTGAGCAGAATATTGATCCAAAAATCAGCACCAAGTCCTACCTGCAGAAATACGCCCAGAGGTGGAACGAAAATAGCTGCAATCACTCTTACGATATCCATTTAGATCTCCTAGCAGTACGTTGAAGCATACCCAAAACTTAAAATGCGCTTGTGAATTTACTATGAATGAAGATCAAGGATCCTGTCGATCAAGTTCACACGCTTTTCACGTCTCCCCTCTAAGTTGAGAGTGTTGGATTGAGTTCCAAGACACGTTACCGATTAAGGGAGGCAGATTTATGAGTACTGAGGATAGAGTACAGGCAACAGCTAAGAATGTGGAAGGCAAGGTTCAGGAGGCCATTGGCGAGCTGACGGGCAACCCCCAACAACAGGCAGAAGGAGAGCAGAAGCAAACCGAGGCCCAAACTGAGCATGCCGTCGAAAACTTAAAGGACAAGGCCAAGTCAGCCATCGACTAGGTCTGAGAGACTAAGTCTGAGAGCTGAGTCCTTTCATGGGCTGAACTGATAACTTTTCGTGCTTGGGTCGCTGACCTGAGCACAGTTTTTGTATGCCAACAATATCTGATTTGATGGGATTCAAATATCTGATTTGAGGATTAGTATTTCTGCATCCGTACGCTGTCAACAACTGTCAACAAACATTAGGGCCTCTAGGTGAGTTGAACAACTGTGGTAAGGTGTGGGAGTATCTACGGTTCCAACAGGGATCAGCTGTTGGAGGTAACGGGGAAAGTCCGGTGTGAATCCGGCGCTGTCCCGCAGCTGTAAGGAGCTTTGCTCTAAGTCAGAATGCCCGCCAGTAGGTTTGTCAGTCTACATCTGCGAGGCACGGATGATGCTTGATCAGCATACTTTGTTCGTATGTACCACCTGCGCGAGTACATGGCAGGATGGCCGTAAAATTGGGCAGAGCAAGGGTGAGCAACTCTTAGCTCAACTGCGACCCCTACATGAAGCTTGGCCATTAAACGCTAACTTTACGCTTCAACCCGTTCAATGCATGAGTGCCTGTAACCGGCCTTGTACAGTGGCGTTTACAGCACCAGGCAAGCACTCCTATCTATTTGGCGATCTAGATCCTGAACACGAGAGGGTTACAGAACTATTACCCGCTATCCTTGCCTGTGCAGAACTCTATTACCAGAAGCCGCAAGGATTGATGCCTTGGTCAGATAGACCTGAGTTAATGAAGTCAGGGATCGTTGCTCGTATTCCCCCTCAACCCTAGCGCTTTCTGACCTAGCTGACACAAGCCAACTAAGTCGATTTCATCGGACAGGCCTATTTCACCAAATGGATTTGTTCCACAGAGCAGTTTCAACTCAACAGCTTCAATCTAACGTTTCGGTTTAGAACTACTATGATGCCACTTTCCTAGCATCAGATGTATCAAGCTAGACCCTAGGACTTCAAGCAGGACTTGGAGATTATTCAATTCCATCTAGCTTTCTCTTTCTTACTCAAGGATCCTTCTCTGCCAAACCAAGGATCCTGTTCTTCAAATCATGGAGTGACCTATGCATCGGATCCCAGTTACTGTCATTACAGGCTTTCTAGGCGCGGGTAAAACCACACTAATTCGCCATCTACTGCAAAATAATCAAGGTCGTCGCATTGCCGTACTCGTGAATGAATTTGGAGATATCGGTATTGATGGGGATCTACTGGCTTCTTGTCAAATTTGTGAAGATGATGCAGGATCCGTCGCTGAGGGACCTACAATCCTAGAGCTTACCAACGGATGTCTCTGCTGTTCTGTCCAGGAAGAGTTTCTCCCCACTATGCAACGGTTGCTGCATCGCCGCGATAACATCGACACTATTGTAATTGAAACGTCAGGCTTAGCACTACCCAAACCCTTGGTCCAAGCGTTCCGCTGGCCGGAGATCCGGACGGGAGCAACGGTAGACGGGGTAGTGGTGGTTGTCGATTGTGAGGCGTTAGCCACTGGACGACTGGTGGGTGACGTAGACGCATTACTGAGGCAACAAGCAGCGGATGAGTCTTTAGATCATGAGACGCCCATTGAAGAACTTTTTGAAGATCAGCTGAACTGTGCAGACCTTGTCCTGTTAACAAAAACGGATCTCGTTGATCCTAGTACTCAAGTTCGTGTGGAGGCCTGGTTGCGATCCCAAGCTCCAAAGCAGATCCGGATTTTAAAGAGCGAGCAGGGTCAAGTGCAACCGGAAGTTCTTCTAGGATTCAATGCTGCTGTTGAAGACGCTCTTGATGCTCGACCTAGCCACCATGACCATGACCATGACCATGACCACGATCACGATGATGCCATTAACTCTGTTCACATTGTTACAGAGCAAACCTTTGAACCTCAGGAGCTAATCAATCGCCTTCAGGATCTAGTCAACCGATTTGAGATTTACCGTATTAAGGGATTCATTGCTGTTCCCCACAAACAAATGCGCTTAGTGTTACAAGGGGTAGGCCCACGCTTCAATCACTATTATGATCGTCCCTGGTCAAGTGGTGAAACCCCTCAAACTCGTTTAGTGATCATCGGCCATGAGTTGGAACCCGATACTATTGAAGCTGCAATCTTAGGATCCGTTGCCCTTCGAGCTTGAACCACAGAAAGCCAGCCCCAGTTACTAGGTTGCAACCGGGGATGTGTGAAGAGTTGATTGCAGTTCAATCGCTCGACCATCAAAATGAGCAGGAATCGGTGCACCCATCAACTGCAAAATGGTGGGACCCACATCCACCGCCCGAGCATGGGTAAACGTAGAGCCAGGCGCGATCCCCGGTCCTTTAACGGTCATAAAGCCGTCTGAGCGATGGTGTCCACCGGTTCGATAGTAGGGTAAGGGTCCAATCCGCCCCACATCTGGACTGTCAACCACATCCACAGCGTGTTTGTACCAGATTACAACCAAGTCTGAGTCCGGCAACTTAGGATCCATATCAAGCGGAGATTGACGCGTGCGCAGAACCGTTTCCACCACTGGTTGCCCTGTCCGTCCGTCTCTAAGTCGGTAGAGCAGTTCTGTTACCTCGTCACACAACTGGTCATACTCAGACGGATCCACTTGGCCATTGGGTTCTCGCCCTTTCAAGTTGACTCGTAGGTGACCATCCGAAAACGCTGGTAATGCGAATATCTTCATCTGAGGCCAAAGGGGGCTATACCACATTCCAGGCATCCATGACAGTGGAATTGACTGCTCCGCCAGTTCATGCGGTGCTGCTAGCATGGGTCGCCCCGTCAGCAGGTGGTAGACTCGCGGAGCTAACTTCTTCAACGCCCGCATCGGTAATGTTTTAGGTTTAAATTGTCGTCGCCATACCTGGCCAGCCCAAGATGTCCCTAGCTCTACCTCAGTAATCGAAGGTGGCGGATCGGTGTTAAGTTCACCAGGGGCCAGTGCAGACACTTTGAAATTAAATCGATACATCACTTCAGGAAGCATTGCCATACTCAACACATCTGTGTTGTTGATTCCCATACCGTGGACAGAGTAAACAACGACGTAGGCCTCCTCAGGGATATCTGCCATCAGCGTTGCCAGACCCTGGTCCATCGCCTCATAGCAGCGAAGCATTGGATCCATTTCTTCCCCTTGCCCCTGAGCTTGAGCAAAATTATACAATGGGTGATCAGGTTGGCTATAGTGCCATAGGAGATGACTGGCAGCATGAGGATCCCCAAAAACAGTAAGAAAGAGATCCCACGGTCCCTGCTGCACCAGTTCCTGACTGATTTGGACCCGCTTTTCAATACTCGTTATGGTTGCGGTTGTTATCCAGTGCATGTAGTCTAAGTCCCACCAGAATCCAGAATCTTGCAAAAATGTGGGATTTTCACCATAACGTTCAACGATCTGAGGCAGAAGCACGTCCGGTTGAGAATAACTGGGCGTAAACGGAAAGTGCCCTCCCCAAGCCAGGACTTGCACGCCATTGATAGAGTCCACAATCTTACCCACCGGCAGATCGAAGAGAGCTACCCGATAGGCATCACCTAACGCATAGAAGGGCTTAAATTCTTCATACTGGTAGCCACCATTCACAGAATCAAACTGAATTTCGTAATTCTCATGATGGTATTTTTCGACCCCCCAATACCCCGTTTGAGTCGGCAAACATCCTGACCACAACGTCACCCAAAGCAGTTCTGTCAATGAACTCTCAGCCAGGACGCTATTGTACTCAACGACATTATGCAAGACACCATAGGATCCTTGCTCACGTAGCTGTCGAAGGGTTGGCAAGTGACCGTCAGCAATCCAGCGATCTAGGAGTGTCGGATCCGCCGCATCCAAACCAATAGCAAAAACTGGTGTTGTCATGCTGATATCCTTTGCGTCTCAGGTGGGTGGGTCTCAGATTATTCATCAGTGTAAGGTCGTCCTACCAAAACGCTGCAGACTTCGGTTTTTCCTCAGATTTTGCCCTATAACTTGAAAGTTTAGGATGGAGTTTGGCCTTGGGTGTTTCGGTGTGGTGCTAGCCCAGGATCCTTGCAGAGTGATCATCCGTTACGACATCACTTCCGATGACACTGGGCCCAGAGCTTTTCCCGGGGCTGACACGGATTGAGGGGAGGCCTGACGGTTGGGCAATGCCTTAAACAGAGCACAGGATAAGAGTTTCCAACCTTCTCTTTCCCAGGGGCAGAGCTGGGTCGCTTGTATTCCGTAGTAGATAGCAGTCTGACGCTGAGCACTTTTGAAAGCCCACCAACCGTAACGCAGCATGTACTGATATCGAGAGCCCCGGCTAGGCCCAGGTCGCCACGGATTCCCGGCTTCAAAGCGTCCTTCAATCCCCCGTCGTTGCCAGGCCCGCTCACAGGCTAGCCGTGCATTCTCACGCTGTAATGCCTGTTTCTTCTCACTTAAGGAATTTGAATGGAGTCGATATTTAATCAGCACGTCGCTTAGATTAGCGAGTAACCCTACCTCACCTAACTTTAGCCAAACATCGAGATCTTCAGCTGGAGCTACAGACGGGTCATAGCCCCCAACTGCAATCAGGGCCTTTCGTCGAATCATCGATGCTGAGTTACAAATGCTGCCGTGCCCAGCCAAAGCTAGTCGTTGAATGGTGTCATTGTCTTCAGGGAGCTGCAGTTCAGTGAGGAGACGACTACAGTCATCGATAACCTGGTGGCAGGATCCGACACACACCACCTCGGGCTGAGCATCAAGATAGGCGATTTGGCGATCCAGTCGTGCTGGCATGGCAACATCATCCGCATCCAGGACAGCGACGTACTCACCACGTGCCAGGCGCAACAGGTCATTTCGTGTGTGGGCGACACCTCGATTTGGTTGACTAACCACATACACTCGGTCGTCCTGAGCGGCATAGCGATTCAGTAGACTTAGAGAAGTATCTGTGGAGCCATCGTCGAGGGCAATCAATTCGAAATCTGTAAACGTTTGGGCTAGGACGCTCTCAACAGCTTCAGCTAGATAGCGTTCGGCGTTATACACAGGCATCAAGACCGAAACCTTCGGCGTGTGATTGTTGTGTGGAGCATAACTTGCAGACGCTGATGTCATCCGAGAACTCCCTGAAACCCTAAGTTATCACTAGATTACCAAGTCACCCTAGCTATTTCTGTGACTTCAAGCATATACTCAGTTAATCAGAAAGTAGGCGTCAGCGGCTGACAGTTCCACGAGACGTCTCAATCTAGACTCTTCTAAATAGCAACGCAGACAAAATAAGGCGGATCTGCTGTCGACCCACCCATTCGATCACCTAGTTGATTACACCTGTTTGACTACAGGCAACTACCTCCATCGCTGAATCGGAGACCCCTAAGCCTCTGCGGTTAAACTAGCTTTCCTCTGGTAACTCACTAGTCCGCACAGGCAGTGTGATAGTCTCACCTCGTCGGATAACCGTAACCGACACCGTACTGTTGACTGCAGTGCTCTCCACAATGCGCTGGACATCACGGGAATCTTCAATGGTTTGGCCGTTGAGTTGCACGATGACGTCACCCGCCCGTAGTCCAGCCCGCTCAGCCGGTGCACCTGGCACAACACGAGTAATCAGGATCCCTTCCTCTTCATCGACGAATAAACCGCTATTAGGATCCTCATTAATGTTGCGAGTCACTTCGGGACTGAGGGTAATCATTTGGATTCCGAGGAATGCCCGATCGATACGACCACTGGTGATCAGCTGATCCGAAATTTCCTGGACCCGATTAATAGGAATCGAGAACCCTAAGCCTTGAGCACCTCGGATGATAGCTGTATTCATCCCTACGACTTCACCACGGAGGTTAAGCAGTGGACCACCAGAGTTACCCGGATTGATGGCTGCATCAGTTTGGATAAAGTCAACTCGCTTGTCACCAACACCCACTTCCCCGCTAGAGCGACCTGTGGCACTAACAATACCCGCCGTCACAGTGTTATCAAGACCCAGAGGGTTACCGATAGCAATAACCCATTCACCCGGGCGCAACGTATCAGAGTTGCCTACAGAAACAGAGGGGAGACGGTCTTGAGAGTTGATTTGGATCACCGCTACGTCTGTGAGGGAGTCCGTTCCAAGCACACGGCCTTCAAACTCCCGACCATCTTTTAAGGTCACAATCACGCGATCAGCCCCATCCACAACGTGGGCATTGGTCAAAATCTTGCCGTCCTGACTGATGATGAAACCGGATCCTGTTCCCCGTTCTTCACGCTCGGATCCGCCTCTGCCATCAGGTGAGCCAAAAAAGTAGCGGAAAAAGGGATCATCCAAGGCCTCGGGAACACGGGCGGCTACTGTACGAGAGGCATTGATGCGGACAACAGCTGGACCAACTTGTTCAACGACAGTGGCAATGAAGTTAGGGTCGTTAGTGAGAGGCAAAGGTTGGGCTTCGACACTTTCAACCGAGAGACGACTTAGTTGGGTGGCCGGATCCTGAGCAGGCAAAAAGTTTGATACCACCAACGTAGCCCCCGCGCCCAGCAGCACAAGCGATACTGAGGTTACTGATGACGTTAAACGACGAAGCAGTGTTGTCGAGTTGGAGTTAGAAGAGTTAGGCATCATGGTTGTTGTCATTCACTACGCTACTTTTGACTGTAAGGGCAACCTGTGGCACCCCTACGTCGACTGTATGACACGGCTATGACAATCTGTTGCGCAGAACTCCACCTCTAGATTACGGTTTCCTCTCCTCTTGATCACGTTTTGATGGCTGTACAGTAGCTGAGTGTTCTGATGGTCTGATGGAGAGTTAAGTTGTTCGCTAAATATTATGATACTAGCTCAACTTATAATACAAAACGGCATTTTATTCCTAGCTTGTGCTGTTTTGTGCTGTACATTTGTTGTGCTTTGGCCAGGAGTTGAGAGTTCTAGATTGCTGGTCAAAATAGCATTTATCTCACCTTGAATGTCTAGTTGTATAGCTCGTTACTCAAAGATATTGACATGCTGAAGATTGATCTTGTGCAAGGTAAAGGTCGAGGGACAGTGGCTACTCAGCCCATCGAGAAAGGTCAATTGATCGAGGCAGCCCCCACCTGCACACTTCCGCCCGCCCAAAGACAGATTATCGATACCACAACGGTGGCTCAGTACTATTTTGTAAGACCTTCCGAGTACAGTGATATAAATGCTTGTAAAAGCCAATTGAATGGGTACCTCGTATTCGGACTCTGCTCCCTCTGTAATCATTCTACTCACCCAAATGCTGTGGTCAAATGGGTCGAGGGTGAGGACGGTTTATGGGCTCATCTGATTGCTTTGAGGGATATTCGACCAGATGAAGAAATAACATTATTTTACACCAACATCGATGAATACCAATTAGCGAACCAGTTTATAGAGACACGGAACAGCACAGATAAATAGTAGGTTTATGACAGATAAAAGAGTCATCTTAGAACAAATCCATCAGCCTACAGGGATAACCCTTTTCCTGGCTTCTATGGGGACAGACCATATTAAACATCTCATCATGCTAGCCCAGGATCCGGATCTAGTGCAGTTGATGGGGTGGAATCCGTTTTTTGAGACACATCAGATTGAACCCTTTCTAGAGGCGATTTCCTGTTACGCGCTGCCCTATTCTCGCCCGAGTCAGCCGGAGGTGTTCGGTGTCTATTTAGACTTGGAAGAGGATCCTATTGGATACGCTGTTTTGAAAGGATTGAATCGAGATCTATTAACAGCTGAGGTGGGAATTGCGATTTTGGCGCGGACACTGAGAACGAAAGGGTATGGACGTTTAGGATTGCAACGCATTACAGACTATGCCTTTACTGAGTTGGGAATTCAAACCGTTGGAGCCGCCATTGTGTCTACTAATCAAGGATCTATTAATATGTGCAAAAAGGCAGGATTCAATGTTAGAGAAGTTATGCCTAAAGCGTGGCCCATGCCTGATGGAGAATTAGTCGATATGGTGTGGATGGAATTGACTAAACATGGATAGCTGTTCCATACGAAACTCTAGGATTATTTTGACCTCACTCTTTGCATCCTCATGCCCCACTGCACTCCTGGCTGATTCTGCTAGTTCTGAATCTTGGTTTCGGCCTGGCTAGCTTTGCTCAAGACAGGGATGCTGTGACTCCCACTCCGATTCAAATCACTCCCGAGAGTTTGTTGGATCCTTTTAGTTCATCGTCAACATCCCGTCCGCCCCAAGTGATTGACAGCTGGAGGATGCCAGTTTGATGGCTCCCTCTGGGTTTGAAGTTGCTGTGTTTGCGGATCAACTGTCGCGGTCCCGATGGTTGATGGTGTGAGATAACGGCAATATTTTTCTGACTGAATCCCATAACAACCGGATCCACTTCTGCGGGATACAGATGCCGATGGTGTAGCGGATGAACGGATCCTGTTTGCGCGGCGGCTGAACCAACTGTTTGGGAAGGCGATTGCACTGGAGCAAGATTTTGTCTATGTGGCGAAGACGGATGCTGTGGTGCAATTCCCCTACGAGCTAGCTCAGACGGAGTTGAACGGATCCAGCTCCCAGGTCAAAGGTACCGCCAACAATGACTCGCAATCTCGTATTCTGGTCAGGAAACATCGTCTAAGCTGGTAAGACCAACACGTTAGCCTCGCCCCAGCTAAATAATGCTTAAGTTTGAATGGGGCTGTGCCCGTGACATAGTGGTTGCGAAAAAGTGTCCGTGAAATAGTGATAGAGGATTGTCATGACCCTGGTTGATCTCCAAGCACTGTTAAACAATGCAGCGTTTACCATCACATTCTTAACGATGTTGCTCTACTGGGTAGGCGCGGCGTTTCAAGGGATCCCGTTACTCACAGAATTGGGCACAGCGGGAATGGTGATTAGTAATTTGGTGATGGCGACGTTGCTGGGAGCGCGATGGCTTGATGCTGGTTATTTTCCCCTTAGTAATCTGTACGAATCACTGTTCTTCCTAGCTTGGGGTATCACCTTACTGCATTTAATTGCTCAGCAGATGAGCCAAAGTCGGTTAGTCGGGGTCGTTACGGCACCAGTGACCATGGCCATCGTGGCGTTTGCGGCTCTAGCCTTACCTGGAGATATGCAAGTGGCTCAGCCGTTAGTCCCGGCCTTGCAATCGAATTGGCTCATGATGCATGTCACGGTGATGTTATTGAGCTACGCCGCCTTGTTAGTGGGAGCCCTACTGGCCATTGCTTTTTTAGGCGTGACACGGGGACAAGCTGTCTCTCTCAAAGGGGACTCGTTGGGCGTTGGCAGTTACCGGGCCAAGGCAGAGCGCCCCACGGTGGCAGCAACGGCGGGCATGGCGACCGTGACCGTTCAATGGGACGGATCCAATCAATCTGGTGTTTCCAATCAATCTGGCGTAGCCGTAATGGATCCACCTCAAGCGGTTGCCTCTACACTGAGTGCTCAACTAAACCCTCAGCAATTAACCCTGGCTGAGATCTTAGACAACACCAGTTATCGCCTAATTGGCATTGGTTTTCCCTTGCTCACCATCGGTATCATCGCCGGCGCTGTATGGGCGAATGAGGCGTGGGGAACTTATTGGAGCTGGGATCCTAAGGAGACCTGGGCCTTGATTACCTGGCTGGTGTTTGCCGCCTACCTGCACGCTCGAATCACAAAGGGATGGCAGGGCCGCCGACCCGCTATCCTGGCTGGTGCCGGATTCCTGGTGGTGTGGGTGTGTTATTTGGGAGTCAATATCTTAGGAAAAGGCCTCCACAGCTACGGCTGGTTCTTCTAGCGGGCTCCTTGACCTTCGAGAACTGTGATGAGGTCGGTATGGCCTTCTTCTGCAGCAATATCTAGAGGGGTACGTCCAAACTGATCCGCTTGGTTAACATCTAGCCCCTCTGCTAGCAGGAGTGCGACGGCCTCTTGGTTACCAGCTTCAACAGCCCGATGGAGTAGGTTGGGTCGGTTGGTCAGATTAGCACCCGCCTCAATCAGAGCCGCTACAACCTCAGGATTCACTAAGTCGGGGTAACAGTCCGCCGAGACAATAGCGTAGCCAGCGCCTTGCATCCGAATAGTGGTCGCAACGCAACCAGAGACAGCCGCTTCAATGGGGAAAAGGCCTTCATCGTCGGGGCTCATGGTTGTCAGTGGACCCTCATCCACGTCCGCACCCTGGTCAAGGAACTTTTGGACAGCATTGAAATGGCCCTGACCTGCGGCTTCTAAAAGGTTCCGTGGTGGGTTCAATCGTGTTCCGTCAACTTCAACCCCAACAGAAGCGGTCAGTCCAGCAATGCCACCGTCACCGGATAGGGCCACTGTCAACCCAGTGGTTGCACCCACGCCGTAGCTTAGGAGTGTAACGCCGATAATGATGCGACCCACTCGACTTAGGATCCCTTTGGCAAAGCCAGAGAAATCGGGCCGGAGTTCTGTCCCGACATAGTTTTTGATTAAAGCGGCACCCCAGAGCGAGAGAATGCTGGCCCCAACATAGCCAAACGACACACCAACGGTGCCCGATATCCCAACGATTCGTGAACCAATTGCGATACCGATAGTTGCTGCTGTAATCAACAAGGATCCACCACTTAAGGCACTCCCACCCACAATGCCAAGGAGCACACCTAGCATGAGGCCGACAAGTGCTCCCAAGGCAAATGAGCCGGTGTTGCCCAGTAACCATCCGCTAAAGGTTCCGATAACCAGCGCAGCGGCAGAGATAGATAACAGGGCCCCTGTGGGGACAGTACTGCGTAAGCGATGACGAGCCCGTGGCTGGGATTTGGCCTGCCGAGCAGAGGCAGCGGCGGTCGGTTCAGGGGAGGGGTCAGGGTCTGGCGATGAGGTAGGACTCGGGGAGGGCGTAGAAGTAGCTGCTTGGGCAACAGCCTTAGCTTTCTCCAACGCCTCTTGCAAGACAGGCTCATTCTCTTCAGGGTTGAGACAGCAGCGGCTGACCCAGATGGCGACACTTTTGAAATCGCGATCATTCAGTGCGGCAGTATACCGCAAACACGCTTGAATTTCAGGATCCATCTCCTCTAGGTCAACTAACGTCGGATCCGTGAAGTAATGCTGCAGTACAGCCCCAAACTCAGGATGGCTGAGCAGATAGGCGTATAGGACTTGAGCAGGTTCAGCGACTTTGCCTGATGGGATGGGGAGAGAGGTGGTAACTAACGTTTTATTGCGGACAAAGCAGAGGTGACGGATCCCAGATGGATCAGCGGCGGGTTCGGGAGTCGGCGCGTCGGAGACGGGTTCAGTGGCAGCGGGGGATTCAGAGACAGAGGCGTCAGCATTAACAGTTGAAGCTGGGGCTTCAGTATCGGCAGTTGAAGCTGGGGCTTCAGTATCGGCAGTTGAAGCTGGGGCTTCAGTATCGGCAGTTGAAGCTGGGGCTTCAGTATCGGCAGTTGAAGCTGGGGCTTCAGTATCGGC